>JBBQNZ010000025.1:0-34762 GCA_038330415.1 Actinomycetales bacterium | reverse complement strand
CTGAGATCCGCAGCGAGCACATCGCGCTCGCGGTCCTGCGCACCGACGACGACGCCGTCCGGTTGCTGCTCGCCGGCGTCGGTGTCGATGTGCGGTCCCTGCGCGCCGACCTCGAGGGCCGCAGCCGGCGCAGCGCCTGAGCGGCGAACTAGTGTCCGGGGTTCGCCCAAGCGAGCAGCCGGTCGGCATCCCAGGTGGTGAGGATCCGCTCGGCGGGCACGCCCAGCCGCTCGGCGCGCTCGCAGCCGTAGGCCTTCATGTCGAGCTGCCCCGGCGCGTGGGCGTCGGAGTCGATGGAGAACAGGCACCCGATCTCCAGCGCGAGGAGCACCAGCTCGTCCGGCGGGTCGCAGCGCTCGGGCCGGCTGTTGATCTCGACGGCGGTGCCGTGCTCGGCGCAGGCCTCGAAGACCGCCCTGGCGTCGAAGTCGGACTGCGCCCGGGTGCCCCGTGAGCCCTCGACGAGCCGCCCCGTGCAGTGGCCCAGCACGTTGACGCGGGGGTTCGAGGCGGCGTTGACCATCCGCGTGGTCATCGGGCCGCCGTTCATCCGCAGCTTGCTGTGCACGGATGCCGTGACGAGGTCGAGGCGGGCCAGCATCGCATCGGTCTGGTCGAGGCCGCCGTCGTCGAGGATGTCGACCTCTATGCCCTTGAGCAGCCGGAACGACCCACCCAGCGACCGGTCGATCGCCTCGACGATGCCGATCTGCTGGGTGAGCCGCTCGACGGTGAGCCCGTTGGCGACGCGCAGCTGGGGGCTGTGGTCGGTGAGCACGAGCCACTCGTGCCCGAGCTCGATGCCGGTCAGCACCATCTCGTCGATCGGGCTCCCTCCGTCGCTCCAGTCCGAGTGCAGGTGGGCGTCGCCGCGCAGGGCGGCGTACAGCTGCTCGCCGCCCTCGACGAGCGGGCCGCCCGACTTCTCCTGCAGCGAGGCCAGGTAGGCCGGCAGCTCGCCCGCCAATGCCTCGGCGATGACCCCGCTCGTGGACTTCCCGATGCCGGGGATGTCCTGCAGGGTGCCGGCCTCGGCGCGCTCGCGCAGCTCGCCCGCATCGAGGGTCTTCAGGGTCTTGACCGCGTTGCGGAACGCCTCCACCCGGTAGGTGCCTGCGCGGGTGCGCTCCAGGAGGAAGGCCACCCGGCGCAGCGCCTCGATGGGGTGCACCGGAGCCTCGAGCGGCGTCAGGAGTGCGACCATCAGATCCCGAACTGACGCTTGACGATGCCGTCCCAGATGCGGTCGCCTCCGACAGCCCTGGCGGTCACCATGGCTCGGGCCGCCGGCGTGAGCAGGTAGCGGGTGCGGGGACGCTCGGCCTCGACAGCCTTGACGAGGGTCTGCGCGACACTCTCGGCGGAGGCCGACAGCCGCGGGTTGGCGTAGGCCGCGCTGTTGCCCTCGGCGACCGACGCGCGCATCGCTGCGTAGGGGGAGTCGTCGTGGGAGGCGAGCGCGTAGGACGCACTGATCGTGCCTTCGAACCCGCTGCGGGTGACCCCCGGCTCGACGACGACGACATGCACCCCGAACGGCTTCACCTCGACCCGGAGGGCGTCGCTCAGCGCCTCCACGGCGTACTTCGTCGCGTGGTAGTAGCCCCCGAGCGGGAAGGTCATCCGCCCGCCCATCGAGCTGAGGTTGATGATGCGCCCGCGGCCCGCGGCCCTCATCCCGGGCAGGACGAGCTGACACATCCGGGCGAGCCCGAAGACGTTGGTCTCGAACATGGCCCGCACCTTGTCCATGCCGACCTCCTCGACGGCACCGTACTCACCGAACCCGGCGTTGTTGACGAGCGTGCCGACGGCGCCGTGCACCGCCTCGACCTCGGCCACCGCAGCGGACATCGACGCGTCGTCGGTGACGTCGAGCGCAGTCACGTGGGCACCCTTGGCGGCGAGGTCGCCCAGCGTCTCGGGGCGCCGTGCGGTGGCCCAGACGGTGTGGCCCCGGGCGAGCAGCGCCTGGGCGGTGGCGCGACCGATGCCGGTGGAGCAGCCGGTGACGAGCACCGGGTCGTGGTCGAGCTGTGCCATGGGAAGTCCGTTCTCTCTTACAGGATGTCGCGAAGTGCGGTGAGCAATCGCTCGGTGTCGTCCATCGAGGTGTACGGCGCGAGCCCGACTCGCACGCCGCCGCCGTCGCCGAGGCCCAGGTGCCGTGAGCACTCGATCGCGTAGAAGTGACCGGCGGGCGCGTTGACGCCGCTCTCGGCGAGCCTGCCACGGATCTCCTGCGGGTCTCGCCCATCGACGGTGAACAACAGCGTGGGGGTGCGGGCGCCGGCGTTGCTGTGCACCGTGACACCGGGCAGGGCACGCAGAGCAGGCTCGAGCTCGTCGAGCAGCGTCCGCTCGTGGGCGTGCACGCCCTTCATGCCCAGCTCGATCCGCTCGCGCCGGGTCGCGGACCCGCCACCGTCGTCGCCGGCGAGGCTCGCGATGAAGTCGACCGCGGCGGTGGTGCCGGCCATCAGCTCGTAGGGGAGGGTGCCGAGCTCGAACCGCTCGGGCACGGCATCGGTCGAGGGCAGCAGCTTGTCGGGGTGGAGGGTCTCGAGCAGGGCGGGGTCGGCGGCGAGCACCCCGCAGTGCGGCCCCATGAGCTTGTAGGGCGAGCAGGTCCAGAAGTCGGCACGCAGGGCCGCGAGGTCGACGCAGGCGTGGGCGGTCGCGTGCACGCCGTCGACCCAGTGCAGCGCCCCCACCTCGTGTGCCAGGTCGGCCACCCGGCACACCGGGGGCCGGGTGCCGATGAGGTTGGACGCGGCGGTGGTGGCCACGAGCCGGGTGCGCTCGCAGAGCGCGGCGGCCACGGCATCCGCCGACAGCTCTCCCGTCGCCGGGTCGAAGTCGACCCAGCGCACCGTGGCGCCGACCGCTGCTGCCGCCTGCACCCACGGACGGATGTTCGCGTCGTGGTCGAGCCGGGTGACGACGACCTCGTCGCCCGGGCCCCAGTCCTTGGCCAGGGCGCGGGCGAGGTCGTAGGTGAGAGCGGTCGCGCTGCGGCCGAACACGATGCCGCGTGGGTCGGCGCCCAGCAGATCGCCGAGCGCGGAGCGGCAGTCGGTGACCACCTGCTCGGCGCGGCGCTCGGAGGGGGTGACACCGCCCCGGTTCGAGATCGCACTCGTCAGGGTCTCGGCGACGGCCCGCCCGACGACATCAGGCGTCTGGCTGCCGCCGGGGCCGTCGAAGTGCGCGGCGGCCCCCTCGGCGAGCGACGGGAAGTGGGCGCGGACCGAGGCGACGTCGAACGGCATGCCGGCAATCCTGCCCCACCCCCGCGCCCCTCCAGGTCCCAGCTTTCCCGCCCGATGCGGGGACCTTCACGTTCGCACCGGAACGAAAGGGGTGCGAACCTCAAGGTTCCTGCTCCATGCGGGAAAGCTGGGACGGGTCACCAGGAGGTGTGCAGCGGGCGCCCCTCGGCGAAGCCGGCGGTGCTCTGGATGCCGACCGTCGCCCGCTGCGAGAACTCCTCGAGGGTGCGCGCTCCGGCGTAGGTGCAGCTGCTGCGGAGCCCGGCGACGATCTCGTCGAGCACGTCCTCGACGCTCGGGCGGGCCGGGTCGACGTACATCCGGGCCGAGCTGATGCCCTCCTCGAACATCGCCCTGCGGGCCCGCTCGTAGGCGGTGTCGCTCGCCGTGCGCCCGCGCACCGCCCGCGACGAGGCCATGCCGAACGACTCCTTGAACTGGCGGCCGGCCTCGTCGGTGTAGAGGTCACCGGGCGACTCCAGCGTGCCCGCGAACCACGAGCCGATCATGACGTTCGAGGCACCGGCGGCCAGGGCGAGAGCGACGTCGCGCGGATGCCGGACGCCCCCGTCCGCCCACACGTTCCGGCCCAGCTCGCTTGCAGCGGAAGCGCATTCGAGCACCGCGGAGAACTGGGGGCGGCCCACGGCGGTCATCATCCGGGTGGTGCACATCGCGCCGGGGCCGACCCCGACCTTGACGATGTCGGCGCCCGCCTCGATGAGGTCGCGGGTGCCCTCGGCCGACACGACGTTGCCGGCCACCACGGGCACACCCGGGTCGAGGGCGCGAACCGACCGCAGCGCCTCGAGCATCTTCTCCTGGTGGCCGTGGGCGGTGTCGATGACGAGCACGTCGGCGCCGGCGTCGAGCAGGTCCTTGGCCTTGGTGGCGACGTCGCCGTTGATGCCGACCGCCGCCGCGATCCGCAGGCGCCCGGCGTCGTCGAGGGCGGGGGAGTACAGGTGCGCGCGCAGCGCTCCGGCCCTGGTGAGGATGCCGACCAGCCGACCGTCGTCGGCCACGATCGGGGCGAGCCGCCGCCGGGCGTGCGACAGGGTGTCGAACGCCGACTCGACGTCGACGCCGTCCTTCAGGGTCACCATGTCGCGGACCATGACGTCGTCGAGCTGGGTGAACCGGTCGACGCCGGTGAGGTCGGTCTCGGTGACGATGCCGACCGGGCGTTCGCCGACGGTGACGATGGCCGCGCCGTGGGCCCGCTTGTGCAGCAGCACGAGCGCCTCCCCGACCGTCATCGTGGGGGTCAGCGTGATCGGGGTGTCGTAGACCAGGTGCCGAGACTTCTGCCAGGCCACGACATCCCGCACGATCTCGGCGGGGATGTCCTGGGGGATCACGGTCAGCGCGCCGCGGCGAGCGGTGGTCTCGGCCATCCGGCGGCCGGCGATCGCGGTCATGTTGGCGACCACGAGCGGGATCGTCGTCCCCGTGCCGTCGACGGTCGCGAGGTCGACGTCGAGGCGGCTCGTCACCGACGACCGGTTGGGCACCATGAAGACGTCGTCGTAGGTCAGGTCGTGCTGCGGCTGGAGGTCGTTGAGGAAACGCACGCCACCAGCGTAGGCGCGGCAGGGTTGGCCGGCGGCTGCAGCGTAGGGGCGGCAGGGTTGGCCGGCGGCTGCAGCGTAGGGGCGGCAGCGTTGGCCGGCGGCTGCAACGTAGGTTGGCCGGCGGCTGCAGCGTAGGCGCGGCAGCCTCGACCGGCGGCTGACCGGCATCCGGGAACGGCTCGTGGCCCGGCATGGGGGAGGATCGCCGCGTGAGTCTTCTGGCCCCTTCTCCCGCGGACGCCGCCCGCCGCGCCGGGCTGCGCCGAATGCGGCTGCTCGCCGTGTCGTTGCTCGTGTTCGCCGCCGTCGTCTATGCCCTGACACTCAACCTCGACCACAGCGGGGTCTGGGGCTACGTCAACACCGGCGCGGAGGCGGCCATGGTCGGCGCACTGGCCGACTGGTTCGCCGTGACCGCGCTGTTCCGGCACCCGCTGGGGTTACCTGTCCCCCACACGGCGATCATCCCCAAGCGCAAGGACGAGATCGGGCGCAGCCTGCAGGAGTTCGTCACCGAGAACTTCCTCACCGAGGAGATCGCCCGCGACCGGCTGGCCGCCGCACGGGTGGGGGAGCGGGTCGGGCTGTGGCTCGGCGTGCCCGATCACCGGCACCGGGTGCGCACCGAGGTCGTGCGGGTCGCCCGGGCCGGCCTCGGCAGGCTCTCCGACGACGAGGTGCGCGCCCTGGTCGAGGATTTCGTCGTGCCCCGCCTGATCCAGGAGCCGGTCGCCCCCATCGCCGGCGCCCTGCTCGAGGGCGTCGTCGACGAGCAGACCCACCGCGGCCTGGTCGACCTCGGGCTCGAGCAGCTGCGCGACTGGCTCGCCGACAACCCGGGCACCTATGCCGCGGTGCTCGGCGAGCGCGCGCCATGGTGGTCGCCGCCGTGGGTCGACGACAAGGTGATCGGCTGGACCTACCAGCAGGTGCTCGACTGGCTGCGCGACATCCAGCACGACCCGAGCCACCCCGCCCGGGTGGCGTTCGACGACCTGCTCAAACGTCTCGCCGCCGACCTCCAGCGCGACCCGGAGGTCATGGAGCGGGCCGAGGCGCTCAAGGTGCGGCTGCTGACGCACCCCCAGGTGCCCGAGACGGCGCTCGGGCTGTGGCAGTCGTTCCGGGCATCGCTCACGGCGGCCATGAACGACGAGAGCTCCTACTTCCACACCCGCGGCGACGAGCTGCTCGAGCACCTCGGGCAGCACCTGGTCGACGACGAGGCTTGGCGCGGCCGCCTCGAGGCGCGGCTCGGTGAGGCGGTGTCGTTCTTCGTCAACACCTACGGCAGCGAGCTCGCCGAGGTCATCTCGGTCACCGTCGACCGCTGGGACGGCGACGAGGCCGCGGAGCGGATCGAGCTGCACGTCGGGCGCGACCTGCAGTTCATCCGGATCAACGGCACGATCGTCGGGGCCCTGGCCGGTCTCGGCATCCATGCGCTGTCACAGGTGGCCGGCTGAGTCGGACGGCTGCGCCGCGCGACGCTCCCGCGCCATGGCGGTGAGCGCGGTGACGGCCGCGATGAGGTCACCGCCGAGGTGGCGCACCGAGACCTCCTCGAGCACCCTGGGGGTCGCCCCCCGGCCGGCCAACCAGACCGGGTGGTTCTCGCTGAGCCGCTTCAGGGCGGCCGCGTGCCCGCGGAACCCCGACGGGCGGCGGCAGGCGAGCACGACGGCATCCGCCTGGGTGAGCCGCGCGGCCGACGCGAGGGAGTGGATGGGCGTGTCGGGGCCGAGGTATCGGATGCGCCAGCCGGCGCGCCCGAGGAGCACGCCGAAGCTGAGCAGCACGATGTCGTGGAACTCCCCGGGCGGGCAGGCCAGCACCGCGACCGGGCCGGTGCCGACGCCCCAGGTCAGGGACAGCGCCCCGAGGCGGCGGCGCACGAGGCTGCTGGCGAAGTGCTCCTGGGCGATGCCGATGCGGCCGAGCTCCCACATCTCACCGACCCGCACGAACAGCGGCAACAGCACGTCGATGATCGCGCTCTCGACCGAGCGCTCCACGAAGGCGATGTCGAGCACGGCATGGGCACGGTCCTCGTCGAGGGCGGTGACGGCGTCGAGCAGCTGGGCCACGAGCATCGGCGGGTCGGCCCGCAGGCCTGGGGGCGCCGACCCGTTGGGCGTGCCCGCCCCGGATGCCGGGCCCGCACCGTTGGTGCCGCGCCCGCCGTCCGCTGCACCGGCCTGGCCCGATCCGTCGGACCCGTCGTCGTAGTCGGACGGGCCGCCGCGCTCGGTGGCCAGCACTCGCCGCGAGGCCTCGGCGGCGCTCACGCCCTGGTCGCGCAGGGCGATGACCTCGCGCACACGGCGCTCGTCCTCGTGCCCGTAGAGCCGGTAACCGCCTGCCGACCGGACCGGTCGCAGTAGGCCGTACCTGGCCTCCCACGCCCGCAGCACGTGGGTACTCACGCCCACCTTTGCGGCGAGCTCACCAATCCGCATCGTTGGCGGTACCGAACCCCTCATGACGCCACCGTAGACGCTGATCGCACCTTTGACAAACATGCGACACATCATTGGACAAAGTTTGGACACCACGGGTTGCGGCCCTAGCCTCGGGTGAGGCGAAGCATCGACAGCTCCGGGGCGGCAGGACGTTGCTGGGGATGTGCGTGCCACCTCGCCTACTGTGAGGGTCGGCACGCGACCGCTCGCCGCCGCCCGTGTCCGACTCGCCCGAAAGGACAGCCGATGACCCAGCAACGCCGAGCCCTCGTCACGGGGGTCACCGGCTACATCGGCTCCCGCCTGGTCCCGCGCCTGCTCGACGAGGGCTGGCAGGTGCGTGCCCTGACCAGGGACGACGCCAAGGTGGCCGACCGGTGGTGGCGCGAGCAGGTCGAGGTCGTCGAGGGCGATGCCGGCTCGCCCGACACCCTGGCGACCGCGCTCGCCGGCGTCGACGTCGCCTACTACTTCCTGCACTCGATGGACGGCGCGGGCGGCTTCGTCGAGCGTGACCGCGAGCTGGCCCGCACCTTCGGGGTGGCCGCCTTCGAGGCCGGCGTGGGCCGCATCGTCTACCTCTCGGGGCTGCACCCCGACGACGGCCCGCTCAGCGACCACCTGGCCTCACGGGTCGAGGTGGGCGACCTGCTGATGTCCAGCGGGGTGCCCACCGCGGTGCTGCAGGCCGCGATCATCCTCGGCTCGGGGTCGGCGTCGTTCGAGATGCTGCGCCACCTCACCACCCGCCTGCCGGTCATGATCACGCCGAAGTGGCTCGACAACCGCATCCAGCCGATCGCCGTACGCGACGTGCTGCACTACCTCGTTCGTGCCGCCGACCTGCCCCCGGAGGTCAACCGCACCTTCGACCTCGGCGGCCCCGACGTGCTGACCTACCGCGAGATGATCCAGCGCTTCGCCAAGATCGCCGGGCTGATGAGCCGCCGCATCGTCACCGTTCCGGTGCTCACCCCCTACCTGGCCAGCCAGTGGGTCGGCTTCGTGACCCCGGTGCCGACCGGCGTCGCCAAGCCGCTCGTGGGCAGCCTGCTGCACGAAGTGGTCTGCGGCGAGCACGACCTCGACGACCTGGTCGGGCCGCCGCCGCAGGGGGCCCTGACGTACGACCGGGCCGTCGCCGACGCCATCGCCGGCGACGACGTGCACCCCCGCCCCGAGCCGGGCACCGTCGACCCGGCCCGCATCACCAGCGCCGACCCCGCGTGGGCCGGCGGGCGCGGGAGCGGCGGGTCGTGAGCCGAGCCGCCCGATGAACCCGGTCACCGAGATGCGCGCCTTCGTGCGCGCAGCCCTCGTCGACCCGGTGCCCCGCGACCACCACGAGCCCGACTGGGCGTTCCGGCGTCGCCGCATCGTCGTCGTCATCACCCTGCTGGTCGGTGCGGCCGTGCTCACCTGGGCCCTGCGCATCGAACCGGGCGACCCCACCTTCTACACCGCCACCTTCGCGCTCGCCGCCGTGTGGGCCATCGGGGCGTTCGCGTCCGGCCCGCTGCACCTGGGCCGCGGCCACACCCGCGACGGCAAGGACACCAGCCGCGCGGTGGTGCAGTCCCTCGCCCTCGGCGCGCTGCTGCTCGGGCTGTTCATGGTCGGTGCGGTCGTCGTCGCGCAGATCCCGGTGCTGCGCAACCCGGTGCAGGACCTGCTCGACCACGCCCGGTTCGGCTCCCTCGCCGTGGTCGCCGTCATCACGATGGTCAACGGCATCGCCGAGGAGCTCTACTTCCGGGGGGCGATGTACGCCGCGGTCGGCCGGCGGCACGCCGTGGCCGTCACCACCGTGGTCTACACGCTGGTCACCGCGACGTCCGGCATCCCGCTGCTGATCCTCGCGGGCGCGCTCGTCGGGCTGGTCGTGGGCCTCCAGCGCCGGGTCACGGGCGGCATCCTCGGGCCGATCGTCACGCACCTCACCTGGTCGCTCGGCATGCTCTTCCTCCTGCCCGAAGTGTTCGACCGGCTGTCATGAGGGGATGCCGTTGACCACCCTGCTCTGGCTGCGGCGCGACCTGCGCCGCCGCGACCACCCCGCCCTCCTCGCCGCCCGCGACGCCGCGCAGGGCGGCGACCTCGTCGTCGCGTTCGTCGTCGACCCGCGGCTGTGGGACGGCGGGGGTGCGGCCCGCCGGGCCTGGCTCGCCGCCACGCTCCAGGCCACGAACGAGGCCTTCGACGGCGCGCTCACCCTGCTGCACGGCGACCCGCGCCAAGCGGTCCCCGAGCTCGCGCGCCGGGTGGGCGCGACCACGGTGCACGTCTCGCGCGAGACCACCCCGGCCGGCCGGCGCCGCGACGAGCTGGTGGCAACAGCGCTGGGCGAGAACGGCATCCAGTGGGTTGAAACGGGCACGCCGTACGCCGTGGGGCCGGGTCTCGTGGTCAACGGCTCGGGGGATCCCTACAAGGTGTTCACGCCGTTCTCGAAGGCATGGCGGGCGCGCGGCTGGCCGGCTCCCGCCCCCACGCCGCGCGAGCTGCCGCTGCGCCACGCCCGCAACGACGGCGACGCGACGGCCGCGGTGCAGGCGGCCCTCGCCGCACCCGACCTGCCCGACCTGCCCCCAGCGGGGGAACAGACCGCCCTCGAGCGGTGGCGAGCGTTCCGCGACGGTGCGCTCCCGGCATACGCCGACGACCGTAACCGCCCCGACCGCGACGGCACCTCGCGGCTGTCGCCCTACCTCAAGCTCGGTGTGCTGCACCCGCGCACGCTGCTCGCCGACCTCGCCGACGAGCACGGCCAGGGCGCCCACACCTACGAGAACGAGCTGGCCTGGCGCGAGTTCTACGCCGACGTGCTCTGGCACCAGCCGCGCACCTCGTGGCACGACCTGCGGCCCGAGATGGAGCGGATGCGCTACGACGAGCCGCACGACGCCATCGAGGCGTGGAAGACCGGGCACACCGGCTACCCGATCGTCGACGCCGGCATGCGCCAGCTGCTCGCGCAGGGCTGGATGCACAACCGGCTGCGGATGATCACGGCCAGCTTCCTCACCAAGGACCTCCACGTGTGGTGGCCGGTCGGTGCCCGGCACTTCCTCGACCACCTCGTCGACGGTGACATCGCCTCGAACAACCACGGCTGGCAGTGGGTGGCCGGCACCGGCACCGATGCCTCGCCCTACTTCCGGGTGTTCAACCCGGTCACCCAGGGGCTGCGCTTCGACCTCGACGGCGCGTACGTGCGGCGCTGGGTGCCCGAGCTGGCGCAGCTCGCCGGCCCGGCGGCGCACCAGCCGTGGGATGCCGCCGACGGCTACGCCCACGGCTACCCGCAGCGCCTCGTTGACCACGCGGCCGAGCGCCTCGAGGCTCTGCAGCGGCTCGAGGCCACCAAGCGCTGACTCCGGTCCCCGGGCGTGCCGGTGCGCCCCGCCGGGTGAGGCGGGGTGCGGGGCGGGGTCACGCTGGTTCTCGCGCCGCCCGAATCGCGAGCAGGCGGTCGTAGGAGCCCACCGTGAGGTCCCACTCGACCCGCGAGCCATCGTCGTCCTCGACGAGGAAGCCGGCGTACCGACGGTTGTGCACGATTGTGTGGTGTCGCTCGCAGAGCAGGGCGGCGTTGGACAGGTCGGTGGGCCCACCATCGGCCCAGTGCCGCAGGTGATGCGCGTCGGTCCATTGCGAGGGCATGTCGCACCCCGGATACGTACAGTGCTGGTCGCGCAGCCACAGGCGTCTGATCTGGGCGGCCGTGAACAGCCGCACGTCCATGCCGAGGTCGACCACGGCACCGGCCACGCCCATCACGGTGGGGATGATCGTGGCGTCGCAGGCCAACCTGCGCACGGTCTCGGGAGCCAGCAGGGCGCCGGCCTGCGGCCCGCCCATGGTCACCCCAGCCCCGAGCAGCCCGCTGCGCAGCGTGTCGAGGTCGACGGTGACGAACAGCTGGCTCTTGGTGTGCCGCGGACCCTTGTCGGCGGCCGCCACCGCACGACGCACCAGCGCGACCAGCGCTTCTCCGCGTCGCCGGTCGCTGCAGCGCAGGTCTCGCTCACCGTCCACCGGATTGGGCGCCGACATCGGGCCCAGCGCCGCTTCCAGCACCGCCTTGCCCTCCGGGTCGAGGGTCAGCCGGTACTCGGCCACGCCCATCGCGTCGACGAACGGCTGCGACAACGCGACGTACCGCTTCGCCGCGTCCTGCTCGAGCTGCAGTTGCCCGTCGAGGCCGTATCTCGCCAACAGCTGCGGGCGCAACCTGCGGCACTCACGCGGCCCCTCTTCCGCGGCGATCCGGATCAACCCCTCCAGCACGGTCGCACGAGCCGGCTCGGCAATGGACGGCAGCAGCTTGTCGGCCTCGGACAGCACCACAGCGGCACTACGCACCGGCAACACCCCGGACAGCACGGCATCCTTGACCGCCGTCCTCCCCGGCACCGCGAACGCCTGCGCCACCGCCACAACCTGGGCCGCCCCACCCGCGCGGGTGCTCGGCGCGTGGCGCCGCACCCACTGCACCGGCGACAACGCCTCAACACCAGAGCTGACCTCGCCGCGGCTGATCACCTCCGCGAGCACCGCAACCCGGGCAGCCTCCCCAGCAGCGACCATCCGGTCAGCCTCGGCCATCACCTGCTCCAGCTCGCCCGACCCCGCTCGCCACAGCTCGCGACCGAGCCCGTCAACCGCCTCGCACGCCGCCACCATCTGGTGTCGACGCTCCTGGAGCACTGGTCCCCCTGCCATGCACTAATCG
Organism: Actinomycetales bacterium; assembly: GCA_038330415.1. Taxonomy (GTDB): domain Bacteria; phylum Actinomycetota; class Actinomycetes; order Actinomycetales; family Dermatophilaceae; genus Fodinibacter. The sequence goes on along the minus strand of JBBQNZ010000025.1, from coordinate 22,719 downwards.
TACAGATGTCCACCGACACACCACTCGAGCGATCCACAGGCCGCCACGCCGACGAGTCGAGCAAGACCGAAGCCCGCGCCCCGCGGATCCCGGTCCCCGCGCCGGCAACGGTGGTGCTCCCAGCGCCAGGGAGCGCACCCCCTGGGCCGCCAGATGTCGAGGGTTAGCGCTTTTCCACACCTCGACTTGGGTAAATGCCACTGCGTTCTCTACACTCGTCCACACGAGGGGAGTACTTCCCAAGCTCGTGCCGGTCAGTACGTCCGCCCCAGCGCGGACCCGGTACGGCACCACCCGGCATCCGGGCGGTGAAGGAGACCTCAAGACCGTAGTTCCGTCTTGAGGAGTTCCATGTCCCCCTTGTCCGTGCTCGCCGCCGCTGAACCGGCGGCGATGCAGCCGTCGATCGGCACGCCCCTGTTGTGGGCTATCACCATCGGCGCCATCATCGTGCTGCTCGTCCTGGACTTCCTGATCACCAGGCGCCCGCACGAGGTCTCGATGAAGGAGGCCATCGGCTGGTCGGCGTTCTACGTCGCCATCCCGGTCAGCTTCGGCGTCTGGATCTGGCAGCAGTACGGCGGTGACCGCGGCGTGGAGTACTACACCGGCTACCTCGTCGAGAAGTCGCTCTCGGTCGACAACCTGTTCGTCTTCCTCCTGCTGCTCACCGCCTTTGCGGTGCCGCGCGAGCTGCAGCAGCGGGTGCTGCTGATCGGAGTCGCCGGCGCGCTGGTGCTGCGCGGCATCTTCATCGCCCTCGGCGCCCAGCTCATCGCCTCGTTCTCGTGGGCCTTCCTGCTCTTCGGCGCGGTGCTGCTCATCACGGCGGTCAAGGTGGGTCGTGACGCGTTCTCCGACAAGGAGCACACGGTCGACATCAGCTCGCTGCGAACGGTGCGACTGCTGCGCCGCTTCTGGCCGGTCACCGAGTCGTACGTCGGCACCCGGATGACGGTGCGCCAGGCCGGCCGCCGCGCCCTCACCCCGCTCGCGCTCGTCATTGTCGCCATCCTCGGCACCGACGTGGTCTTCGCGATCGACTCGGTGCCGGCGGTCTACGGCATCACCGGCGATCCTTACCTCGTCTTCGCCACCAACGCCTTCGCGCTGCTCGGCCTGCGCGCGCTCTACTTCGTCGTCGAGGGCGCGCTGGGCTCGCTGCGCCACCTCGGCCACGGCCTGGCCGCGATCCTCGCCTTCATCGGCGTCAAGCTCGTGCTGCACTGGGCGCACGGCATCTGGCCGGCCGTGCCCGAGGTGCCCACCCTCGCCTCGCTCGCCGTCATCGTCGGCATCCTGGCCCTGGCCATCACCACCAGCGTCCTCGCCAACCGACGCGACGCCCGCCGAGCGGTCGACGCGCAGCCGGACGTCGCCGCCGAGGTGGAGCCCGAGCCGGAGCGGGAGTCGGCCTCGACCTGACGCCGACCCGCGCACCAGTGGGGTGTCCCGCTGGTGCGCGGGTCCACGGCATCCCTAGGTTGGGACCATGACGCCAACCCTGCCGCTGCCGCGCACCGTCGAGAACACCGCGTGCACCGGCGAGGTGTTCGACCAGGGGGCCCAGGTGACCGGGTGGGCGCCGATCGGCGCCCACCCGGTGCTCTACGCGAGCAGCGCCCTGCGGCTGGAAGCGGGCCGCCCGATCCGGGCCGGGGTGCCGGTGTGCTGGCCGTGGTTCGGGCCGGGCCGGGTGGCGGGGATGGAGCCCGCGCACGGCTTCGCGCGCACCTCCACCTGGGACCTCGTGGAGGTGACCCACTGCGACGACGAGACGACGGTGGTGCACCGCCTCACCTCCGAGGAGGCGACCTCACCGCACTGGCCGCACTCCTACTGCGCCGAGGTGCGCACCCGGTTCGGCGAGGCGCTGGTGGTGTCGCTGAGCATCACCAACACCGGCGAGGAGGCCTTCGACTACGAGGACGCGCTGCACACCTACCTCGTCGTCGGTGACGTGCACCGGGTGCGGATCGAGGGGCTGGACGCAACGTCGTTGGTCGACAAGGTGGCCGGCACCGAGCGCGTGCAGCAGGGCGACCTCGCGTTCGCCGGCGAGACGGATGCCGTGTACCGCACCAGCGGCCCGGTGACCCTGCACGACCCGGCCCTCGGACGTCGGCTGGTCGTCACGACGGAGGGCGCGAGCAACCTCGTGGTGTGGAACCCGTGGGCGGGCAAGGCCGCGGAGGCGGCCGACATCGGCGACGACGACTGGGAGCGCTTCGTGTGCGTCGAGGGGGCCAACACCTTCGAGGACGCCGTCGTGCTGCAGCCTGGTGAGTCGCACACGACGAGCTACCGGGTGGAGGTGCAGCCGCTGTGAGCCGCACTCCTGCTGCGGCGCCTTCGTGGCTCGACGAGCCCGGCCACCGGGCCTGGCTGCACGCCGGCTTCGCGGACGTCATCGGCTTCGCGCTCGGCTCGATCCTGCCCGGCGGGGGGTTCGCCTACCAGGCGGCCGACGGGTCGCCGATGCCGGGCCGCCGCCCCCAGCTCTTCCTCACCGCCCGGATGGCGCACACGGCGGCGCTGGGGGTGCGGCACGGCATCCCCGGCTCGGGCGAGCTGCTCGACCACGCGATGGGCTCGCTCACCGGGTTGCACGCCGACACCGAGCACGGGGGCTGGCTCAGCGAGCCCGGTGCCGTGACCCGCAAGATGACCTACGACCACGTGCACGTGGGGCTCGCGTCGGCCACGGCGCTCACCGTCGGCCACCCGGCGGCCGCGCCACTGCTGGCCCAGGTCGCCGACGTCATCGACACCCGGCTCTGGGACCCGCCGGCCTCCGCGTTGCTCGAGTCCTTCGCCCCGGACTGGTCGGACCCCGAGGACTACCGCGGTGCCAACGCCAACATGCACGGCCTCGAGGCGTTCATCGCGATGGGCCACGCCACCGGGGATGCCCTGTGGCACGAGCGCGGTCTGGCCATCGCCGACCGGCTGATCAATGTCGCTGCACGCGAGCGTGATTGGTTGCTCCCCGAGCACTTCACGGCCGACTGGCAGGTGTTGCCCGAGTACAACCGCGACGAGCCACTGCACCCGTTCCGCCCCTACGGTGCGACCTTCGGCCACTCCCTGGAGTGGTCGCGCTTCCTGCTCCAGCTCGACGCCTCGCCGCTGGTCGGGTCGCCGCCCTGGCTGGTCGAGGCCGCCGACGGCCTCACTCGGCGCGCGCTCGACGGCGGGTGGGCGCTCGACGGCCGCCCGGGGCTGGTCTACACCGTCGACTGGGACGGCGCGCCGGTGGCCGACATCCGGCTGCACTGGCCGGTGTGCGAGGGCATCCAGACCACCGCGGTGCTGCTGCGGCTCACCGGCGACCCGCACTGGGAGCACTGGTACCGACGGCTCTGGGACCACGCGGCCCGCTGGTTCATCGACGAGCGCGGCACCTGGCGCAACGAGCTCGACGACGAGATGAACGAGGGTGGCCAGGTCTGGCCGGGCCGGCCAGACGTCTACCACTGCGGCGGTGCGCTCACCGTGCCGCTGGACGCCTGAACGGGTCGTCGTTCGACTCGCTGCCGCGCCCGCCGATGCGAGGTGGATGCCGGACGCCGGCGCCTCAGCGGAGGGTGACGAGCGCGTCGACGTCCTCCACCGGCAGGTGCGGGTCTGACGTCGCCAGCACCGTGAAGGTCGCCGGCTGGCTGGCGCCCCCGAGGGCGGTCAGGATCGCCGTGTCGGCGGCGTCGCGCCCGGTGCCGATGCGCACCATCGACGCCCGCGGGGCCAGCCGGGTCGCGTCGAACACCCGCCACACCCCGTCGACCGCCACCTCGACCACGGCGTGGGCGTCCATCGGGGACAGCCCCGGTGCGTACACCGAGACGTAGCGGGCCGGCATCCCCAGCGCGCGGCACAGCGTGACCACCAGGTGCGCGTAGTCGCGGCACACGCCCTGCCCGGTGCCCAACGGCACCAGGGCGTCGTCGGCCGCGGTGGTCGAGCCGGGCAGGTAGAAGAGCCGCTCGTTCACCCAGGCGACGATGCGCTGCGCGGCCCGTGCCTCGTCGGTGGCCGGGCCGAACTCCGTTGCGGCAAAGCCCTCCACGCGGTCGCTGGGGCAGTAGCGACTCGGCAGGCGGTAGTGGAAGCGCTCGCTGTCGGTGACGTCCACGGCATCCGCGTCACCGAGCGCGACGGTGGCCTCGTAGTTCACCGACAACTGGCCCACCGGCGCGTCGATCACGTGCACGCGCGTGCCCCGGTCGAGCTCGAGCACATGGTGGGGGATGTCGGCGCCGTCCGCGCCGCGGATGGTGAGGGTCTCGACGGCATCCAGGCCGGCGGCGACGGCGACCGAGACGGCGAGCCGCCCGGCGCCCTCGACCGGGATGTCGAGGTGGGCGCCGACGGCCGCCGAGGTGGCCGGCCCGCCGAGGGCGGGGGTCGGGTCGGGCACGAGGCACCTCCGGGATGGGGATCGGGGTCGGGTCGGCGGGCGCGCCGGCCGCGGGCCACACGCGTCGTCGGGGGCGGATCCGCTGCGCCGACGCTACCCCGCAGCGGGCCTACGCTGGGCCGATGGGACTCATCGACCTGATGGCCGGACGCCCGGCATCCACTCCGCATGCCGAGGCGCTGGCCCGTGCCGAGCACGGGGTGGCGGTCTACTGGCGGCCGGGGTGCATGTTCTGCGACCGGTTGCGGATGTCGGTGCGCGGTCGGCGCGAGCAGATCACCTGGGTCAACATCTGGGAGGACGACGCGGGGCGCGCCTACGTGGCCAGTGTCAACCAGGGCAACGAGACCGTGCCCACCGTCGTCATCGACGGCGCTGCCCACACCAACCCGAGCCCTGCGGTGGTCAAGGCGGCCCTCGCCGCGCACTGAGCCGGGCTCATACCTCCCGGCGGGCCGCCTCGATCACGGTGGTCAGCCGGTCGCGAAGCTCCTCGAGCTCGCTGATCTCGATGCCCAGGCGCGCCACCACGGCCGGGGGGATGCGCTCGGCCTTGCTGCGCAGGCGCCGGCCGGCGGGAGTGAGCGTGATGGCCACGGCGCGCTCGTCGGCGGGGTCGCGGCGCCGGATGACCAGGCCGCCGGCCTCGAGGCGCTTCAGCAGCGGTGACAGGGTGGCGGGTTCGAGGCTGAGCCGGTCGGCGAGCTCGCTCACCCGCAGCGGCTCGGCCTCCCACAGGGCGAGCATCACGAGGTACTGGGGGTGGGTCAGGCCCATCGGCTCCAGGAGCGGGCGGTAGAGCGAGATGACGGTGCGCGAGGCGACGGCGAGTGCGAAGCAGACCTGGCGGTCGAGGGCGAGCAGGTCGGGCTGGTCGGGTCCGGTGGCTTCCTGGGGGGGAGGGCTCACGGTCCGGGTCGATGTCATGGTCGAAGTGTAATGCCGAGTGGGCATATAGTTAGGGCACTAAGCATCTGAGGAACGGGAGAGCGGCGATGAGCCGGAACAGCGACAACGAGGGCCTGAGCCTCGGCTACCGCTTCATGTGGCGGCTCAAGTACACCGGCCTGCACGTCTTCGGCCCGGCCCAGCTCGGCGACGAGCGCGACCCCCAGCGCCGCCTCGAGCGCGAGCGCGCCGCCAAGGTCGACGCCGCCAGGGCCGCCCGCCTCGCGGGTGAGGGCCGCGCCCGCGGCTGACCAGGGGCGCTCACCTGCGGTGGCGAGGGTCACGGCATACCCGGGGGAGAACCGTCGTTGGACCCTCTCGTGCCCGACGACGTCGACAGGAAGGTCATCATGACTGACACCACCGCCCAGTCCACCGCCGCCCCGCGTGAGGTGCGCCTCGCCGCCCGCCCGGTCGGCTGGCCCACCCACGACGACTTCGAGGTCGCCGAGAGCGAGCTGCCCGAGCTCGCCGACGGCCAGCTGCGCGTGCGCAACGTCGTGATGTCGGTCGACCCCTACATGCGTGGCCGGATGAGCGCCGCGAAGTCCTACGCCGCCCCCTACGAGGTCGGCGAGGCGATGACCGGTGGTGCCGTGGGCGTCGTGGAGGAGTCCCGCGCGGACGGCTTCGCCGTGGGTGACCACGTGCTGCACGGCTTCGGCTGGCGCGAGGTGGCCGTCATCGACGCCAGCGGCGCCCGGGTCGTCGACGCCTCGGCGGCACCGGCATCCGCCTATCTCGGGGTGCTCGGCATGACCGGCCTCACCGCGTATGCCGGCCTCACCCGGATCGCCGAGATCCAGCCGGGCGACGTGGTGTTCGTGTCCGGTGCGGCTGGTGCCGTGGGCAGTGCGGTCGGTCAGATCGCCAAGGCGCTCGGTGCGAGCCGGGTCATCGGCAGCGCCGGCTCGGCCGAGAAGGTGCGGCACGTGGTCGAGGACCTCGGCTTCGATGCGGCCTTCAACTACAAGGACGGCCCGGTCGCCACACAGCTGCGCGAGGCCGCGCCCGACGGCATCGACATCTACTTCGACAACGTCGGCGGCGAGCACCTCGAGGCGGCGATCGGCTCGCTGCGGCTCGGCGGCCGGGTGGCCGTCTGCGGGATGATCTCGGTCTACAACGACACCGAGCCCGCGCCCGGCCCGCGCAACCTGTCGCGCCTCATCCAGACCCGGGGCCGCATCCAGGGCTTCCTGGTCGGCGACCACTACGACCTGGCCGGTGAGTACGCCGGCCTCGCGGCGCAGTGGCTGGGCGACGGGCGGCTGCAGTCGCGCGAGACGTTCGCTGACGGCATCGACGGGGCGGTCGACGCGTTCCTCGGTGTGCTGCGCGGTGAGAACACCGGGAAGATGGTCGTCCGGCTCTGAGCCGATGCGGGCTACGCTCGGGCGATGAGCCGCCCAGTCACCCTCGTCCTCGGTGGGATCCTCGTCGTCATCGGCCTGATCTGGTTCTTCCAGGGGATCGGGGTGCTCGGCGGCAGCTTCATGAGCGGCAGTGTGCTCTGGGCGGTCATCGGCCCGATCGTCGCCATCGCCGGCGTCGCCCTGATCCTTCGGGGTCGAAGCAAGCCTGAGTAGGCGACCCCTCGTGGGGCGCTGGTCAGGGCGCCCCGACGGTAGGCGGAGCAGCGACTGTCGGGGCTGCTGACGGCGGAGCGGCCGGGTTGGGCGCCGGGGCTGGCCCTTGGGAGAGCTGCTCGAGGATGTGTCGGTGGTGCTTGGTCCAGTGGGCCTTGCGCCAGTTGCGTGCCTTCAGGGCCGTGCGCAGGGCGGACTCGTCGAGGGCCGCGGGTCGGCCGCCACCCGGGTCGATGAACCACGCCTCAGCGAGGTTGGCCCCGGTGAACAGAGCCCCCTGGCAGCTGGCGCCGGCGAACCGGGCGCCCTGCAGGTCGGCCCGCTGGAATTGCGCTCCTCGCAGGTCGGCACCCTTGAAGGTGGCGGACACCAACCGGGCATCATGGAACTGGGCGTCACGGCACACCGACTTGTTGAGCCGGGCCTCGTGCAGGTTCGACCGGGAGAGGCGGGCGTCGGACAGGTCGACCCCGAACCCACGCAGCCGACGCAGGTTGCAGCCGGTGAGGTCGGCCCCGGTGACGACCGAGAACGCGACGTCGGCCTCGGGCAGCGCGACCTCCGGGATGCGCAGCCGGCGGAGCAGTGCCCGGGTGAGGTCGAGCGGGTCGTGCGGCCCGGCATCCGGCGGCTGTTCTCGCAGTGCGATGCCGAGGTCGCGGATCAGGGCGTCGGCCACGTCGCCATCGGTCTCGATGCGCAGGTTGGCCACGAGCACCGGGAGAAGGTCGCCTGAGATGCGCGGGTCGGTGGGGTCGCGCAGCACGGGCGCCAGGGCGGCCGCCGCCCCGAGGCGCTGCCGCGCGGACTCAGAGCCCAAGGTCTGCACGACATTGGCGACGGACTCCTCGTGCCGCTTGCGCGCCTCAACCGCGGCCGCAGCCAGCTCCTTCGCGCGCGCTTCACGGGTGGCCCGGCGGTCCTTGGTGTAGGTGACTGCCAGGGTTCCCGCGGCGACGAGCACGGTCAGGAGGGGCGCCAGCCGGATGAAGGTGTTCCAGCCATCCGTCGCCGCGGCCGTGTCAGCCTGGATGGAGCGGACCTCCGCGGCCAGCTTCTGGCGCTCAAGCACCGCCTTGTCGGGAAGGGCGGTGCCGGAGGGGAGGGGCTCGGGTGTGGTCGAGGCGCAGCCGGCGAGGAGGACCATCATGGGGAACAGGGCGCTCGCCAGCAGCAGCCACGGCCTGGTTCGGGTCATCGTCGGCGCTCCCTCGAGTCGGGCAAGCCGGGGGACTGATGCCCTTGCAAGCGCCCGAAGCCGTCTTGTCACCGTTGGCTGTCCCCCGACCTGCACCCCCGAGTGTGCCGGGCAGCCTGAGAAGGAGGCAAGGGTGCCTGGCGCAGCGGCTGCTCACCATCGGGCGCATCCTGCGGTTCGGAATGTGCCGCCGGGGGATTGCGCTTGGACGCACCTCCGATGCAGGCGAGGTAACCCTGTGCCTCGGATTCTCCTTCCTCTACCAGCCGGGACTCCCCGTCGCGGTCTTTCCCAAGTAGGCCGCTCAACAGCTGAACACCCTGAGTGTCTGGCTGTAGTGACCCCGAAAGCAGTGGCACGCCGGAGGACGGCGCGCCAGCGCCGCCCGGAGGGCGCTGGCCGGCGGAGCCGGCCCTTGACCCTATAGAGGTGTACTCGGCAGACATCCCAGGTTCTGGTTGTCCTCCGTCGGGTGATGTGCGACAGGTAGCCGTCAGGTGATGCGCGACAGTGGTCGTGTTTCGCACTTCGACAGTGGTCGCCGAGACCGCTCTGTGCATCCGAGGTCAACGACGAGTCCCGACTCGTGCGCCGGACCACCTAGGGGGACGAAACACGAAGGTCGCCCGGCCAGGGGTCGGCCCCCCGGATCCTAGGTCGCCTGTCGCCCATCGTTTGGCAAGGATCTGTGGTGTGGCAAGCCACCCGTGGGGATGTCACCGGTCTGTGGATCGCCTGCACGGGGTCGCGTGCTCCCTTGAGTGCATCGGAGTGCGCGCTCGCCGGAGCAGGTATGCGAACTGACTGACTGAGGACCTGCTAGTTGTCTGATAGGAGGTCTGCTAAGTGTATGGTCCAGGGGTGCGGTACGAGCGGCGGATCATCGATGACGAGCTGGATGAGCTCTTCCCCCAGATCCCGGCGATCGCCATCGATGGACCTAAGGCTGTCGGAAAGACCACGACCGCCGAACAGCGGGCGCACGGGATCCTCAGGCTCGACTCGCGGGCCAACAGGTCCGCAGTCGAGGCGGAACCAGAGCTCCTCCTGAGCCGCGCCAGGCCGCTGCTCCTCGATGAGTGGCAGAAGGTCCCGGATGTCTGGGACGTCGTACGCCGTGCGGTGGATGAGGACCCCACCGGGGGACAGTTCCTCCTCGTCGGAAGTGCCGCGCCGACACCGGGCGCGACTGCTCACTCGGGGGCTGGCCGGATCGGCCGGCTGCGGATGCGTCCAATGACATTGACGGAGCGCGGCGTGTCCGAGGTCTCCGTGAGGCTCTCCGACCTGCTGACCGGCTCGCGGCCACCACTTGACGGGTCGTGCACCCTTCGGCTGGGTGACTACGCCGAGCAGGTCCTCGCATCTGGCTTCCCGGCGCTACGCGACCTCAGCTCCCGGGCACTCGCCTTCCAGCTCGACTCCTATCTGCACAACGCCGTGGACCGGGACGTCCCCGAGGCCGGCCTGGCCGTGCGCAAGCCTCAGTCCATGCTGGCGTGGCTGCGCGCCTATGCGGCAGCCACCTCATCGACGGCGAGCTACTCGCGCCTTCTCGACGCCGCGACTCCCGGGCAAAGCGACAAGCCCGCGCGGAGCACGAGCATCGCCTACCGCGACGTTCTCACCCAGCTCTGGCTGCTGGACCCGGTTCCGGCGTGGACGCCCCGAGGCGCCCTTCTCACCAGGCTCGGTCAGGCCCCGAAGCACCATCTGGCCGATCCCGCCCTCGCGGCCCGGCTGCTCGGCCTCACGACCGCGGGGCTCATCGACGGCGATGGCGAACCATTGGGCCCGCAGCAGGGGACCATGCTCGGCCACCTTTTTGAGTCGCTGGCAACCTTGTGCGTCCGGGTGCCCGCGCAGGCCGCCCACGCCACTGTCGGACACCTGCGCTCACGGAATGGGGATCATGAAGTCGACCTCGTCCTTATCCGAGACGACGGCAAGGTCGTGGCCATTGAGGTGAAACTGGCCGCCACCGTGGAGGACCGCGACGTGACACATCTGCGGTGGCTCGCAGAACACCTGGGCGACGCCCTCCTCGATGCCATCGTTGTCAACACTGGCCCGCTCGCCTACCGACGACCTGACGGCATCGGAGTCGTCCCGCTCGGTCTCATCGGGCTCTGATCACGCGCAGGGACTTCTCACTGATCGGGATTGGCCGCGATCCGACTGCACCCGATGTGTCCCCACAGGTGTCCCCTGAGCCCTGATGGACTACGTCGTCGGAGTGGAGGCAGTCCCTTGACCAGCGGTCCTTGTGGGCCCCGTGGGGCTCGAACCCACAACCTACGGATTAAAAGTCCGCAGCTCTGCCAGTTGAGCTAGAGGCCCGGATGAGGACGGTCGCCGGTTAGTGCGCCTGACCGGCACGCGGTGGGCCGCCCTCACGAGCACCGAGGTTACCGCGAGTGGCCGCTGACCATGTCGGCCCCCTTGCGTGGCCGCGCGGGCAAGCCGCCCCCGGGTCGCGCACGATCGTGGTGCGAGGCGCAACGGGCGTGCGCGATGGCGAGTCTCTTCGCCGACCGAAGGCAACACCTGGGGACCACCCTCGTCGGTAGGCCGTCGCGAGGCGCCCTCAGTGCGTGCAGGCCGCGCTCAGATGGCGGTGGGTGGGGTGAGAGGTCAGGGGTTAGGTCGGTCACCCGACGGACGCCTCGGGCACTGCGCCGGTGAGCAGGTGGGCGACGACCTCGGCCGCGGTGTACCCGGCGACGCCGGCGCGCCGCTGACCGAGCATGGTGACGACCGGGGCCAGATCCCCACCGGCGGTGACCAGGGCCGGCTCGAGGGCGCCCTTGGGCCGGCGCTGCGGGAGGCCGGCGCCGGCGAGGAGCGCGTTGCACAGGCAGACCCGGCCCTCGCGGTTCGCCTCCCGGCCGCCCTTGCGCAGGTAGGCCTTCTGGGGCTCGGCGGGGCAGCGGAAGTCGACCGCGCCATCCGCGCCCCGGTAGGCCGACCGGAGCACGCCGAGGTCGCACACCGGCTGTCGTGCGGCCGCGACCTCCGGGTCGGTCAGTGTCCCGGGGAGCTCGGCCACGCGGAAGGGGAAGCCGGTCGGCGAGACCCGCCAGTCGGCCCGGACGAGGAGGTCGCCGCTGAGCGCGCCCTCGCGGACCCGGGCCTTGATGTCATCGGGGAAGCCGGACTCGTCGCTGTACGCGAACACGGTCCCGGACTGGATGCCCGCCGCACCCGAGGCGAGGGCGGCACGCAGCCCGGCGGGCGAGGCCTGGCCGCCCGCAACCCACACCGGCAGCCCGAGGGCGACGACCGCGGCGATGTCGACCTCGTCGCGCTCGCCGTAGACCGGTTGGCCCAAGCCGTCCAGGGCCCGGGGCCCGCGAGGTGGGGCGTTGTGACCGCCGGCGCTGGCGCCCTCGACCACGAAACCATCGGGGCACGTCATCGGGTCGGCAACCAGCGCGCTTGCCAGGTCGTTGGAGGCGATGATCGCCAGGACGAGCGGGACGGGCAGCGCGGCGACCCCGGGGACCACCGAACGGGGGCGGAACAGCACCTCGGTCGGCCCGTCGGCGGTCCTGCTCCCCATGACCTTGATGGCGAGGCGCACGTCATCCCCGGTGGCCAACCCGCGCACGAGGGCGGGGACGTCGGCGGGGTTGCCTGCGCCCACGAGGACGACGTCGACCCCGGCGAGCAGGGCGCCGAAACAGGATGCCGGCAGGGGCAGGTCGATCTTGTGCAGGTAGTTGACACCGACCAGCCCCTCATGGCCCTCCTTGGCCAGGAAGACCTCGACGAAGTTGGCGGCGACGGTGAGCTCGAGCAGCTTCACCCCGGAGGCGACGGTGTGCCGAGGCACCGGGCGGTACGCCTTTCCCGGCGCGATCCCGCCCTCGACGAAGTAGGCGGCGAGGATCCACTCGGCGACCTGGGGCACCGGGAAGGCGGCCAGCGCGCGCCGAACGTGCCCACCGATGTCGCCGTCCTGGAGCCGACGGGCGCAGACGACGTCGAGCGCCGTGCCCGAGACCACTCCGAGCTGGCCCACCGAGGCCACGGCGCGTGCCAGCGGCCAGCCGGAGATCGCCACCCCCATCCCGCCCTGGATGACCTGGGGCACCGCCCCACGCCACCGGGCGTCCCGGGTCACCGACGAGGTCTCGGTCGGCGCTGTGGCGGTGGACAGGGGCGTGGCGGTCATGGCGGTCGGCTCTCTCGGGCGTCGGGGTCACCTCCATTTTCGGGCGCAGGCGCCGGGGTGGATAGGACCGGTCGAGGGCACTTCAGGCGTAGGTTTTGTCACGTGGTGACAAACGAGCTCAGTGGCCGTCCGTGGGCGGCGATCGACCCGTCGATCGCGTCGGCGCTGCGGCACACCCTCCCGGCCCTCGTCGAGGACACCCTGGAGCACATCGACCAGGTGCTGCCGAGCATGGGAATGGACCTCGCCGGCCCGTACGGGGTCGACCTGCGTCGCGGGATCGTGCGGGCGCTGGAGCGCTTCCTCAGCCTCCTCGGGCGGGAGGTCGACGCCCTCGACCCCGCGCTCACCGAGCTCTACGGCTCGTTCGGGGCGCGGGAGGACCACTACGGACGGTCCCTCGAGACGCTGCTCACGGCATACCGGGTCGGTGCCCGAGGCGCCTGGGTGCACTTCTCCGGGGCCGCCGTCGCGGCGCGGGTTCCCACCGACCAGGTGATCCGGCTGGCGGAGGCGATCTTCGCCTACGTCGACGAGCTGTCGGCGGCCAGCGCCCTGGGGTTCACCCAGGCGCAGGTGCGTCGTGCGGGGCACCGTGACCTGGCTCGCCGCCAGCTCGCACAGGCGATCCTCGACGGGGAGGCCGGGACCTCGGCGCCGCGGGTCAACGACCTCGCGGGCGACGCGGGCTGGCCGTTGCCCGACCGCCTCGCCGTCGCGATCTGGCGACCGCCCGGCGACCTCGCGGCGTCGCGCGAGCCGGCGGTCGCGCACCCCGAGGTCCTGTTCGCCTCCTCCGAGGACGAGGTGCGCGCCCTCGTGCCCGACTTCGTGCTTCGCGACCGGCGTGGACGGACGCGGCTGGGGCCCACCGGGGTCACCGTGTCGGTCGGCACGGTGCGCCCGCCCGACGAGGCGCCGATCTCACTGGCCCATGCCCGCGCCATCGCCACCCTCGTCGACGAGGGCGTGCTCCGCGGGGGCGGCCTCGTCGCGGCCGCGGAGCACCTCGCCACGCTGGTCGTCCACGCCGACCGGCGGCTGCTCGCCGACCTGCGCGGCCAGGTGCTCGCGCCGCTCGAGCAGGTGGCCGCCGCCCGCCGCCCGGTCATGGCCGCCACCTTGTGCTCGTGGCTGGCTCACCACGGTGACCGCATGGCGACGTCGAGCGCCCTCGGGGTGCACCCCCAGACGGTGAGCTACCGGATGGCCGAGCTTCGGAGGTTGTTCGGCGCGGCGCTGGAGGAGCCAGACGCCCGCTTCGCCCTCCTCCTGGCGCTGGAGGGCCCGAGCGGCTGAACCAGGCGCCTGGCTGAGGTGCGCACACCGCTCCAGTGCGCATCTCTCTACGATGGTGGCGTGGACGCGACGGGCGCAGCAGGTGCTGGAAGCGTCCCCGGCCGCCACCATGGACCGATGGAGAGGCACTGGTGGGCAGGCCATGAAGATGCCCTCCCCGAAGGACTTCAGTGGTTGTCTGCCCGTGAACGGGCAAGGCTCGACGCCATGCGCTTCACCAAGCGGCGCAACGAGTACCTGCTGCGCCGATGGGTGGGCAAGCGGACCGTGGCCGCCCGGGTCGGGTTGGACACCGACCCAGCCGCACTCGCTCACATCGAGGTGCTGAACCGGATGACCGGCGCCCCCTACATCATGATCGAGGGCGCCCCGGCGCCGTGGGACATCTCGCTGTCGGACCGGGCCGGGTGCGCCGTGGCTGTCATCGGTGGCGCCGCCGCAGGTGAGGCCACGGCGTTGGGTATCGACCTCGAGGTCGTCGAGCCACGCACCAAGGGGTTCGTGACCGACTTCCTGACGACCGCCGAGCAGGATTGGGTGAGGGGCCCGGCCACCGCAGACCCCCTGCTCGGCCACGACGCGGCAGCGAACCTGCTGTGGTCGGCCAAGGAGGCCGCGCTCAAGGTGCTGCGAGTGGGGCTGCGGGCGGACACCCGCTCGGTGGAGATCTCCGTGCGGTCCGACCTGCTCGTCGACGGATGGGCGCCGTTCACCGCCACCCAGCAGGTCGGCCCGGTCCTCCCCGGATGGTGGCGCCGAGACGGGGTCTATCTCCTCACCGTGTGCGCCCAGGGTCCCCTCGAGCCCCCGAGCGTGCTCCCCGGAGCCACCGACGTGGCCCACGCGACGCCGGTGCACAGTTGGGTCGGCAGTCCGCTGGTCAGCCCGGGGGAGTAGCTCCCACAACTCGCTCGGGGGTGCGCGACATACCCCGTTCGAGCGCGTCGACGACGTACGGCCGCAGCGTCGCGGCCGGGATGATCCGGTCGACCGACCCGACCCGCAGAGCGCGCTCTATGGTGTGGATGGCGTCGAACTCGTCGGCGACGTCGTGCAGCTTCTGCGAGCGCACCTCCTCGACGATCCGGGCCGCCCGGGCTCGGAGCGCGGCTGCCTCGGGGCCGCTCGCGGAGGCCGCCTGCGCGCGGGCGCTCTCGACTCCGGGGTCGCTCTCGACGCGTCGCTTGACCTCGCGGGCGAACACGGTCGCCGCGGCTGGAGCGCCGCCGATCACCGATGCGAACGACCCCTCCACCGCGGCGATCTCGATGGTGTCGGTGAGAGCCTTGGAGAACACGACGAAGGCACCGCCGTGGTACCTCGAGACGACGACGAAGACGATGGGGCCATCGAAGTTCGTCACCGCACGACCGATCTCCGCGCCGTACTCCAGCTGCCAGTTGCGCATCGACTCCGGCGACCCGTCGAACCCCGACAGGTTGGCGAGGACGACGAGCGGGCGGTTGCCGCTCACCGCGTTGACCGCCCGGGCGATCTTGCGCGAGGCCTGGGGGAACAGCGTCCCGGACGTCCAGGCCGGCGGGCCGTAGGAGGGGACGAAACCGGTGCGCCGCACCGTGTGCGACTCGATGCCGATCATGCACACCGGGATGCCGCCGACGGTGCCGTCCCAGACGATCGCCGTGTCGGCGTCCTGCCACTGGCGCCATCGCTCGAGGGGTTCGACGTCCCGGTCGGCCACGGCCCGCATCACCGACCGCATGTCGAACGGCAGCTTGCGCTCGGGGTTGGTGGCGGGGTCGAAGACGTCGCCCACCGTCGTGAACGACGACTCGGGCAGGCGGGTGTGCGGGGAGGGGCGGACGTCACGGTCGACCGGGTCGTCCGTGGGTCTGCGCCGTGGGAAGCGCTCACCCGGCACGACGTAGGTGAAGTCGTAGTGGCGAAGCAGCAGGCTGCACGCCTCGGGGAAGCTGGGCGCCCAGTACTGGGCCTGTCCGTTCGGCCCCATGATCCGGTCGAAGCCGCCGATGCCCTGGTTGTCGTCCGCGGACACCGCCCCGGAGTAGTCGAGCGCCTGTTTGCCGGTGAGGACCATCGTGCTGGACGGGGTCATGACGAGGATGCCCTTGGTGTGCATGAGCATCGTCGCCTCGGCGTTCCAGTACGGCTGCCCACCGACGGTGATCCCGGTGATGATGATGTTCACCTCGCCGCCGGCCTGGGTGTACTCGATGAGCCGGCGAAGCGTCAGCGAGATCCAGTCCATGTTCTCGGTGCCGGAGTCCAGGGCGATGAGCGCGCCGGACGACACGGCATACCACTCCACCGGGATGCCGCGCTCCAGTGCGAGTGCCAGCGCGGCGTTGACCCGCCGGCACTCGGGCTCGGCGAGGTTGCCCAGGCCCTGGGTCGGGTCGGCCAGGATGGCCACGCGCGTCATCCCCTCGGGGTGCACGCCGGTGCGGTTGGTGAGCAACCCGACGACGACGTGCGCCGTGTTGCCGCCCGGCGGCCGGCCGACCGGGACGAGGTCGTCGCCGGCACCGAGGTCGAGCTCTTCGAAGCTTCCTTGCGGGAAGGGCGAGGCGTCGCCCTCGGCCGGGGTGATCATCCGGATGATCTCGTAGGGGTAGGGGCTGCCGAAGCGCGCCGCGGTGAGGACCTTCTGCGCGTACGGCGTGAGGGGGCGGACCGGGTTCGGCCCGGGCTCCTCCATCCGGATCGTCGGCCCGCCGGCACCGAGCCCTTCGAGGACGACGATCCGGTCGCGGAACACCTGTCGGCCGTCGCGGTCGGTGGAGGTGTCCGCAACGGTGACGTGCAGGACGACCTTCTCGAGGCTGGCGCCGCGGGCCAGGTCCTCGTAGGTCATCGCGAGGTCGTGCCACTCCTCAGTGGGGACCTTCCACGTCGGTCGAACCCAGACGACGAGCCGGTTGGCGGCCGGTCGCTCTCGGGCGGGGTAGCGGGCCATGGCGCTGCGCATCGACGCGAGGGCCGCGAGGCCGCTGCGGCCGAGCCGCGGGTAGGTGACCCGACCGGTGTCCGGGTCCCGGACGGGGGTGAGGTCACGTACCTCGGCCATGGCGAAGAGCCGGTGGTCGCGAGGGTTGGCCTTGGCGACGCCGTCGAAGACGTAGACGTCCTCGGGAGACGGCAGCCGGGTGAGCTCGAAGTTCGACAGCCGCCACAGGTCGAGCCGCTTGCCCAGCATCGGGTGGAGATTGCGATAGATCGTGTCCTCGACGAAGCCGGGCCCGGCGGGGTCAGCGCGGAAGGTGACGTGCTGGGTGCGGCCCCGCTCCGGGCCGCCGCCCTCCAGCCAGGTGATGGTGAGGTCGATGCGGTGCAGGGTGCGGCCGAAGGCGCACTCCGCGAGCAGCCCCGCGGCCTGTTCTGCCGTGATTGCCACGTCGGGTCGGGGGCCGTCCTGCCAGGTGACGAGGTCGACGACGACCTCACGGTCGCCGGCGTTCTCGGCGAGGTGCGCAGCGATGACCCGCGACGCCTTCGGGAGGTCGGACAGCGGCAGGTAGCCGACGACGACGTGCACCCGGAGGTCGTCGTGCTGGTAGCGGGCGTAGCCGAGGTCGAGCCCGTCGCGGGTCTCGAAGTCCAAGCCGTGCAGGTCCCGCATCCGGTAGAACCGCCGCAGGTAGGTCTCGAGCACCGCACGGCGGAATGCCGTCAGGTCGGTGGGTACATCGGTGGGTGCGCTGAGCCAGGCGCCCAGCAACAGCGAGCGCAGGGGCTGGGGGCACCAGACGAGCCGGCCGATCCGGTCTGCCCGTTCGGGTGCGGTCGGCTCGGCCACCAGCCCGGCGAGGTGGTCGCGCATCTCCGCCTCGGTCTCGGCGACGACGCGGCTGAGGACCGGCTCGTCGAACCAGTGGTAGAGCACGTCTCGGGCCGCGTCGGTCACCGCGGGCTGCCGCCCCTGGGTCGCCCTGACCAGCCGCTCCAGCCGGGCCCGGTCTGCCGCGGTCGCGCCCGTCAGCAGCCGACCAGCGAAGTCGAGCCTGCGCCCCAGCACCTCGGTGACGAGGTCGGCCAGCTCGGGGACCCGGGAGAACGAGTTGAACAGCCAGAACGTCGCCCGTTCCAGCAGGGCCCGGTCCTCCGGGCCCTCGACGCCGTACCTCGCGAGCACTCGTTCGAGCCGCCGCCGGAACCTCGCCGGAAGGCCGCCCCGGTCGGGGTCGAGCCACCGGAGGTACTCGAGCACGAACTCCTGGGTGCTGGTCTGGTCCGCGACGTCCTGGTCGCCCACCTCTGCCTCGGTGCGTGGCCGATAGAGGGACCCGATGTCGGCGAACAGGTCGAGAAAGGCGTCCTCTCGTGCGAGCAGGTCGTGGTCGGCCGGGTCGCTGCTCTCGACCCGGCGCCGGTAGGCGGTGCGCAGGGCCTTGACGGCCGCCGGGTCCAGGTCGAAGCCGAGCAGGTATGCCGTGAGGTCGTCGAAGACGTCGGGCGGTGGCGCCTCGTTCAGGACGACGAGGGCAGCGAGGTCGACGGCTGCGCCGTCGGAGCCGGGGATCGGGTCGGGCAGGAGGTGGGACGACTCGGTGGACTTGATCCGTAGCAGCGGGTCACCCTGCTCGACCTGCTGGTTGGGCAGCACCACCACCGCGGTCACGTGACCGTCGAGGGGTGCAGTGAGCGTACTGACCATCTTCATCGACTCGAGGGTCGCGACCGGCTGGCCGGCGGTCACCGGGTCACCGGCGGTCACGAGCAGAGAGCTGACCAGAGCCGGCGCCGGCGCGCGGACGACGACCCCGTCCTCCCGGGTCACGGTGTGGGCGACACCGTCGATCTCGAGGCGGATCACCTCGTCGTGGGTGACCGTGACAACTCGTCGGGTCCGTCCGCCCACGAGGACCCGCCGCTCGTACGGGCTCGAGGTGTCCACGACGGCGTCGAGCCGCGCTTCGCCGTGCACTCGGTATCGGTCGGGACCGGTCCGGTCCACTCGGAGGCGGTGGTGGCTGCCGCGGTAGCCGAGGTGGATTGCGACGCCGACACGCTCCGGGTGCTCGGGGCGGCCTCGCTCGGCGCTGGCGCGGAACGACCGCTGGGCCAGCGCCAGGTCGGCCTCGTAGACCTCGATCGCGGCGATGACGACGGCGACCGGGTCCGGAGCCGGGTCGAGGGCGCCGGAAGCCCGCTGTGCGGCATACCAGAGCGGCGGCGGCGGGCCCTCGAGGACGGTCGACGACCCGAGGATGGCGATGAGGCTGGCGCGGTTCGTGGCGCCGCCCGAGAGCACGACGCTGGTGTGCCTGAGGCCTCGGCGAAGTCGCTGGACGGCCTGGGCACGCGTGCGCCCCCACGACGTCACCGTCGCGAGGACGGGGTCGAGGTCGGCGTCGACGACATCCCCGGCCCGTAGGCCCGTGTCCACCCTGACCCCCGTGCCGACGGGGAGCGAGATGACCTCGACCCGCCCACCGGTGGAGGCGTAGCCGCGGTCCGGGTCTTGGGCGAGCAACCGTGCCGAGACGGTCCAGCCCTCGCCGTGCGGTGGTGTCGGCGGAAGGGCGTCGCCCAGGGCAGCCCGCAGGCGCATGCCGAGGATGCCGGCGCCGGAGCGCTCCTCGGCCGCCACGTGGGTGGCCCGGCCGTCGGTGTCGACCTGGGTGACGGCGAAGGAGCCGTCCTGCTCGAGCGCGAAGTGGACGACCGCACCGCCCTCGAATCCAGCGTGCTCGAGGAGCGAGACCGTCGCAGCATCCATGGCCGCGGCGGCGCCGTCGGGGATGCCGGTGGCGGGCAGCTCCGCGAGGACCGCCCAGGCGTCCCGCACGACGGTGACCTCGCGCAGCCCGAGGGTCCACACCGTGCCCTGGGCGTCCCGAACGGCGTCGACCTCGAGTCGGCGGGGACCCTCCGGGAAGGAGCCGGCCGGCCGGAAGGGGACTCCGGCGGCGGATGCGACCCCGGCCAGCCCGGACGGCGTGCAGAGGGCGCGGATCGCGGCCGCCTCCGGGCCGAGGACGACCAGGCCGGCACCGGCGCAGGCATCGGCGAGCTCGGCGCGGTCGGTGCAGGGCACCTTGCCGAGCCAGACCCCGTCGGCCCGCGCCTCCACGAGGGCGGCGACCAGGTCGGCGACAGGTAGGTCGCCTTCCTCGGGCTGGGTCAGGGTCAGGGTCTCGCCGGCCTCTCGAGCCCACCAGGCCCGGGCTCGAGACGCGGTGCTCACCGAGATGGTGCGAAGCCGCTCGCCGCCGTCGGTGTCGAGCTGCGCGCCCGCCGTGGCAAGGACCCGCTGCGCGGGCTCGCCACGCTCGACGACGGCGAGCCGGCGCACAGCCCTCACGCCGGAGTCCCGGGTTCGAAAGCTGCCTGTAGAGGGCCGCGCACGTCGTCGGGGACCCCTCCCGGCAGGGGCACGGTGGTGTACCCGTCGAGCCGCACCACCACGCGGCCGTCGTCGTCGACGACCAGCGCGTCGACGTGCCCGTCGTGCACCTCGGCGTGCGCCACGAGGGGCCTGGTGGCCGTTGCCGGGTCGAGCAGGACGCGGACCCGGCCGACGCTCATGGGCAGGGCCAACCGGTCCTCCCGGGCGGCCTCCCAGAGGCCCGCGGTCTGGAAGCACAGCTCCACGAGCCGAGGCGCCAGGGCGAGCGGGGCATCGCTCGGCCAGCGGTCCTCGGGCAGGGGCTGGGTCAGCCGGGCCGTGGAGCCGTCGCCGTCGCGCCACGCCGTCTCGACGACCTGGTACGCCGGGCCGTGGAAGTAGAAGCGGTAGACCTGCGCGGCATCCACCACCGGCTCGTGCGTGGATCGGTCGAGGTCGTTGTGCTCCTCCTCGACGGGGGCGCCGGTGAGCCGCACCCGGCCGGTGAAGTGGGTCGTTCGCACTGGGTCGCTCGACCCGGGCAGCAGGCGTTCCGCGGTGAGGGTGCAGTGGGCGACCAGGTCGTCACCACCCTCGGGGTCCGGTGCCGTCACGGCCGAGACCGTGAGGGTCCGCGGCTCGTCGCGGTAGAACTTCACCGGCGCCAGGAACCCCACGTCCTCGACGCCACCGACCCGGTAGCCCGCTGGGGCGACCAGCCCGGCGACCTCGGCGAAGGCCTCCATTCCCATGACCCCCGGGAGGACGGGGGTGCCGTCGATCCGGTGGTCGGTGAGGAAGCCCTGCTCGGTGGGGTCGAGGGTCACCCGGGAGACGACCCCGTCGTGCACCGACACGGTGAGATCGCCGACCATCGGCCCGAAGGGGTGCTGCCCACGGACCGCGTCGGCGTCGACACCGCCGGTCTCGTGGTACTCCGTGGCCATCATCCCGAGGGCGCCCGCGACGACCACCTCGCCACTGAACTGCGAGGCCGTGAGCTCGCGCCGGATCCACGCGACCCCGGCCTCCGGCGGGAGCACCTGTACCCCCGCCATCTCCATGATCTTGGGGATCGAGCCGCGGGTGGCCATGCCGATCCCGCCCCAGGCCGTCCAGTCCAGGGCCAGGCCCCGGGTCTGCGGCCGAGTGGCGCGCAGGGAGGAGACGACCTTGCAGAGCAGGTCGTTCCCAGCGGCATAGTCGGTCTGGCCGTTGTTGCCGAACCGGCCCGCGACGGACGAGAACGCGACGACAGCGCCGACCTCCATCGTGCGTGCGGCGTGCCACACGTTGAACCAACCCGTGGTCTTCACGTCGAAGACCAGGTCGAACTCGCGGGGCTCCTTCTCCGGGAGGTTCCGGCTGATCTCAACGCCGGCGGCGTGCAGCAGCACGTCGACGCGCCCACTGCGCTCGCGCACCTGGTCCATGACCGACCCGACGGCGGCGGCGTCGGTGAGGTCGACCGCGTAGTAGTGCGCCGTGCCGCCCGCCGCTTCGACCGCCTCGATGCAGGTGAGCGCCGCTTCGAGACGCTCGATGTGGGCGAGCTCGCGGTCGATCCGCACCGGGGTCGGCTTCTCGCCGCGCTCCTTCAGCCGTGCCGCGATGGTGCCCTTGAGGGATGCCGGCTCCGTGCGGAACGCGGCGATGTCGGGGTCGGCCCGGTCGGGCGCCGGCGTGAGGTCGAGCAGGTGGAAGGTCCCACCCGAGGCGACAGCGAGGTCGGCGGTGATCGCTGAGACGATGCTGCCGGCCGCGCCCGTGACGAGCATGACGGAATCGGACGTCAGCGGCATCCCGGTGTCGGTGTCGGTGTCACCGTCGCTCGCGCGTGCCGGGAACGGCTGCTCGAGCAGGGCGATGCCGAAGCGACGACCGTCGACCCGGCCGATCTCGACGCATCCGGGGTCGCGCAGGGTCTCCTCGATGAGCAGGTCGGCGATGGCGGCGGTCCTGCGGTCCACCGGCAGGTCGACGGCCTTGACCAGGGCAGCGGGCCGCTCCTTCTTGTAGGACTTGGTGAAGCCGGTCACCGCGCCACCGAGCGTCGACGTCGCGCCGGCGGGCGAGTAACCGTGGTAGCCGCCGAGCCGGGTCGCGGACACGAGGAACGCACCGTCGTCCCAGAGGTGGCGCATCGTCGCGTAGAGCGCCTTGACCCGGCGGCGCAGCGCCTCCTGCCAGGTGGTGAGGTCGTATGCCGCGAGGTCGCCCTCGTGGTCGAGCGCCGCGAGCCAGTAGACGCCGGAGACCGGGCCGTCGGCGGACCACTGCTCGAGGTGTGCGAGAACGTCATCGGTGGAGGCGCCGGGGTCGAGTACCAGCGTCGTCGCGCCGGCCTTGTGCAGACGCTTGACGAGCGCATCACCGACGCCACCCTCGTCGCGCATCACGACGACGCGGGCTCCGGCGAGCGAGACCCCGGTGGGCAGGCACTGGTCGGCGGCCGGGCGCAGCGACGGCACGGGCACGCGCCGGGGCAGCGCGTCCACCGCGTCGAGGTCGCCGGTCACGGTGTCGGGTGCAGTGGCGGCTGCCGAGTCCGTGGTCCCGGTATCCGGGGTCGCCGACGCGACCTGCGCGTCGGGGGAGGTGCCGAGCTTGGTGCGGACCCAGCCGGCGACGTGGTTCAGCGTGGGGAACTCGCGCAGCTGGAGGGTGTCGTCGCGTTCGAGGTTCCATTGGGTGCGGACGGCGGCGAAGACCTCGGCCTGCTTGACGGTGTCGACGCCGAGGTCGGCCTCGAGGTCGAGCTCGGGGTCGAGCAGGTCGGCG
>JBBQNZ010000024.1:0-34895 GCA_038330415.1 Actinomycetales bacterium | reverse complement strand
CAACACCCCGGACACGATCGACGGCGCGTCCAACGCCACATGCCCCAACGCCCGGTGGGTCTCGACCTCGGTGCCGTCCTCGGCGTACTCCGGCTCGATCGCCGCAAACCGCACGATCGCAGCATCCTGCGCCGCGGTCGCAACATCGATCACCCGCTGCAAAGCCCCCACCACCGACGCCCACCCCGCCCGCGACCCAGCCACCGCCGACGGGGCCAGCACCGTGCTCAGCGCGGCCACCGCCACATCAGCCGCACCCTCAACCTCGACCGGCCCGACCGCCACCGTGCTCACCCCCTACCCCCGCTGCGCTGCCTGATCTGCTACCCCCAAACCTAGCGGCGACCACCGACAGACCCCACCCGCAGGAGCCCAATCAGGCTGCCTCACAGCCGCTTTGATTACGCCGCGAGCGAACAGTGTTTGGACCACCCGGTAGTCAGGTCGCACCGCCGCCGCTGGCGAACGCGATCACCGAGTCGGCGATCATCTGCACCGCGATCGCCGACAGCAGCAACCCCGCGATCCGCGTCAGGAGCACGATGCCGCTGTCCTTGAGCAGCCGCGCCAACGGCGACGCGAACCGGAACACCAGGTAGACCACCAGCAGCGCCATCACCAGCGCCGCGGCGACAGCCAGGTACCCCCCGGCCCCGTCCGCCCCCTGCACCGCCAGCATCGTCGCGACGATCGCACCCGGCCCGGCCAACAGCGGCGTCCCGAGCGGCACGAGCGCGACGTTGACCCCGGCATCCGCGAGCTGCTCCGACTCCGACCCGGTGAGCAGCTGCAGGGCCACGATGAGCAGCAGCAGCCCGCCCGCTCCCTGCAGCGCGGGAAGCGAGATGTGCAGGTAGTCCAGGATCCGCTGGCCGAACAGCGCGAACGACGCGATGACGCCCAGCGCCACCAGCGAGGCGCGACGGGCCGCCGCCACCTTCTGCTTGGCCGTCAGGGGACCGGTGAGCGCCAGGAAGATCGGGATCGCACCGGGTGGGTCGAGGATGACGATCAGCGTGACGAAGGTCGAGGTGAACAGGGTGAGGTCGAAGCTCACGGCTCCACCACGGCACTCCCCGACGCCAGAGACTCGATCGCCTCGAGAACCGCTGGCGCCGTGGTGTTTTCGCCGAGCCGGTTCAGCTTGCCGTCGCCGTGGTAGTCGCTCGACCCCGTGACCAGCAGGTCGAGCGAGCCGGCCAGGTCGGTGAGGTGGCGCACGGCCTCCGGGGTGTGGTCACGGTGGTGCACCTCGAGACCCAGCAGCCCGGCCCATTCGAGCTCTTCGACCAGCGCATCCGCCACGACGCGCCCCCGAGTGCCCGACCAGGCGTGGGCGATCACCGGCACTCCCCCGGCGGCGCGCACCAGCTCGACCGCGCGCACCGGATCCGGCGCGTAGTGCGAGACGTAGTAGGGACTGTCGTTGCCGAGGAACTTCGCGAACGCCTCGTCGCGATGGGCCACGATCCCGGCCGTCACCAGCGCGTCGGCGATGTGCGGCCGCCCCGCCGTCGCGCCGTCCTTCACCGCGGCACGCACCTCGCCCATCGTGATCTCGATGCCGTCGTCCACCATCAGCCCCACCATCCGTTCGAGCCGGGTGTCCCGACTGTCCCGCGCGCGAGCCAGCTCGGCGACGAGCGCCCGGTGCTCGGGGTCGGGCAGGTAGGCCAGCAGGTGGATGCTCTGGTGGTGGCGGCTGCACGACACCTCGATGCCGCGCACCAGCCGGATGCCGTGTGCCCGCGCTGCGTCGGCGGCCTCCCCCCAGCCCAGGGTCGTGTCATGGTCGGTGAGCGCCACGGTGCTCAGCCCCGCCTCCACCGCACGCTGCACGACGACAGCCGGAGCCTCCGTGCCGTCGCTGGCCGAGGAATGGGTGTGCAGGTCGATCGCCACGGCGCCAGCGTAGTGGCGCACACCGGTGCCCCACGCGAGGCAACCTTTCCCGGCATCCCGGCGTAGTGCAGGGTGTGACGAGATCTCCTGGGGGTGTGATGGACCGGACCGGCAAGGCCGAGCGCGACGCGGCGTTCACGGCGTTCGTCGAGCAGGCGACTCCCTCGCTGCTGCGCACCGCCTGGCTCCTGACCGGCGACCATCACGTGGCCCACGACCTCGTGCAGTCCGCGCTCGTGCGCACCTACGTCGCCTGGCCCCGCGTGCGCCCCGAGACGGCGCTGGCCTACGCCCGCCGCATCCTGGTCAACGAGCGCACCGACCGGTGGCGCCGGCACGGCGCGGAACTCGCCGTCGCCGATCCGCCCGAGGGTGCGTCGACAGCGGGGAGTGCCACAGAAGACCGCGACGTCGTCGTGCGCCTGCTGGCCACCCTGCCCGAGCAGCAGCGCAAGGTCGTGGTGCTGCGCTACTACACCGACCTCTCCGAGCAAGCCACGGCCGACGCACTCAACATCTCCGTCGGCTCGGTCAAGTCCGCCGCATCGCGCGGCCTGGCCAGCTTGCGAACCCACCTCACCGGCATCGAAGGAGGCGTGCGATGAGCCCCGACACGTTCGAGGACCAGCTGCGCTCCCTGCTGCACGACACGGCGGATGCCGAGGGGCCGGCCTACGTCGACGTCGACCCGAACGCCGTGGTCATGTCAGGTCGACGAGTCCTCCGCCGCCGCCGCCTCGCGACCGGCGCCGGCATCGCGGCCGCGGTCGTCGCGCTGGGCGGCGTGGGAGTCGCGACCCTGACCGACGGTGTCGACCGCACGTCTGACCCCGCCGTCTCGACCAGCGTGCCGACAGCGACCGGGCCGGTGTCGGTCGACCTCACACGCACCGCCGACGTCGGGGACGCATGGGGTCGACCCGATGGCCGTGCCAGTGTGCGCGTTACGGTCGACCCGAAGGCGCGCACCTGGACGAACGCCCTGATCGCCTCCGACGGGTCGGTCTCGCCGCAAACCAGCGCTGCCCTCCGGGCGAACCCCCTGACGGCGACCTGGAGCCGCGACCCGGGTGCCCCGGGCCTGGTCGTCGGGCTGCTGCCCGCCGCAGCCGTCAACTGGGCGCCGGTCTGGGTCGACGCGTCCCCGGCCTCCACGCAGGACGTCGCTGCCATGCCCGGAACGGGCCTCCAGGCCTTCGCGCTGTGGCACGAAGGCGGTGCCTCGACGCAGCTCGCCGGCCTGGACTGGACCGACGGCCAGCGGGTCTACACCACGAGCGGTGCCGCAGTGCCCAGCGAACGCGTTGGCGACGAAGTGGTCTTCGTCGACCAGACTCAAGGGCTGATGGGCATCTTCGGCCCCGGCAGCTCGTCGTTCAAGGAGCTCCGGGACACCCCTGACGGCCAGCAGCCGTCCGTCATGAGGGGCGTCCTGGCCGAGGGCTCCACCATGATGGAGAGCAGCGTCCTGGTGCTCCTGCCCGCGGGGGCGACCCGGGTGGACGTCAAGCCCGCGCCCGGTGCGACGCTCCTGTCCACGAACGCCATCAGCGGAGGCAGCACGAGCGGGACCCTGCTGGTCACCCGCCTACGGATGCCCGAGGCGACCCCGGGCACGGGAGTCGACCGCGTGACGTGGACCAACCCGGACGGCACGACGGCATCGAGCAAGGTCGGCTGAGCCGCGGGCGGTCGCCCCTCCCCCGCTCAGGCGGTGGGCGCCGCCGGGCCGGGCCAGTTGCGGTCGGGCACCGGCACCGGTCGGCCCGGCTGCTCGCCACCACGCTCGGTGAGGTAGCTGTCCTTCGGCACCATGACCTTGCGCCGGAAGATGCAGACCACCGTGCCGTCCTGCTTGTAGCCGATCGTCTCGACGTGCACGACACCGCGGTCGTCGCGGCTCGTGCTCTCCCACTTGTCGAGCACGGTGGTCTGGCCGTAGAGGGTGTCGCCGTGGAAGGTGGGCGCGACGTGCCGCAGGTTCTCGATCTCCAGGTTGGCGATCGCCTTGCCGCTGATGTCGGGCACCGACATCCCCAGCAGCAGCGAGTAGACGTAGTTCCCCACGACCACGTTGCGGCCGAACTGGGTCGACCCCTCCGCATAGTTCAGGTCGAGGTGCAGGGGGTGGTGGTTCATCGTGATCAGGCAGAACAGGTGGTCGTCGTACTCGGTCACCGTCTTGCCGGGCCAGTGCTTGTAGGTCGCCCCGACCTCGAACTCCTCGTAGCTGCGCCCGAACTGCACCGGTGTCTCCTTCGCTCGACGTGAGGGTCCATCCTCGCCCCATCGCGCGGCATCCGGCAGTGGGATGCCGCGTGCCATTGCCCACACGGCGATCCGGCGCCGTGTCGTGGCGACCCCCGCGCCCGCTCGGGAGCGCCCCTAGGATCAAGCCATGGGTGACTTCATCGGCGCGGTCGACCAGGGAACGACGAGCACGCGGTTCATCGTCTTCGACCACGACGGGCGACCCGTGGCCAAGCACCAGCTCGAGCACGAGCAGGTGCTCCCCCGGGCCGGGTGGGTGGAGCACAACCCGGTGGAGATCTGGGACCGCACCCAGACCGTCATCGGCAGCGCCCTCGGCCAGGCCGGCATCGACGCCTCCGACCTCGACGCCATCGGGGTGACCAACCAGCGCGAGACCGCCATCGTCTGGGACCGCCGCACCGGGCGCCCGTACTACAACGCCATCGTCTGGCAGGACACCCGTACCGACTCGATCGCCAAGGCGCTCGACGCCGACGGGCGCGGCGACGTCATCCGGCACAAGGCGGGGCTGCCGCCGGCGACCTACTTCTCGGCCGGCAAGGTGCAGTGGATGCTCGAGAACGTCGACGGGCTGCGCGCCGCGGCCGAGCGCGGCGACGCCCTCTTCGGCACCCCTGACACCTGGGTGGTCTGGAACCTCACCGGCGGCCCCGACGGAGGCGTACACGCCACCGACGTCACCAACGCCAGCCGCACCATGCTGATGGACCTCACCACCCTCGCTTGGGACGACGAGCTCCTCGGCTTCTTCGGCATCCCCCGGGCGATGCTGCCCACGATCAGCTCGAGCAGCGACGCCACCGCGTTCGGCACCACGACCGCCCCGCGCGGGGGGGCGCCGGTTCCGATCACCGGAGTGCTGGGTGACCAACAGGCGGCCACCGTGGGTCAGGTGTGCTTCGAGGTGGGCGAGGCCAAGAACACCTACGGCACCGGCAACTTCCTGCTGCTCAACACCGGTGAGGAGCTGGTCCGCAGCACCAACGGCCTGCTGACGACCCTGGCCTACCGCTTCGGCGACGCCAAGCCGGTCTACGCGCTGGAGGGGTCGATCGCCGTCACCGGCAGCGCGGTGCAGTGGCTGCGCGACCAGCTCGGCATCATCTCCGGCGCCTCCGAGGTCGAGACGCTCGCGGCATCCGTCGCCGACACCGGCGGCGTCTACTTCGTGCCGGCCTTCAGCGGGCTCTTCGCCCCCTACTGGCGCAGCGATGCCCGAGGCGCGATCGTCGGCCTGTCCCGGTTCAACACCAACGCCCACCTCGCTCGGGCCACCCTGGAGGCGATCTGCTACCAGTCGCGCGACGTGGTCGACGCCATGGCGGCCGACTCGGGCGTCGAGCTCACCTGCCTCAAGGTCGACGGCGGCATCACCGCGAACCGGCTGTGCATGCAACTGCAGGCCGACGTGCTCGGAGTGCCGGTGAGCAAGCCGGTCGTGCCCGAGACCACCGCGCTGGGGGCGGCCTACGCCGCCGGCCTGGCCACCGGCTTCTGGTCGGGCACCGACGAGCTGCGCGCCAACTGGGCCGAGGACGAGCGGTGGGAGCCGCAGTGGAACGACGCGCAGCGCCGCGACGGGTATGCCGGGTGGCAGAAGGCCGTACAGCGCACGCTGGGCTGGGTCGACGTCGAGTAGGAGCCGTTGCGACAGAGTAGGAGCCGTTGTGACAGAGCCTGTTCCAGTCCTGCCGGCACCGTCAGTTCAGCGGCACCGTCAGCGGGGAGGAAGCTTCAGCGCAGCGGTACGTCGAGCGCGTCGAAGACGATGCGCGACAGCCGGTTCACCGTCGTCTGGCTGTACGCGTAGCCGCTGAACGAGCGCGACAGGAACGACATCTGGTAGCTGCGGCCCCGGCCCGAGACGTGGCCGACACCGTTGAGCCGGTAGCCGTCGCTGCGCGGACCCCAGCCGTTCTTCAGCTCGACGTGCACGTCGGCGGGCAGCCCGTCGCGCAGGCCCCAGTCCTGGCTCGAGGTGACCGAGGCCATCAGGCCCCGCGCATAGGCGCGACGCCCCGCCGTGAGGTAGGTGCCGAGCACCAGCTGGTTCATCAGCTGCACGAGGTCACGGGTCGTCGAAGTGGAGTGACCCCACCACGTGCTCGAGCGGAACACCGTGCCGCCCAGCACCGTGGTGCTGCTCATCCCGAGCTGGTCGGCGACCGCCCGGCAGCGGCGCACCCCCACCTGGTTGATGAGGGCGTCGGTGGCGTCGTTGTCGGAGAAGCGGATCATCCGCGACGCGAGCGACTGCTGCGTCGAGCTGAGGGCCACGCCGCGGTCCTGGGCCACCTTGAGCACGGTGACCAGGATGAGCACCTTGATCGCGCTGTGGGTCTGCTGCGTGCGCGGCCGCCAGGCGAAGTAGCGGCCGTTGCGGTTGTCGCGCACCATTAGCCCGGCCACGCCGGACCGGGTCGCCAGGTAGCGGTCGAGCGCCGCCGTGAGCGCAGCTGCAGTGTCGATGCCGGCCGCCTGCGCCGGAGCCGCGCCCAGCCCCGGCGCGCCCACCACCAGCGCGCCGAGCGCCAGCCCGGCTGTCCCGCCGAGGACGAGCTCGCGCCGACCCGGGTGTCCCCTGCGTCATGACAGCTCCTCGTCAGGTGAGTGGCTTGTCGAGCGCGTCGAAGACGATGCGCGACACCCGGTTGACCGTGGCCTTGCCGTAGGTGAAGCCGTTCGGGCTCCTCGACAGGAGCGCCAGCTGGTAGCTACGGCCCGAGCCCGAGACGAACCCGAACGAGTTGACCCGGTAGCCGGTCGACATCGGCCCCCAGCCGTTCTTCTGCTCGACGTGCACCGTGGCGGGCAGTGGGTCACCGAGCCCCCACTGCTGGCTCGCGGTCACCGTGGCCATCAGCCCGCGCACGTAGTCGCGCCGAGCCGCCGTCAGGTAGGTGCCGAGCACGAGCTGGTTCATCAGCTGCACGAGGTCGCGGGTGGTGGTGGTCGAGTAGCCCCACCACCCGGTCGAGCCACCGCGCACCACGGTGCTCGCCAGGCCCAGCTGACCGGCCACCCGCTGGCAGGTCGAAACCCCGATCTGGGCCAGCAGCGTGTCGGTGGCCGCGTTGTCGGAGTTTCGGATCATCCGGCTCGCCAGCGACTTCTGGGTCGTGGTCAGTGACAGGTTGCGGTCCTGCGCGCGCTTGAGCGTGGCCACGAGGATCAGCACCTTGATCGTGCTCAGGCTCTGCAGGGTCAGCGGTCGCCACGCGAAGTAGCCGCCGTTGCGGTTGTCGCGCAGGGTCAGGCCGACCCGGCCCACGCGGGTCGCGGCGTAGCGGTCGAGCGCGGCGGCCAGCGCGACGCGGGTGTCGATGCCCGCAGCGGATGCCGTGGCGGGCGCCACCGCGCCCCACACGCCCAGCCCGGCCCCGGCCGCACCGCCCAGCAGGAGCCCTCGTCGGAGCACGACGCTCTTCGGCATGCACGCAGACTAGGCCAGGCCGTCGGTCACCGCCCGGTGGCAGAGGTCCGCGACCTCGGAAATGGTCCGGCGGCCGTACCGGAACCCGTCGGGGCTGGTCGACAGGATGGCGAGCTGGTAGTCGTGGTCGGGCGCGGACACCCAGCCGGCCGAGTTCAGCCGGTAGCCGTCGGACCGCGGGCCCCAGCCGTTCTTGGCCGCGACGTGCGCGCCGTTGGACTCCGCCGCGAAGACCCCCCACCGCTGCTCGGGGACCACGTCGGCCATCAGGAAACGGGCCGTGGCGCGACGTGAGCCGTCGAGCACGACGTCGGAGGAGAGCACCGCGCCCACCATCGCGTTGAGATCGGCCGGGGTGGTGCGCCACAGCCCCCACCAGCCGTCGTCCATGCGGGTGTGCTCCATGCCGACGAGGTCGCCGATCCGGCGCACCTCGTCGCGACCGACCTCGGCGAGCAGCGACTCCGTGGCGGCGTTGTCGCTGCGCGTGATCATCCGTTCGGCGAGGCGGCGCTGCCGGCTGCTCAGCTGCTTGTCCTCCTCTTGAAGCTGGTGCAGCAGGGTGGTGAGGACCAGCACCTTGATCGTGCTGTAGCAGTGGCCCTCGTCCGCGTCGAAGCGGAACGACTGGCCGCGCCGCAGGTCGACGAGCTCCAGCCCGAGGTCACCGCTGCGAGTGTCGAGATAGTCGTCGAGGCGGGCCGCGAGCCTCGGCGCCTCCACGCGCGTGACGTCGGCCGGCCTCGCGACGGCACGTGGGCTGGCGCTCGGGCTGGCGGTCGGAACCGCAGTGGCCGTGGCGGATGCAGACGCGGACGCCGTGGCGGCACCGCTCGCCGGCGTCCGGGTCGCGGCGACGAACGAGCTCCCGGTCGCGTCGCCGGCCATCACCTCGCGGACGCCGAGCCCGAGAGCCGCGAGACCTGCTGCGGCGGCGCCGCCCCCCACCACGAGGCGGCGCCGGGCGATCACGGCGGACGAGGCCCGCGGAGGACCGTGCCGCGGAGCACGGGGACGCGGGTCGGGTGGCTCGATCATCGCGACAAGCGTACGGGGGGTCCGTGGTGGTCACAGCTCGCCACGACGGCGTCGTCGACGGTGAGCAACGGCATCCCGGGGTCGTCGGTGCGGAAGAGCTCCCACGGGTGCTCCATCGCGACGTGCGCGACCGGCATCCGGGTGCGGGCCTCGTCGACGGCCGCCGCCATGGCGGCGGTCTCCTCGGCCGGCCAGTAGAGCCGCGTCACCGAGTGCCACACCACCGTGAGCACGTCGTCATCCACCGGCTCGGCCAGGCGCTGCGCGACCCATGTCGAGGCGGGCGCCCGGTCGACCACCACCGGGTGCTCGCGCGCCACCTGCAGGGCGGCGGCCAGCCGGGCGTGCCGGTCGAGCTGCCAGGGCCACACGAACGACGTCAGGTGGACCGCACCCTCCGGGGTGGCCGCGTCGACCGGGGCGACGTCACAGCCGCGCCGGTCGACGACCTCCACGCGCTCGGGCACGAACCCGGCGGCCCCGCACCCCGCGACGACCAGCGGCGACTCCGGCGGCCCCGCCGACCAGCCGTCGCCGGTGAAGCGGTAGTGGTCGACGAGCAGGCCGAGCCCGGCCGACGCCCCCGGCTCGAGCAGCCGCACCCGTCGCAGGCCGGTGCGGCGCACCGCCTCGGCGAGCCCGACCAGCAGCGCCGCGGTGCGCGCCGGCTCGTTGGTCTGCGGGGCCTCGCGCAGCGACGCGTGCAGCTCCTCGGCATGGGTGCACAGCACGGGGCGCGCCGCCGCCCATGCCTCGTGGTGGTCGAAGTCTCCACCCAGGCACGGGTAGAACACCTCGAGCTGCGGGGCGTCGCCGCGCAGCACCACACGGAAGAGCCCGGCCAGCATCCGCAGCTGCGGGAACTGCCGGGCCGGCTCGTCCTCCCAGCCGTCGAAGATCTCGCGGGTGACGCCAAGGACCTCCCAGTCGTCCGCCATCCCGGCGAGCAGTGCCCCGTAGAGGTGGTCGGTGTGGCCGAAGTGGTTGCGGAACCGGTCGGCCAGGGTGTCGCCGTCGAACGCTCCCATGCGGGGAGGCTACTGCCGCGCGGGTCGTCGCCGTGGTTGCGCCGCCTCGGATGAAGCCCGCCCGCGTGGCAGCATGGGCCGGGTGAGCGAGCAGCAGAAGCAGTCAGACAACCGCGCCCGGGCCACCACCGACGAGTTCCGGGCCTTCGTGCGCGACGGCTGGGCGCCCCGCCGCAGCGAGGTCACCGGCCCCTCCCCGGCCGCCGGCCCCGCTGCCGACCGCCGTGCCGTGGTCAGCGCCGCCTTCCCGGGCCAGCGCCTGGTCGTGCCCGCCGGCGGCCTGAAGGTGCGCAGCAACGACACCGACTACGTCTTCCGCCCGCACACGGCGTTCGCCTGGCTGACCGGCCTGGGCGCCGACCGCGAGCCCGATGCCGTGCTCGTGCTCGAGCCGGTCTCCGGTGACGACGGCACGGCATCCGGTCACGAGGCGGTGCTCTACTTCCGCCCGCTCGCCGACCGTGACAGCGACGAGTTCTTCGCCGACGCCCGCTACGGCGAGTTCTGGGTCGGCGCCCGGCCCACGCTCGCCGACGTCGAGCTCGAGCTCGGGCTCGTCGCCCGCCACATCGACGAGCTCGACGCGGCGGTCGCCAAGGATGCCGGTGAGGTCACGGTGCGCCTCGTGCGCGACGCCGACACCGAGCTCACGGGCCGCCTCGACGCCGCCCGGGTCGAGAACGGCGCCACCGAGGAGACCCTGCAGGAGGCCGACGACGTCCTGGCGCACGACATCTCGCACCTGCGGATGCGCAAGGACGACCACGAGGTCGAGCAGATGCGCGCCGCCGTGGAGGCCACCCACCACGGGTTCGAGGCGATGATCGCCGAGCTCCGTCAGGCGGTCGAGCAGGGCCGCGGCGAGCGCTGGCTCGAGGGCACCTTCGCCCGGCACGCCCGGCACCGCGGCAACGGCGTCGGCTACGACTCGATCTGCGCGGCGGGCGACCACGCCAACACGCTGCACTGGATCAAGAACACCGGCGAGGTGCGCGAGGGCGACCTCGTGCTCATCGACGCCGGGGTCGAGGTCGACTCGCTCTACACCGCCGACATCACCCGCACCCTCCCGGCCTCGGGCACCTTCACCGAGGCCCAGCGCGAGGTCTACGACGCGGTGTACGCCGCGCAGGAGGCCGGCATCGCCGCGGTGAAGCCCGGTGCCAAGTTCTCCGACGTGCATGCGGCCGCCATCCGGGTCATCGCCGAGCACCTGCACGCCTGGGGCCTGCTGCCCGACGGCGTGTCGGTCGACGACACCCTCGACAAGGACCACGGCCAGTACCACCGGCGCTGGATGGTGCACGGCACGTCGCACCACCTCGGCCTCGACGTGCACGACTGCGCCCTCGCCACCCGCGAGGAGTACATGGATGCCGTGCTCGAGCCGGGCATGGTGCTCACCGTCGAGCCGGGGCTCTACTTCAAGGCCGACGACCTGCTCGCGCCCGAGCGGTTCCGCGGCATCGGCGTGCGCATCGAGGACGACGTGGTGGTCACCGACGACGGCTGCGAGAACCTGTCGGCCGCGATGCCGCGCACCTCGGCCGACGTCGAAGCCTGGATCGCCCAGATGCAGGGGCGCTGACCCTCAGCGGCGGGTCACCACGGCTGCGGCTGGCGCCGGTCGAACACGACATCGAGGGCGAGCGCGTGGTCGACCCCGGCGGCCTCGCCGCCGCGCCCCAGGATCATCTGGAGCAGGGCACGCGGCTTGGGGAACTCGTCGGGTAGGGCGTCGTTGTAGGCCTCGTGCGCTTCGAGGGAGTGCACCGAGGCCTCGAAGTGCTCGCCCGACACGTCGACGAAGTGGGTGGGCCGCGGGGAGCCGGCGACGGCGTAGACCATGACCCCGTTCCACGTCTCGAGCCCGGACTCGAGCAGGTCACGGTGCAGCCACCGGTTGCCGGCGTCGGCGACGGCGTCGAGGGTGGCCAGCGCGACGGCGCGGTGGTCGGCCTGGTTGATCATGCCCGGGCCGAAGAGGACCTCCCAGTTCGAGCCGATGACAAGATCGGGCCGGTGGCGGCGCACGGCGCCGGCGATCTCGCGGCGCAGCGGGACGCCGTACTCGACGGCGCCGTCCGGCCACCCGGCGAACTCCACCGTCTCGACGCCGACCCGTCGCGCGCTCTCGCGCTCCTCCTCCTCGCGCACCCGAGCGGCCTGATCCGGGTCCATGGTGTCGATGCCGGCCTCACCGCGGGTCAGCAGGAAGTAGGCCACGTGCGAGCCCTCACCCACCCACCGGTTGATGGCCGCGGCCGTGCCGTACTCGATGTCGTCGGGGTGCGCGACAACGCACAGCACCGAGGAGAACGGGCCCTCCAAGGGCTCGAGCGAAGGGGTGTCGCGGTCCATCGGCCGACCATAGACCCCCGCCGGGGATGACCGGAACCCCGGGCAGCGGTCGGCTTAGACAGTGGGCAATCTGTCTGCAGCAGCGGCTCTCGGCCGCCTTTCGGCGTAGTAATCTCGAACGTCCGAAGTGTTGTACGTCACAGTGCGTTCAATGCCGACGACTCGACGAGGAGTGGTGATGACTCAGCCCCTACGACGTCCACGGATGGGTCTGGCGGTGGCGGTGGCGGCGGTCGCCTTCGCGGCATCCGGTTGCCTGCAGAACCCGAACCCCTCCGGCGGCGCGGGGGGAGGTGGGCTCGGTGGCTTCGTCGACGGCGGCACGGCCGACGGCGACAAGCGCGTCACGATCCTCGGAGCGTTCGGCGGCGCGGAGGCGGACGCCTTCGAGGCCTCGCTCGCCCCCTTCGAGCAGGAGTCCGGGATCGAGGTGCAGTACACCCCCGACTCGGACTTCACGACGACCGTGAAGCAGAAGGTCAACTCGGGCGACGCCCCGGACATCGGCCTGTTCCCCCAGCCGGGCGGCCTGCTCGAGTTCGCCGGGCAAGGCAAGGTCAACCCGATCGACACCTACCTCGACTACGAGTCGCTCGACAGCACCCTCGTGCCCGGCATGCTCGACTCGGCCCGCTACCGGGGCCGGGTGTACGGCGCCCCCATGCGGCTGGCCGTCAAGAGCCTCGTCTGGTACCCCAAACCCTCCTGGGAGGACGCCGGCTACAGCACCGAACCGAAGTCCATCCAGGACCTCGCGGCGACCACCGACAAGGTCAAGGCCGACGGGGTCGCCCCGTGGTGCATGGGCTGGGAGTCCGACCAGGCCACCGGCTGGGTCGGCACGGACTGGATCGAGGAGATCGTCCTGCGGATGTGGGGCCCCGCCGTCTACGACCAGTGGGTCTCCCACGAGATCCCGTTCAACGACGAGCGCATCGTGCAGTCGTTCGACGAGTTCGGCAAGCTCGCGAAGACCGAGGGCAACGTCCTCGGCGGCGTCCGCGGCATCATCAACACCCCCTTCGGCGAGACGATGAACCCCGCGTTCGGCGCCGACCCCCGGTGCTACCTCATGCGCCAGGGCAACTTCGCGTCGGGCTTCCTCCCGGCAGACGTCCAGTCCGACCTCGACGCCAAGGTGGGCATCTTCGTCTACCCGCCGTTCGAGGGCGGCTACGAGGGCCAGGCGATCCTCGGCGGTGGTGACATCGCCGGCCTGTTCAACGGCAACGACGACGACGCGAAGGCCGTCATGGAGTTCCTCACGTCAGACAAGTTCGGCGCCGAGTGGGCCAAGGTCGGTGGCTGGCTGTCGCCGCACACCTCCTTCGACGAGAGCAACTACCCCAACGAGATCACTCGCCAGATGGCCAAGATCGCTGCCGACGCCGACGTCTTCCGGTTCGACGGCTCCGACCTGATGCCCAAGGAGGTCGGCTCCGGCACCTTCTGGACCGGCATGGTGCAGTGGATGAGCGGCAAGTCCTCCCAGGAGGTCGCGGACCAGATCGAGGCGTCCTGGCCGAAGCCGGCAGGGCAGTCGTCATGAGCAACACGACCACGGCGCCGCCACCTCCCACCATCACCGAGCCGGACCAGGAGCCGGTCCGCGGGCCGGAGCCGGGGCCGAGCCGAGCGAGGCCGATGCGCGTCCTCGTCGGCCTCGTCGGCATGGTGCTGATCGTCTGGTTCGTCGCGAACCTCTTCCTCGGCTTCGCCTTCTACCCGGGCTGGTTCTTCGACAGCAAGCTGGTCATCGGGGGGCTGGCCCTCATCGCGGGGGTCGGCGGAGCAGCAGGGTTGTTCTACTTCCTCAACATGTTCGTCGAGGGGCTCCCCCGCCGGCTGAGCGAAGGGCTCATCCCCTACGCGTTCCTCCTGCCGTCGGTCGCGTTCATCGGGCTGATGCTGATCTACCCGACGATCCAGACGATCAACTACTCGTTCGCGAACGCCGACAGCACGGCCTACGTGGGTCTCGCCAACTACCGGGCGATCTTCAGCGACCCGCAGTTCTGGTCGTCGATCTTCAACAACATCCTGTGGATCATCGTGGTCCCGGCCGTCACGGTCGTCTTCGGTGTGATCGTCGCGGTGCTGGCCGACAAGCTCACCGCCCAGGGCGAGAAGCTGTCGAAGTCGTTCATCTTCTTGCCGATGGCGATCTCGTTCGTCGGCG
Source organism: Actinomycetales bacterium (assembly GCA_038330415.1). Classification (GTDB taxonomy): domain Bacteria; phylum Actinomycetota; class Actinomycetes; order Actinomycetales; family Dermatophilaceae; genus Fodinibacter. Next base: position 20,680 of record JBBQNZ010000024.1, on the reverse strand, counting down.
CCTCGGCCATCTGGGGCCTGATCTACGCCTACGACAACCCCGGGACGCCGCAGACCGGCCTGCTCAACGCCATCTGGGTCACCCTGGGCGGCGAGCCGCAGACGTGGCTCAACATCTCCACCGCACGGCTGAACTCGTTCCTCATGATGCTGATCCTCATCTGGCTCCAGGTGGGCTTCGCGATGATCCTGTTGTCCTCGGCCATCAAGGGTGTGCCGGAGGACACCATCGAGGCCGCGCGGATCGACGGTGCGAGCGAGGTGCAGATCTTCTTCAAGGTCGTCATCCCGCAGATCAAGGGCACGATCATCACGGTGTTCATCACCGTGCTCATCCTGGTGCTGAAGGTGTTCGACATCGTCTATGTCATGACGAACGGGCGGTTCGACTCCAACGTCATCGCCAACCTGTTCTTCAACGAGCTCTTCGCGAACAGCCAGGCGGGGCGGGCCACCGCGATCGTCGTCATCCTGCTCCTGGCGGTCATCCCGGTCCTGATCTACCAGGTGCGCCACTTCCGTGCCGAGGAGGCCAACCGATGAGCCGCACGCTGATGAAGGACGGACGGCCGCGCAGCATCTTCTCGGTCGTCACCATGGTGGTTCTCGTCGTGCTCTGGACGGTCCCCACGATCGGGCTCCTCGCGACCTCCTTCCGCACCCGCGACGACGCGGCGTCCTCGGGCTGGTGGACGGCGGTGCTGAACCCGTTCGGCGCCGGCTGGACCAGCGAGAACTACCGCAAGGTGCTCGAGGGCTCCGACATCGGCACCGGCCTGCTCAACAGCATCGTCATCGCGATCCCCGCGACGATCCTGCCGATCATGTTCGCGGCCTTCGCGGCCTACGCGTTCACCTTCATGGAGTTCCGCGGCAAGGACGTCATCTTCATCGTCATCGTCGGGCTGCTCGTCGTGCCGATCCAGGTCGCGTTCCAGCCGATGCTCGACATCCTCGGGCCCGAGGGGTTGGGCATCTCGGGGCAGTACATCTCGGTCTGGCTGCTGCACACCGGGTTCGGGATGCCGCTCGCGCTCTATACCCTGCGCAACTACATGGCCACGCTGCCGGTCAGCGTGGTCGAGTCGGCCAAGGTCGACGGGTGCAGCCACTACCAGACGTTCTGGAAGCTGGTGGCCCCGATGGCGGTGCCCGCGATGGCGGCTTTCGCGACGCTCCAGTTCCTGTGGGTGTGGAACGACCTGCTGATCGCCAAGCTGTTCCTCAACTCCAGCAACAGCACCGTCATCGTGCAGGTCCAGCAGCTGTTGGGCACCCAGGGCCAGGGCAAGGAGCTGCTCACGGCCGCTGCCTTCATCTCGATGATCGTGCCGATGCTCGTGTTCTTCTCGCTCCAGCGGTTCTTCGTCCGCGGCCTCACCTCGGGTGCGGTCAAGGGCTGAGCATCACCGCGCGGCCCGGCGGGCCAGGGCCGCGCGGTCCAGCACCTCGACCGAGCCGCGGTGCAGCGCGACGATGCCGTCGGTCTCGAGGCGTCGGAGCACGCGGTTCGTCGTCGGTCGGGCGGCCCCGGCCAGGTCGCCGATGGCGTCCTGGGTGAGGGGAACGACGACGCGGCGGCTGTTCTGGCCCGCGTAGCGCTCGCAGACCTCGAGGAGCCGCCGCAGGATGCGCTCGTCGGCGGGCAGGTGCAGCGCCTCGACGAGGTGGTCGGACAGCCGGCGCACCCGCTCGGCAAGCATCTCGACGAGCAGCCGCTCGACGGCGGGGTGGGCGAGGCGCAGCGCCTCGAAGTCCGCGAATCCCAGGCTCAAGGTGACAGCAGGCTCGAGCGCCACCACCGTGGAGGTGCGTCGGGGCTGGGGCGCGAGCATCGCCATCTCACCGAACGCGTCGCCCGGGCCGAGGATCGCGAAGGTGACGCTGTCGCCGTCCACCGTCGCCCGACGGGAGGCGAGGCGGCCCTCGGCGACGAAGTGAACGGCATCCGCGAGGTCGGCCTCGTGGAACACCACCTCGCCGCGGGCGAAGCGGCGACGCCGGGTCGAGGCGAGCACGACCCGCCGGGTCGCGTCGTCGAGGCCGTCGAGCAGTCCCCAGTCCACTGGGCCAGTGCAGCACCTCCGGGCCGTTGTGTCACCTCCGGCACAGTGTGATCGCCTCATGGCGCACAGACGGGGGTTGCCGTCGCGGCGAGGGTGAGGGGTACCGGAGAACCGCTCCGGGACCCGCCGGGAGGAGGCCGACATGCGCACCCCGAGGAACCACCGCGACACCGCCCACCACCACCCGAACGTGCACCGCGTGCGCGGCTGCTGGGTCTGGGAGTGCGGCTGCGGGGGCGCGTCGTGCCGCACCGTCCGCGAGCCGCGCACCTGGCAACAGGCCGTCATCGAGGCCCTGCTGCACGCCGACGCCCTCGCGCCGTGAGGGGCGAGACGGCCGAGGCGGCGGCAGGCCCCCAGCGTGGTCAGGTCGGCAGCGACGGAGGGGTCGCTGCCGACCTGGCCTCATCGAGCAGCGCCCGCTCGGCAGCGTCGTAGAGCTCCTGCGCCTCGGCCGGGGTGCGGCCGATCGCCGTCATCCCCACCCGCCCGAAGGTCGTGATGGCGCTGAGCATGTGGAACACCACCCCGGTCTGGCGGGCCTGGTCGAAGCTGAGGCCGGTGCGGGCCAGCAGGTCGAAGAGGTCCTCGACCCGCAGCCCGCGCAGGCTTGGGTGGTCGAGGTGGTCGGTCGCCACGAGGTGGCGCTCCTCCCTTCCGGGCGTGACGAACCGGCCCGCAGCGGCGTCGTACCGGCCGTCGGTGAGGAACTGCAGGGTCAAGAAGGGGTGGGTGGTGCCGCCCTTGCGCAGGTTGACCTCGATGGCCTCCGACTCCCAGCGGTCGCCCCGCCGCACCGTGACGAAGTCGACGGCGAACCGGCCCAGCACGCCCTCGGCCGCGAGCAGCTCACCGATCCGCTGGGCGTCCTGCGTGATCAGGCCCGCGTACCCGGGGTCGGCGGGGAACCGGCACCCGAGGTAGGACTGCCCGCTCGGCCCGCCGAGCACCTGGTCGTGGGTCGAGAGCACCTCGACCTCACCGAGCGGGGTGACCCGCATCTGCACGCTCGGGCTGCGCAGCTCGTCGCCGACGACCCGCTCCTCGACGATGCCGCCGCGCTCCTCGAGCTTCGCCAGATAGGCGCCCACCTCGATCCGGGTGTCCTCGAGCTCCAGGCCGTCGACCCGCGCGGCCACCGCGGCACGCTCGGTCGGGCTGCCCGGCTCGGGGAGGTCCTCGAGGTGGAGTACCGCGTTCCCGGCGCCGGCGACACCCTCGTTGAGCTTGACCATCGCCGCCCGGATGTCGGGTCGCTGGGTCCTCAGCGCGAGCACCGCCTGCTCGAGGTCGTCGCGAGAGTGCAGGTCCTCGGCCCCGGCTGGGAACCGGACGCCGGCGCGGGCGAAGAGGCGCCGGCATCCGGTCTTCGTGCCGAGCGGGAAGAGCCGGGGGTCGGCGCCGTACATCGGGATGCCGAGCAGCAGGGCGAGGTCGCGCTCGAGGTGGGTGGTGTTGTACGGGATCAGGTGCGACAGCGAGCGCTGCGGCACGAGGTCGCGGATCCGGGCGATCACCCGCGGGCGGGCCAGGATCTTCTCCACGAGTGGCTCGGGGCCCGAGTCGTCGACCGACACCAGCGACAGCCGCGACCGCGCGTGGCTGGGGATGACGCCCGGGAGTAGCGAGAGGTAGTAGTCGACGATCAGCGGGTTGATCGGCTGCGAGGTGACGTAGACCATCCGCAGCCGGGGCTGGCGCAGCAGCAGCAGGAAGAACAGGAAGCGCTCCTCCAACGCCTGGCTCATCCCGCCAGCGTTCGCCACGACCCGGTCCAGGGTCATCGAGGGCACGACGACCACCGACTCGCGCGCATCGTCGCGCCGCATCGCGGCCCACACCTCCGGCATCTGGGCCTGGAGCCGGTCGAAGAGCGCGTTGCGGCCGTCCTCGTCGAGCTCGTCGAGGGTGGGTCCGTTCACTGCGAGATCGCGCATCACGACACGCCTTCCGGGTCCAGGGCGATGACTTCGTACGCCTCCACCGGCCGGCTGAAGCCCTTGAGCTCCAGGGGGCCCACCTCGTGACATTCGACCGGCCCGACGATCCCGTGCCGGACCCGCTGGGAGACGAGGATCTGGTCGGCCCCGGCCATCGCGCACAGCCGGGCGGCGAGGTTTGTCACCGTGCCGATCGCGGCGTAGTCGTAGCGGCCGGGGAAGCCGACCCGGCCGAGCGTGGCGTAGCCCTGGGCGATGCCCACCCCGAAGCCCAGGTCGTGCCCCTTGCGCCGCCACCCCTGCGCCAGCTCGCCGACCCGGGCCCGCATGTCCACCGCCATCCGCACCGCACGGTCGGCGGCGTCGGGGCACGGCACCGGGTCGTTGAAGAAGACGAGCAGCCCGTCGCCGGCGAAGTGCTCGAGGGTGCCCTCGTAGGCGAACACCAGGGTGCCGAGGGCGAGGTGGTACTCGGAGAGCACCTCCATGACCTCCTCGGGCTCGCCGCTCTCGGCGAACGCGGTGAACCCCCGCAGGTCGGTGAACACCGAGACGATCTCGCGCCGGTGGCTGCGCAGGAACGAGTCGTCGCCGGTGTCGACGACGACCTGGGCCACCTGCGGCGACAGGAACCGGCGCAGCCGGCCGAGCCGCTCGAGCTCGGCCACCTGGGCGGCCACCCGCTCCTCCAGCTGCTGGTTCCACTCGGCGAGCGCGGCGGCCTGGGCGGTGATGGTGTCGTGGTAGCGCTTGACCCGCACCAGCGAGCGCACCCTCGCGAGCAGCTCGGGCTGGTCGAACGGCTTGGTGATGAAGTCGTCGGCGCCGGCCTCGATGCCCTTGACCTTCTGGGCGTCACCGCTGGCCGTCACCATCACGACGGGGACGTACGAGCTGGCCGGCTGCTGGCGGATCCGCCGGCAGGTCTCGTAGCCGTCGAGCCCCGGCATCATCACGTCGAGCAGCACCACGTCGGGCAGCTCTCGCTCGAGCAGCTCGAGGGCCTCCTGCCCCGACGACGCCTGCAGCACGGTGAAGCCGCGCGGCGACAGCACGGCGTCGAGCAGCCTGAGGTTCTGCGGAAGGTCGTCGACGACGAGCACCGTGGCGTCGTCGACGGTCATGGCGCACCACCGACGACCCGGATGTGCCCGCGCACCTGCTCCGGGAAGTCGCGCACGCTGATCGGCTTCATCAGGTAGCCGTCGAAGCCCGCGACCATGGCCCGGTCGCGGTCGGCCTGCATCGCGAACGCGCTGACGGCCACGACCGGGATGCCGGCTGTCTCCGGGTCGGCACGCAGCCGGCCGAGCGCTTCGTGCCCGTCGATGCCGGGCAGCTGGAGGTCCATGAGGATGACGTCGGGGCGTGCCGCGAGGGCCGCCGGAAGGGCCTCCTCACCGGTCGCCACCGCGGTGACCGCGAAGCCCGCGTACTCGAGCACGTCGCGCGCCAGCTTGAGGTTGCGGGGGTTGTCCTCGACGAGGAGGACCGATGGGCCGGTCACGACGCACCCCCGCTGGTGCCGCCGGCCGCGACCTGGGTCAGCCGGCTCGCGAGCCAGCTGAGGTCGAGCTCGCCCTTGGACGCGACGAACTCGATGCGTCCCTGGAGGCGGTGGCGGTCGGCCGGGGTCAACGTCTTGGCCGTGAGCACGACGACCGGGGTGCCAGCGGTGCGGGCGTCGGCGCGCAGCGCGTCGACGACCTCGAAGCCGTCGACGTCGGGCATCAGCAGGTCGAGCAGCACCACCGAGGGGTTCACCTCACGGATCACGGCCAGCGCCTCCGCGCCGCCGCTGCAGGTGGTGACGGTCCAACCCTGCGGCTCCAGGGTGGCCCGCACCAGCTCGAGGGCCGTGGGGTCGTCGTCGATGACCACCGCGTGACGACGCTCGCTCGTGCGGTCGACCCGCTCGGCGAGGGCCCGCCAGACCGCCCCGAGCAGGCCTTCCTTCGACACCGGCTTGACGAGGTAGTCGGAGGCCCCGAGGGCGAAGCCACGGCCACGCTCGGGGAGCACCGACACCACGACGACCGGGGTGGCGGCGAGCGCGGGGTCGGCCTTGATGGTGCTCAGCACGTCCCACCCGTCCATGCCGGGGAGGTGGATGTCGAGGACGACGGCCGTGGGCCGCAGCGCCCGGATGGCGGCCAGCCCCTCCTCACCGGTGCGCACCGGCACCGGTCGCAGGCCCGCGGCGGCCAGGTGCACGCCCACCAGCTCGGCCGAGCTGGGGTCGTCCTCGATGACGACGACGGTGCGCCGGGCGTCGTCGAGCGCCGGCTCGGTCCACCCCTCGACCCGCCCGGGCTGCACCTGGCGCGGCAGGGCCAGGCCGAAGGTGCTGCCCACCCCCAGCTCGCTCTCGAGCCACATCCGGCCTCCGTGCAGCTCGACGATCCGGCGGGTGAGGGTGAGGCCGAGCCCGGTGCCCTCCGAGCTGGAGGCCGACCGGGTGCCCTGCTGGAAGGAGTCGAAGATCCTCGACCGGTCCGACTCCGCGATGCCGATACCGTTGTCCACCACCGTGACGAGTACCTCGCGGCCGTCCGTCCAGGCGCGCAGGGTGACGGTGCCACCAGCCGGGGTGAACTTCACCGCGTTGCCGACGACGTTGAGCAGCACCTGCTTGAGGCGCAGCTCGTCGGCGGTGATCCGGTCGGGGGCGCCGGCCGGGTCGAAGCGCACCTCCACCCCGTGCGCGGCGGCGCGCTCGCGCACCAGGGCCAGCACGCTCTGGATCGCGTCGACGGCGGGGAAGGTGGTGACGTCGAGCTCCATCCGGCCCGCCTCGACCTTGCTCAGGTCGAGCACGTCGTTGAGCAGAGCGAGCAGGTGCCGGCCGGCGTCGAGGATGTCCTGCACATAGTCGGCCTGGCGCTCGTTGAGGTCGCCGAACATCCGCTCCAGCAGCACCTCGGAGAAGCCGATGACCGCGTTGAGCGGGGTGCGCAGCTCGTGCGACATGCTCGCGAGGAAGTCGGACTTGTGCTGGCTGGTGGTGGCGAGCTCGCGCCGCTGCAGCTCGAGCTGCTCGTAGAGCCGGGCGTTCGTCAGCGCGATCGCCGACTGGCTGGCGAAGGCGGTGAGCATGTCGCAGGTCTCCGCGCTGAACGCCCCGGGCGTCAGCCGCCGCACGACGAGGGCCCCCACGATCCGGTCGGGTCGCACGAGTGGGATCACCACGAGCGATCGCCAGCCGCCGTCGTACAGCACCTGCAGGTGCTGGTCGCGATCGACCCCGGACAGGTCAGCCACCTGCACCGGCATCCCCGAGGTCGCCGCCCGGCCGACGAACGACTGGTCGACGTGGATGTGCACCGTCTGGAGCCGCTCGCGAAGATTCCCCTCCGTGCCGTAGGTCGTTCGCACGCGGAACAGCCGGCGCTCCACGTCGTACTCCATCAGCGAGCCGCCGTCGGCACCGGACAGCTCGACGGCGTGCTCGACGATCGTCGTGAGCACCTCGTCAGGGTCGAGCGTCGAGCTGATCGCCTCCCCGACCTCCGCCAGCGCCTCCATCTCGTCGACCTTGCGCGCGAGCTCGGCCGAGCGGGCCTGGAGCGCGGAGGAGAGCTGGACGCTGCGCACGGCGAGGGCCGCCTGTTCCGCGAAGGTGGAGAGCAGCCGAGCCGCGTGGTCGTCGAAGGGGTCCACCTCGGTGCGCCACACGATCAGCACGCCGACCACGTCGGTACCGACGATCATCGGGGCCCCGATGATCGAGCGGTAGCCACCGAGCCGCTGGAACTCCGGCAGCTTGTAGTCGGGGTCGGCCAGCACGTCGGCGATCTGGTGGGTCCGGCGATCCAGGGCGACCCGACCGATCAGGGTGCCCCGGCTCCGGGGCACGGGGTGGTCCGCCGCGAACGCCGCGTAGTCGGCGCTGTGCCCCTTGGCGCGCACCAGCCGGTACGCGTCGCCGTCGACGAGGTGGATCTGAGCGACCTGCGCGCGGCACAGCCGGCTGGCGTTCTCGACGACGGCCTCGAACACGTCGTCCTCGGAGGACGAGGCCCCGGCGAGGACTGACAGGATCTCGCGGGTCGCCCCCAGCTGCTCCTGCGCCTCGGCGAGCCGCGCGGCGAGCCAGACCGGGTCGTCCGCGTCAGCGGGTCGACCGGTGCTGCGCTCGTCGTGTGGCTCGGTCACGGGTCTCCGATCCGAGGAGGACGGCGTCGTCCCCCTCGCGGTTAACCACGCAGTCTGCTCCCTCGGAGCCCACCCTGTCAGTGCCCAATCTGGTGGGTCGGCCTCGTGCGGGCCGTTGGACGCACCACCGGTTCACGCCCGGCGGCCGGGCTGGTGAGACCGTTGCGACTGTTGTGACTACGGCTGGAACGGCGGCTGCTGCTGGGCGGCCCGGGCCTGCTCGGCCTCCCGGGCACGACGCACCTCCTGCTCGGCCGCGCGCATCGGGTCCATCTCGACGAGCATCTCGCGGCCGCGCTGGGCGTGCTTGTGTTCGCACAGCACCTCGTACTTCGCGGCCACGACCAGGCTGACCGAGGTGAAGTCACGCTGCCCGCCGCTCGTGACCCGGTAGACCGCCGCGCTCCAGACCAGACCGAACAGCGAGCCGAACGCGACCGTCGCCAGCACGCTGAGGACGTTGAACCCGTTGGGGTCGAACAGCGCGAACATGATGCCGATGAACAGGCCGAGCCAGGCACCGGACAGGGCACCACCGCCCATCGCCCGCCCGCGGGTGAGCCGGCCGGTGACCCGCTCGAGCTGCTTGAGGTCGGTGCCCACGATGAGCAGGTCCTGCACCGGGAACTCGTGGTCGGACAGGTCGTCGACGGCGTTCTGGGCCTCGTCGTAGGTGTCGTAGACCCCGAGGGACATGGGGTACTCGAGCGAGAGGGCGGCGCGCAGGCCCGGGCGCGTGGGCTGGGTGCTCATGCCTCCAGTATCCCCGCATCTCGCCGGGCTTCCGACGGGCCCCGGCGACGGCGGCGATCTAGGGTCGGTGGCCATGGCAGTCTTCCGAGCCCGGCGCGTCGCGATCGCGGGGCTGGGGCTCGCGACGGCGACAGTCGTGGGGCTGGTGGTGGTGCCACCGCTCCTCTCGCCCGAGCCGGCACCCTCGACCGGCGTGGCGGCGCCGACCCCGGGGCCGGCGCCGGCGACCCCGTCGCCCTCCGCGTCCGTCACCCCCTCCGCCTCACCGTCGGCGGTACCACCGGTCGACCTGCCACCGGCGCGCCCTCCGGCCGGCCGCCTGACCGGCGGCGACCGGTACGCGCTGTCGGTGGCCGCATCGCGCGCCGCGTTCCCCGGGTCCGCGCGGGCCCGCGTGGTCTACCTCGTGTCCGGGGAGGACCCTGCCCTCGGGGCGGCTGCGATCCCGGCGGCGGCCGCCCTGGGCGGCTCGGTGCTGCTGGCCCGGCCCGACGGGATCCCGCGGGTCACCGCCGCCGAGCTCGACCGCCTCGACCCGCAGCGCATCGTCGTCGTCGGGGATGCCGCCACGCTCACCCCCGCCGTCGCGCTGGCCCGGCAGTCCTTCCCCAGCGCCACCCGGGTCTGGGTCGTCGCGCGGGACCACCCCGAGCACGCGGTCGTCGCGGCGACGGCGGCCGCCGCGAACCGCTCGCCCCTGCTCGTGGTCGACGGGGACGGTAGCGGCCTGCCCGCGACCGCCGCCGACCTGCTGCGCGACCTCGGGGTCTCGTCGGTCACGGTCGTCGGGCAGCCCTCGGAGGTGTCCGGAGCCGTCGCCGACGATCTCGCCGCGGTCGTGGGGGCCGACCACGTGGTGCGGGCGGGGGGTGCCGACCGGTACGCCGTCGCCGCCGCGGTCAACGCGGGCGCCTGGTCGGAACCCGCCCCGGGCGTGGCCTACCTGGCCAACGGGCGCGACGTCACCACCGCGTTCGCCGGGGCCATCCTGGCCGGCCTGTCCCGACGCCCCATCTACCTCACGCTGCCCTACTGCGTGCCGACGGTGTCCCGGAAGCCGCTGACCGCGGACGGCATCTCACGCGTGGTGCCGGTCGGTGACGAGGGCGCGCTCCGCTCGCTCGCGGCGAGGCTCGAGCCGTGCCGCAGCATCAGCGACATGACGAGCGACTGGGTGCTCGTCAACCGCCGGAACCCGCTGTCCCCCAAGTCGTTCGCCCCACCCGACCTGGTGGTGGTGCGCATGTCGGATGCCGCAGGCGGTCGCTTGCGCGCGGCCGCGGCTGCCGCGCTGGGCCGGATGGCGTCGGCCGTCGCCGCCGATGCCGGGCGGGCCGGCATCGACACGGCGTACCGGTCGTACGCCACCCAGGACGCGCTCTACGACACCTGGCTCGCCCGGCGCGGGCGCACCTGGACCGACACCTGGTATGCGCGCCCCGGCTACAGCGAGCACCAGACCGGGCTGACCGTCGACCTGCTGCCGGTCGGCGCCTCGAACTGCCGGATCAACGACTGCATCGACGAGACGCCACAGGGCCGCTGGCTGGCCCGCAACGCGTGGCGCCACGGCTTCATCCTGCGCTACGAGAAGGGTTACCGGTCGACCGTCGGCATCGGCTTCGAGCCGTGGCACTTCCGCTACGTCGGCACCGCGCTGGCGAAGGCCTACCACGACGGGGGCTGGCACACCCTCGAGGCGTTCCTCGACGAGCCGCCTGCCCCCCGCTACTGACACCCCCACCACCAGAGGTGTGTGCTCAACCGGTCGCCGGGGCGGCCGTCCGCGCACCCACCTCGGGCTCAGCGGGTCACTTGGCCTTGTAGTCCTCGAGCAGCCGTCGGCCGATGATCATCTTCTGGATCTCGGCGGTGCCCTCGCCGATCAGCAGCATCGGCGCCTCGCGGTAGAGCCGCTCGATCTCGTACTCCTTGGAGTAGCCGTAGCCGCCGTGGATGCGGAAGCTCTGCTCGACGACGTTGGCGCAGTTCTCGGACGCGAGGTACTTCGCCATCCCGGCCTCGAGGTCGTTGCGCTCCCCGGCGTCCTTGAGCCGCGCCGCCTTGACCATCATCTGGTGGCTGGCCTCGACCATGGTCGCCATGTCGGCGAGGCGGAACAGGATGCCCTGGTGCTCGGCGATCTTCTTGCCGAAGGTCTCGCGCTGCTGCGAGTAGGCGATGCCCAGCTCGAAGGCCCGCATCGACAGGCCGCAGGCGCGGGCGGCCACGTTCACGCGGCCCACCTCGACGCCGTCCATCATCTGGTAGAAGCCCTTGCCGGGTACCCCGCCGAGCAGCTGGGCGTCGCTGGTGCGGTGCCCCTCCATGATCAGCTCGGTCGTGTCGACCCCCTTGTAGCCCATCTTCTCGATCTTGCCGGGCACGGTGACGCCCTGCGCCGTCTCGCCGAAGCCGGAGGTCTTGTCGATGAGGAACGTCGACATGTTCTTGTAGGGGCTGTCACTCTCGCCGAGGTCGGTGCGCATCAGCACCGCCACGAGGTTCGACGACCCGCCGTTGGTGAGCCACATCTTCTGGCCCGTGAGCACCCACTCGTCGCCGTCGCGAACCGCCTTGGAGCGGATGGCCGCCACGTCCGAACCCATGCCGGGCTCCGACATCGAGAACGCCCCGCGCACCTCGCCGGTCGCCATCCGCGGCAGGTAGCGCTGCTTCTGCTCCTCGGTGCCGTGCTGGATGATCAGGTAGGCCACGATGAAGTGGGTGTTGATGATGCCGCTCACCGACATCCACCCGCGCGCGATCTCCTCGACGACCAGCGCGTAGGTCAGCAGCGACTCGCCCAGGCCGCCGTACTCCTCGGGGATCATCAGGCCGAAGATCCCCATCTCCTTCATGCCCTCGACGATCTCGGTGGGGTACTCGTCCTTGTGCTCGAGCTCGGTCGCGACCGGGATGATCTGCTCGTTCACGAACTCGCGCACGAGCTTGATGAGCTCGTGCTGCTCCTCGGTGAGGCCGTCCGTGGTCTGGAGTCGGGACACGCGTGATCGCCGCCTTCGGCTGGGGATGGGGTCTGCCTCCCGAGTATGCCTTCGGGCTCGGGCGCGGGGCACCCGGGCCCGGTGTGAGTCCTCCCACCCCGGGACGGTCAGCACCCCTCGACGGCACCGGGTGCTGAGGGCCACCATGGACCGATGACCCCCGCTGCGAGCAGGCAGGCCGCGCCGGCCGCACCTCCGCCGCCTGTCGTCGGCGGCCGGTTCGCCCCGATCATGGGCCTGCGGCGCAACGCGGTCGACTACGCGGAGAGCATGTGGCGCCGGCACGGCGACCTCGTGCACCTGACGGTCGGCCCACCGGGGTCGAGCCGCGACGTGTGGTGGGTGCACCACCCCGACGGCGCCGCCCGGGTGCTGTCCGGCAGCTCGTGGCGGGCCTACTCCAAGCGGGACCAGGTGCACGACGAGATCGCCCGCTGGCTCGGCCCGGGCCTGCTCACCGCGGAGGGCGAGGACTGGACCCGCCAGAAGCGCTTCCTCCAGCCGCTGTTCACCAAGCAGGCCGTCGACGGCTACGCCGACCACATGGTCCGCGAGATCGAGACCGTCGTCGCCGAGTGGGACACCGCGCCGTCGGGCACCGGAGGCTCCCCCACCGTCGACCTCGGCCTGCAGATGCAGCGGCTCACCCTGCGCGTGGTCCTGGCGGCCCTGTTCGGCGACGCCGCCGACGACGTCCTGCCGCACGTGCGCCACTCGTTCCCTGCCGTGTCCGACACCATCCTGCGGCGCGGGCTGGGCGCGGTGCGGCTTCCGGCCGGCATCCCGACCCGCCGCGTGCGCCGCGGGAGGGCGGCCCGCGACGAGCTCTTCGGCGTGTGCGACACCATCGTCGCCGGGCGCCGCGAGGGGCGCACCACCGGTGAGAGCGACCTGCTCACCCTGCTGCTCGCGGCGCGCGACGGCGACGAACGGATGAGTGACGAGGAGGTGCGCAGCCAGGTGCTGCTGTTCCTGATGGCCGGCCACGAGACCACGGCCATCGCGCTCACCTTCGCGCTGCACCTGCTCGGTCGCCACCACGACGTGCAGGATGCCGTGCGCGCCGAGGTGCGCGAGGTGGTCGGCGACGACTCCCCCACGGCGTCCACCGTCACCGCCCTGCCGCTCACCACGGCCGTGCTGAAGGAGGCCATGCGCCTCTACCCCTCGGCCCCGATCATGGGCCGGCTCACCGTGCAGGAGGACGTCCTGATGGGCCACCGGGTCCCGCCGGGCGCCAACGTCATCGTGGTGCCGTGGACGATCCACCGCCATCGCGACTTCTGGGCCGACCCGCTCGTGTTCGACCCGACCCGCTTCACCGGCACCGGCGACCGCCCCGAGCCGGCGCACCGCTATGCGTGGATGCCGTTCGGCGGCGGACCGCGCGCGTGCATCGGCCAGCACTTCTCGATGGTCGAGGCGACCCTCGCGCTGGCCCTCGTCCTGCGCGAGCACCGGGTGACCTCGCTGGCCGACACCGACCAGCTCGAGGTGAGCTCGCTGATCACGCTCTTCCCGACCGAGCCGGTGCTGGCCCGAGTGGAGCGGGTCGCCTGACGCGCTGGCTCTCCCCGACTGGAAAACCGGTGGCGCTGCGGATCGGGCGTGCGCCACGCTGGGGGTGAGCGAACGGCATCCGCCGTCGTGCCACGCCCCGAACCGAGACGAGAGACAAGGAGGCCGACATGTCCACGACTGTCCGGGCCCTCAGCCAGCCCTCCCCTTCCGTTCTCTTCCAGGAGCACCTCCGTGGCACACCAGCCGTTCCACCTGCCCGCGAAGCAGGCCCTCTTCTCGATCGACAGCTCACCTGACGCACCTCCCGACGGGGACCGCTGGTCCTCCTGGGACGGCGCGACGCACGGCCCGAAGCCCCGCCCCGACTGGGTGATCACCGACCTCGGCGCCGTCGAGAGCGACCTCGGCGTGCTCAAGACCGGCAAGGAGGCCGACGTCCACGTGCTGCGGCGCTGGGTGCCGGGCACCGACCGGGTCAGCACGATGGCCGCCAAGCGCTACCGCAGCGGCGACCACCGCCTCTTCCACCGCGACGCCGGCTACCTCGAGGGGCGTCGCGTGCGGAAGAGCCGCGAGATGCGGGCGATGGCCCGGCGCACCGACTTCGGCAAGCAGGTGATCGCGGGGCAGTGGGCGGCGGCCGAGTTCGACGCCCTCGGCCGGCTCTGGGAGCTCGATCTCCCGGTGCCCTACCCCGTGCAGCTCGACGACAGCGAGATGCTGATGTCGTTCGTCGGCGACCTCACCGGCGACACCCCGGTCGCGGCCCCGCGGCTGGTGTCGACCCGGCCCGAGCCCGGCCTGCTGGCCGAGCTGTTCGAGCAGCTGCGCACGGCGATGCTCACGCTGGCGCACCACGGCTGGTCGCACGGTGACCTCTCGCCCTACAACGTGCTGCTGCACGACGAGCGCCTGGTCATCATCGACTGGCCGCAGATCGTCGACGTCATCGGCAACCCGCAGGGGTTCGACTTCCTCGAGCGAGACGCCACGACGATGGCGACCTGGTTCGTGCGCAAGGGGCTCGACGTCGACCCCGGCGAGCTCGTCGGCGACCTCGTGGCAGAGGCCACGAGCCGGTTCTGAGGGGGGCGGACGGCCTACGCTGCGTCGTATGCCGTCCGCGCCCCTCGCCCTCGCCGCTCCCTCCGTGCCCGACCCGATGGACGCATCGCCGATCCGCTGGGGCGTGCTCGGCCCGGGCGGCATCGCCAACACCTTCGCGGATGCCGTGCACGCGGGCACCCGCTCGCGCGTCGTGGCGGTCGGCTCCCGGTCGATGGAGCGGGCCAAGGACTTCGCCGGGCGGCATGGCGTCGAGCGGGCCCACGGGTCGTACGCCGACCTCGTGGCCGACCCCGACGTGGATGCCGTGTACGTCGCCAGCCCGCACAGCGAGCACCACGAGCACGCCCTGCTCGCGCTGCGCGCCGGCAAGCCGGTGCTCGTCGAGAAGGCGTTCACCCGCAACCTGCACGAGGCCGACGAGGTGCTCGAGACCGCCTCTGCCGCGGGGCTGCTCGCGGCCGAGGCCATGTGGAGCCGCTACCTGCCGCACTACGACGTCATCCGGCGCACCGTCGAGGCGGGCACGCTCGGCGAGGTCGTGCTCGTCGACGCCGACCACGGCCAGCTGCTCTGGCCGACCGGGCCGGCCCGGCTCTCCCAGCCCGAGCTCGCCGGCGGCGCCCTGCTCGACCTCGGCGTCTACCCGCTGTCGTTCGCCGACCACGTGCTCGGCGGCCTCGAGGGTGTGGCGGCCCGCGGCACGCTGACCGACCTCGGGGTCGACGCCACCACCACGGTCGAGGCCCGCGGGCCCGGCGGGGCCATCGCGCACCTGTGGTGCTCCATGGCGGCCGCCACCGCGTGCCCGGCCCGGGTGGTCGGCACCGACGCTCGGCTCGAGGTGGTCGGGGGCCGGTTCTACGACGCCGGGAGCCGGGTGCGGCTGGTCGGCCCCGACGACAGCGTGCTCGACGAGTACGTGCCGGAGGTGTCGACGCACGGTTTCCGCTTCGAGGCGGCCGAGGTGGCGCGGGCCCTGGCCGACGGCCGCCTCGAGACGTCGTCGATGCCGTGGGCCGCCACCCGGCGGGTGATGGCAGCAATGGACGAGGTCCGCCGGCAGGTCGGCGTGGTCTACCCCGGCGAGGACGAGTGACCAAAAAGGTCCCTGTGTGGTTTCGACGCACTCCGGGTTTCGGTCCTGGTTTTCGGTCATCATCCTGAGCGTCCGTGGACAGCGGACCTCGGGAGCACATGCCTGTAGTCAAGAACGACCGGTTGCGGCCGAATGTCGGATCCCTCCAAACGGGCACGGCAGCGCGCCGTTACTGCCGGGTGCTGGGGACGGACGGATGCTGTCCGTGGTCACGCCGCACTGCCGGTGCACTGCGTCAATGCGATGCACAGGGCGCGCTCAGCTGCGCCCTCTGCATCGCAAACAGGCCAAGGGCACCGGGTTGATCGGCAGCAGCGACTCCACCAACAGGCAGTCGGGGGTCGACGGCCACCAGTTGAGCCTGGCAGCGCCCGAGTCAGAGAGGTAACCATACTTGTGCCCCTTGAGACCAGGTACAGCGTCTTCAGAGCGGCCTGCTCGGTCGGGAAGTGCCCGCGAGTCCGTCCGGCGGTTCCCGCCGCACCGAGGCGACCGGCCTCGCTACCGTGGCCCCATGAGAGCGACCCGGCGTGGTGACGCATGAACGTGCTGAGGTCACTGGCGATCCTCGTGGGGGTGACCGGGGTCTGCGTCACGACGATGCTGCTCGTGCGACGTCGAGCGCCCGCGGGCAGCTGGTTCCAGGACGGTGACCGCGCCGCCGGGGTCTTCGGGGTGCTGGCCACCGGGTTCTCGGTGCTGCTCGGCTTCATCATCTTCCTGGCCTTCCAGGCCTATGACGACACCCGGGCCGGGGCCGAGAGCGAGGCCGCGGTCGTCGCCCAGATGGTGCAGACCGCCCAGCTGATGCCGGCCGGCTCGTCGCAGGAGCTCACCGGCCAGCTGATCTGCTACGGCCGCTCGGTCGTCGGCACCGAGTGGGATGCCGTGGCCTCGGGGCGGCTGCAGGACTCGGTCAACCCGTGGGGCGCGAAGCTGTTCATCGAGGTCAGCGCCCTGCAGCCCCGTACGGCCACGGAGCAGTCGGCCTACGACCGCTGGATGACCCAGAGCGACGACCGGCAGCAGGCGCGCAACGACCGGGTGCACACGGCGGAGGGCATCATCCCGACGCCACTGTGGTTCGCGCTCTACCTCATCTGTGCGGTGATCTTCGGCTTCCTGCTGTTCTTCGCCGACAGCAGCGAGGGCGCCCTGACCCAGGCCGCGCTCATGGGCAGCGTGGCCGTGGTCATCACCGTGCTGATGCTGCTGCTCGGCTTCTTCGACAACCCGCACGGAGAAGGTGTCGGCCGGCTGCAGCCCACCGCCATGGAGCGATCCCTGCGCATCATCGACAGCCAGGCCGCCGCCCTGGGCATCACGGTCGAGCCGCCGTGCGACGAGCGGGGCAACGCCCGCTGACCGTGCGTCACGGACTCGGGTCGGGGGTGCCCGTGCGGTCCGGCGGCCGCGTGGCCAGGATGACGACGCTCACGAGCAGCACCCACAGCGGGAACACCAGCTGGGTCCACTTGTGCTCGCCCCCGGCCAGCAGCAGCACCAGGGCGCTCGCGTAGCCCAGGTAGGACACCCAGCGCGGCAGCGCGCCGGCCCGGATGCCGACCGTGCTCACCGACAGCGTGAACACCGCGGCCATCCGCATCGCGTACACCGAGATGAGCGTCTGGGTGCTCCCGCGGCCGAAGGCGAACAGCGCGGCATCCGGGTCCGGCCGGGCCGCCAGCTCGAGGATGCTGTTCGTGGCCGCCGCCCCGGAGAACAGCATCGCCAGGAAGAGCAGGCCACTGCCGAGGAAGACCGTGGAGAAGAGCCGGTCCTCGATGTCGCCGAGCTGCTCGCGCACCACCCCGATGAACCACAGGAAGGCGATGCCGGCGAACGGGACGAGGTGCAGCGACCAGCCGATCAGGCGACGGTTCCCGGCATCCGAGGCAAGCGTGCCGAGGCTGTCGTCGCGCAGCGCCAGGCGCATCATCGTCATCGCGGTGAGCAGCAGCACCGCGAAGACGATGCCGGCGAGGGCGGCCGCCCGACGGGTGCGCCAGAAACGGGCCGTCAGGTGCGGCGCACCGGCAACGCCGGCAGGGGTGCTCACCGGACGACGACGCGGCTGCCGATCGGCATCAGCTTGCTCGCCCAGATCATGTCGATGGCGGCGTTGCTGAGCCGGGCGCACCCGTGCGAGTCGGGATACGGCGGGATGTTCCCCGAGCCGTGCACGGCGATGCCGCGGTTGAAGAAGCGGGGCCGCCACAGCGTGCCCAGCGAGTTGGTGACCTCGCCGTCGACGCCCCGGTAGACCTTGTAGCTCCCCCGCGGTGTCCTCGCGATGGCCTGGTTGCCGGAGGTGGAGGTGTACTCCTCGCCGCTGCCGGTGGAGGTGTTGAGGATGGTGCGCACCGCGCCACCGCGCACGACGAGCAGGATCTGGCGGTCGATGTCGATCTCGACGCCGTCACCGTTCAAGGTCGCCCTGGGACGGGTGCCGGCCTCGAGCGCCTTGAGCGTCTTGGGCCCGACCACGCCGTCACGCCGCAGGCCCGCGGACTTCTGGAACGCCCAGACGGCCTGCTGGGTCAGCGACCCGAACGAGCCGTCGGGGGTGCCGAGCCAGTAGCCGAGCTCCTTGAGGCGCTGCTGCAGCGCGAGCACCTTCGGCCCGGAGTCGCCGCGGACCAGGTTGGTCTTCGGTTTCGGTTTCGGTGTGGGGGTTGCCGTGGGTCTGGGCGTGGGCTTCGTGGTCGGTGTCGTGGCGGGCGTGGGGGTGGCGGTCGACGACGGTGACCCGGTGGGTGAGGGCGTCTCGCTGGGCGGGGCGGTCTCGGTGGGGGTCTGCGACGAGGAGGGGGTGGGGCTCTCGCTCGGCGCCGACGTGGCTGACTGCGATGTGGTGCCCGCCCCCGCCACCACCGGCGTGCCGCGACCGGGCACCCACGACCCGCATCCGCCGAGCAGCACGGCGGCAGCCGTCAGCGCGGCAGCGGCGCCCGCCGTGCGCGTCCTCGTGGTCCGACCCATCAGTTCCGCTCGCTCTCGTGCTCCGGTTGCGTCCACCAGCCCCCCAGAAGACGGGACGCCGACGGCCTGCGCCAGTCGACTCGCCGGTCGTGACCGACTCGTTAGCCTCCTGCCCGACCCCGCAGCGTCAACCCCGGGAGCGGATCGCCTCGTCGGTCGCGATCACCTTGCGGGCGATCTCGACGTGGAGGTTCTCCACCATTCTGCCCCGGTGGGTCACGACTCCGGCACCGGCGCCCGCATCCCAGGCAGCGAGGATCTCGTGGGCCTCCTCGACCTCCTGCGCCGACGGCGCGAACACCGCGTTGCACGGCTCGACCTGGCCCGGGTGGATCAGGGTCTTGCCGTCGAAGCCCAGGTCGCGGCCCTGCCGGCACTCCGCCTCGAAACCGTCGAGGTCCTTGACGTCGTTGTAGACGCCGTCGAGGATCGCGATACCCGACCGCCGCGCGGCCAGCAGGGCGAGCGAGAGCGCGGTGAGCAGCGGTGCGCGGCCCGGCACGTGGCGGGCCCCGAGCTCCTTGACCAGGTCGTTGGTGCCGATCACCAGTGCGGCCAGCCGCGGTGACGCCGATGCGATCTCGCCCACACCCAGCACCGCTGTCGGTGTCTCGACCATCGCCCACAACCGGGTGTGCCCCGGGGCGCCGTGAGCCTCCATGGCCGCGACCAGCGAGCGCACCTCTTCAGCACTGTCGACCTTCGGCACCACGATGCCGTCGGGCCCCGCGGCACACGCCGCTGCCAGGTCGTCGTCGTGCCAGGCGGTGCCGCTGCCGTTGACCCGGATCGTCACCTCTCGCGCGCCGTAGTCACCGGATGCCGCTGCCGCGCAAGCGTTCTCGCGGGCCGCCGCCTTGTGGTCCGGACCCACGGCATCCTCGAGGTCGAGGATCAGGGCATCGACGGGAAGGGTCTTCGCCTTCTCGAGGGCACGCTCGTTGTTGCTCGGCATGTAGAGCACCGAGCGGCGGGGCCGGTATGCCGTGTCCCCACTCATGCGCCCCCCTCCCCAGCCGCGGTGGAGTCACCGGTGTACAGCGCGGCCAGCTCGGGGTCGTTGGCCGACAGCCGCTCGGCGAGCTCGAGGATGACGAGGCACTGCTTCAGGCTGGCGTCGTCCTCCATCTTCCCGTCGAGCATCACCGCACCGGTGCCGTCGCCCATCGCCGCCTTGACCCGCCGGGCGTGCGCCACGTCGTCGGCGCTGGGGCTGAACACCTTCTTGGCGATGGCGATCTGCGCCGGGTGCAGCGTCCAGGTGCCGACGCAGCCGAGGAGGAAGGCGTTGCGGAACTGGTCCTCGCAGGCGACGACGTCGGCGATGTCACCGAACGGGCCGTAGTACGGGAAGATCCCGTGCATCGCACAGGCGTCGACCATCCGGGCGATCGTGTAGTGCCAGAGGTCCTGCTGGTAGGTGGCCCTCGACCCCGTGATGTCACCACCGACCGGGTCCTGGCGCACGAGGTAGCCGGGGTGTCCACCTCCGACGCGCGTGGTCTTCATCCGGCGGTCGGCGGCAAGGTCGGCCGGCCCCAGGCTGATGCCCTGCATCCGCGGGCTGGCGCCGGCGATCTCCTCCACGTTCGCCATGCCCCCGGCCGTCTCGAGGATGGCGTGCACGAGGATCGGCCGGGTCAGCCCGGCGCGGGCCTCCAGCTGGGCGAGCAGCCGGTCGACGTAGTGGATGTCCTGCGGGCCCTGCACCTTGGGCACCATGACGACGTCGAGCCGGTCGCCGATCTGCGTGACCAGGGTGGTGAGGTCGTCGAGCGCCCAGGGGGAGTCGAGCGAGTTGATCCGCGTCCAGAGCTGGGTGTGCTCGCCGAAGTCGGTGGTGCGGGCGATCTCGACCAGGCCGGCGCGCGCGGCCTCCTTGTTCTCGGCCTTGACGGCATCCTCGAGGTTGCCCAGCAGCACGTCGACCGAGCCGACGAGCTGGGGCACCTTGGCGGCCATCTTGGGGTTGCTCGGGTCGAAGAAGTGGATCATCCGGCTCGGCCGGGCCGGCACCTCACGCACGGGGGCGGGTGCGCCCACGGCGAGGGGCGTGAAGAAGTCCTTGGCGCTGCGCATGCGGGAGCCTCTC
>JBBQNZ010000023.1:0-35489 GCA_038330415.1 Actinomycetales bacterium | reverse complement strand
CACCTGCAGGTCGTCGTCGAGGTGCACGAGGTCGGCCCGGCGGCCCGGCTCGATGGTGCCGACGTCGTCGAGCCCGAGCAGGCGCGCCGGGGTGGCCGTCGCCGCATAGACGACCGCGTCGAGCGGCAGGCCGGCCGTCTGCACGGCATACCGCACGGCGCGGTCCAGGGTGAGCGTGCTGCCGGCGATCGCGCCGTTCGACGCCAGCCGGGCCACGCCGTCGCGCACCTCGACCGCGACGGGCCCGAGCACGTAGTCGCCGTCGGCGGCACCGGCCGCGCCCATCGCGTCGGTGACGAGGAGGAAGCGGTGCGGCGCCGTGGTCGCGGCCCAGTGCAGCACCGCCGGGTGCAGGTGGATGCCGTCGGCGATCAGCTCGACGAACGCCCGCGGGTCCTCGACCAGTGCGAGCACCGGCCCGGGCTCGCGGTGGTGGATCGGTCGCATCGCGTTGAACAGGTGCGTCGCGACTGAGGCGCCCGCCTCGAGCGCCGCGCGCGCCACGGCATACGTCGCGTCGCTGTGCCCGAGCGCGGCGATGACGCCGCGCTCGGCGAGCAGGGCCACCGCCTCGAGCCCGCCGTCGAGCTCGGGAGCGAGGGTCACCATCCGCACCGCACCCTCGCCGGCGTCGAGCAGCCGCGTGACCTCGGCGACGTCGGGCGCCCGCAGCAGGGCCGGGTCGTGCGCGCCGCAGTGGGCGCCGCTCAGCCACGGCCCCTCGAGGTGGATGCCGGCCAGCTCGCCTCCGTGCACCAGCGGGGCGAGCGCCCGCACCGACGCCTCGAGCCGCTCGGTGGTGTCGGTGACCAGGCTCGCCATCATCGTGGTGGTGCCGTGGGCGCGGTGGGTTGCCAGCACGGTGGCAGCCTCCGCAGGGTCACCGGAGGTGAAGGCGGCCCCGCCACCCCCGTGCGAGTGGGCGTCGACGAAGCCGGGCACCAGCGTGCCGGCGAGGTGCCGGTCGGCCGGTGCCGACGGGTGACCCCCACCGGCAGCGGTGACCCGGTCACCGTCGGTCTCGACCCAGCCCGGCTCGACCGAGCCGGACGGGAGGACGACGCGGTCAGCGCTCAGCAGCACCCGCGCCCACCTTCTCGGCATCGGTCCCGGTCCCGAAGTCACCCGGGGATCCGGGCTCGATCCCGGTGTCGACCGCCGGCTCCGGCGTCACGGCGTCGTCGTCATCGTCCTCGCGACCCGGGGTGCGCAGGTTCCACTTGCGGATCACCCACCGGAACAGCAGGTAGTAGACGGCGGCGTAGCCCAACCCGATCAGGATCAGCAGCAGCGGCTTGGTCGCGATGTTGAAGTTGAGCACATAGTCGAACAGCCCTGCGCTGAAGCCGAACCCGTCCTTGATGCCGAGCGCGTTGGTCAGCGCCATCGATGTGCCGGTGAGCACCGCGTGGATGACGTAGAGCGGCCACGCCACGAACATGAAGGCGAACTCGAGCGGCTCGGTGACCCCAGTGAGGAAGGAGGTGAGCGCGGCGGTCATCATGAGGCCGCCGACCAGCTTGCGGCTCTTGAACTTCGCCTCCTGCCAGATCGCCAGCGCGGCTGCCGGCAGGGCGAACATCATGATCGGGAAGAAGCCGGTCATGAAGGCCCCCGCCGTGGGGTCGCCCGCGAGGAAGCGCTTGATGTCGCCCTGCACGATCGTGCCCGTTGCAGGGTTCGTGTAGTCGCCGAGGATGAACCACGGAACGGTGTTGAGGATGTGGTGCAGGCCGAGCGGGATGAGCAGCCGGTTGGCCGTGCCGTAGACGAAGCCGCCGAGAACCGAGTTGGCGGCGACCCACTCACCGACACCGGTCAGGCCGGCGTCGAACGCGGGGTAGATGACGGCGAGCAGTACGGCGAGGGTGAGCGTGGCAAAGCCGGTGACGATCGGCACGAACCGACGACCGCCGAAGAAGGCCAGGTAGGGCGGAAGCGAGACGCGGTAGTAGCGCTGCCACAGGTAGGCGGCGATCAAGCCGCACAGGATGCCGCCGAGCACGCCGTAGTTGATCAGCTCCTGGTCCTCGCCCTGCGGGGGGAGGGGGAGCACGAACGGCGACACGGCATCACCCACGCCCTTGAAGACGAGCCAGCCGACCACGGCGGCCAGCGCGGTCGATCCGTCGGCCTTCTTCGCCATCCCGATCGCCACACCGACCGCGAAGAGCAGCGGCAGGTAGTCGAAGAGCGCTCCGCCGCCACCGGCGAGGACGGCGGCGACCTTGTCCCAGCCCAGGCCGTCGGCGCCGAGCAGGTCGGGCTGGCCGAGGCGCAACATCAGCGCCGCGACGGGCAGCGCGGCGATCGGCAGCATCAGGCTGCGCCCGAACTTCTGGATGGGCGCGAGGTTGAGGCGCTTCTTTGCGCCTGTCTCGGCCGTGGCGTCGGCGGTGGTCATGGGGTCCCCTCCAGTGGTGGTGGTGTGTCGGCCTCGTCGGGCATCGTGCGGTCCAGGGAGACGTGCAGCTCGTAGCGGTCGCCGCGGTAGTGGCTGGTCACCCGCTCCAGCGGGGCGCCACCGCTGCGGCTGAGCCGGTCGAACGCCAGCACCGGGTCGCCGGGCTGGATGTCGAGGTGGTGGGCGGTCGATGCGTCGGCCAGCTCGGCGCGCACGGTCTGGTCGGCGGTGTCGACGGACAGGCGGTACTCGCGAGCGAACAGCTCGTAGAGCGAGTGGCCCAGGTCGTGCCGGTCGAGGCCGGGCAGCAGGGTCGGCGAGTACCAGCCGGCCTCGACCGCCATCGGCTCACCGGCGGCCAGCCGCACCCGTTCGACCCACCAGGCCCGCTCGCCGGGCGCGAGCGCGAACCAGGCCGCCACCTCGGCCGGCGGCTCGAGCGGGGCCACCCGCACCACCCGCGTCGACGCGGTCTTCCCGCGCCGTCGCATGTCCTGGGTGAACGAGGCGAGGTGCAGGTGCGACTGCACCCGCGGCGGCGCCACGAAGGTGCCCTTGCCCGGCACCCGGCGCAGCGCCCCCTCGGCCACCAGCGACTCGATGGCACGGCGCACGGTGGCGCGCGATACGGCATACGTCGTCATGAGCTCGCGCTCGGAGGGGATGGCGGCGTCGGGCGCGAGCTCGCCCGCACACATCGCGGCCAACACGGCCCGCAGTTGGGCATGCTTGGGCTCGGCGCCGTCGACGAGGTGGCGGGGCGCGGTGGTCACCGGGTCTGCCATTCGTCCCCCTCGCCGGTCGCGGTCCCAACTGGTACGGTCCAGTCAGTACCAGTGAGGATGCACCCGGGGTGGGGACGTGTCAATCCGGGCGGCTCCCGAACCGAAAGGACCTTCCATGGGCAGCAAGGCAGAGCAGATCCTCGCCGGGCTCGGCGGCGCCGGCAACATCGTCGAGATGGAGCCGTGCATCACCCGGCTGCGCACCGAGGTCAAGGACATGGGCCTGGTCGACGAGAAGGCGCTCAAGGCCGCCGGCGCGCACGGGGTGGTGCGGGCCGGGTCGGTCGTGCAGGTCGTGGTCGGGCCCGAGGCCGACAACCTGGCCGAGGACATCGGGGACCTGATGTGACCGACGTGCTCGCCCCCGTCGCGGGGCTGGTCGGTCCGCTGTCGCAGGTGCCCGACGCGGTGTTCGCCGCCGAGATGGTCGGTGCCGGCGTCGCCGTCGAGCCTTCCGGCGGTGAGACGGATGCCGTGTCGCCCGTCGCCGGGACCCTGCTCAAGCTGTTGCCCCACGCGTTCGTCGTGCTCACCGACGAGGGCGCCGGCATCCTCGTGCACCTCGGCATCGACACCGTTCACCTCGAGGGGGCGGGGTTCGAGCTGCTCGCGGCCGAGAAGGACACCGTCGAGGCCGGCCAGCCGGTCACCCGGTGGAACCCCTCCGACGTCGTGGCGCGCGACCTCAGCCCGATGGTCATGGTCTGCGTGCTCGACACCAAGGCGGGCGACGTGGCCAGCGACCGCGTCGGTGACACCGTGTCGGCAGGCGACGTCCTCTTCGCGTGGCCCACCGGCTCGTGACGGGGCCACGGGTCGCCGCCCTGCTGCTCGACCTCGACGGCACCCTCGTCGACTCCGAGCCGCTGCACCGCGAGCGCTACCGGGCCTGGTTCGCGCAGCGCGGCTGGCCCTTCGACGACGCCGTCGCCGCGCAGTTCACCGGTCGCCGGGCCGGCGACGTCTTTCGTACGGTCGACGGTCCGTGGCGCGACGAGGACCCGGAGGGTCTGCTCGCCGAGATCATCGCCCTGGAACCGCTGCGGCACCTGCCCGGACCGGTCGCCGGCGCCGTCGAGGCGGTCTCGTGGGCGCGCGCCGCAGGCATCCCCCTCGCGCTGGTCACCTCGGCGGGCACCCGCTGGGTGAGTCGGGTGCTTCCGTCCTTCGGGGGTGTCGCCGCCTTCGCCGCCACCGTCACTCGCGAGGACATCGCCACCGGCAAGCCCGACCCGGCCTGCTACGCCCTGGCGTGCGAGCGGCTCGGGGTCGACCCCGGCACCGCGCTCGCCTGCGAGGACGCACCCGACGGCGTTCGCTCGGCCGCTGCGGCGGGGGTCGGCACCGTCGTCGGCGTCACGACCAGCTTCACCGCGCAGCAGCTCGTGGACGCCGGCGCCACCCGCACGCTGCCCGACCTCACCACGCTGCCCACCCTGCTGGCCCCCTGAAGTCGACGAGTGCGGAAGTGGCCGCCCTGGCAACCACTTCCGCACTCGTGACGGGATGTGAGGGCGTCAGTGCGGGGCGACCACGGGGGCGTCCTGCGGACCGGCGGCGGCCTCGGCCGCGGCATCCGACTCGGTCTTGGCGCGGTCGTCGTACGACGAGCCCGACCGCAGCTCGACGTGCGGGAGCATCAGCATCACCAGGAAGCCGACAACCATGACGACGGAGCCGACGAGGAACACGGTGTCCATCGCCTCGGAGAAGCCCATGAGGAACGGCTTCGCGATGCGCTCGTCGAGCCCGTTGAGGAACGAGCTGTCCTGCAGCACACCACTGGCCGCGCCACCGCCACTGGCCTGGGCCGCCTTGAGCTGCTCGGCGACCGCGGCGTTCGCCGGGTCGGCCAGCGCGGCCTGGAAGTCGGCGGTGGGGACGGCGGCCCGCAGGGCCGAAGTGATCTTCTCCCCGGCCGTGGAGAACAGGATCGACAGGAAGACGGCGGTGCCCAGGGCGCCACCGATCTGCCGGGTGAAGGTGGCCGTCGAGGTGGCGACACCGATCTGCTGCGGCGGCACGGCGTTCTGCACGGCCAGGGTGAGCGGCTGGAAGTTGAAGCCCAGCCCCATGCCGAAGGCCAGCATCACGATCATCGTCTGCCACAGCGGGGTGTCGAACTCCACGTAATGGAAGACGAAGAGGGAGACGGCGAGCAGCCCCGAGCCGATGATCGGGAACTTCCGGTAGCGGCCGGTGCGCGAGATGATCTGGCCCGACAGGATCGACCCGAACATGATGCCGAGGGTCATCGGCAGCAGCAGCAGCCCGGCCTGGGTCGGGGTGGCTCCCTTGACGATCTGCAGGTAGAGCGGGAGCGCGGCCAGACCACCGAACATCGCGACACCGATGAGCACCGAGGCCACCGAGGAGACCCCGACCGTCTTGTTGCGGAACATCTTCAACGGCAGGATCGCCTCGTCCTTCATCCGCCACTCCTGCCAGAAGAAGCCGATGGCGCCGAGGATGCCGATGACGTAGCAGGCGGTCGACTTGCTGTCGACCCAGCCCCACTCGCGGCCCTGCTCGGCGACGAGCAGCAGCGGCACGAGGGCGACCGAGAGCAGTGCGGCGCCGGCCCAGTCGATGCGGTGGTCGAGGCGGGTGTGGCGCAGGTGCAGCGTCTTGGAGACCACGGCCAGGGCGGCGATGCCGATCGGCACGTTGACGAGGAAGACCCAGCGCCAGCCCTGGATGCCGAGGATGGTCGACTGGCCGGCGAAGAAGCCGCCGATGACCGGGCCGAGCACCGACGCCGTGCCGAACACGGCGAGGAAGTAGCCCTGGTACTTGGCGCGCTCACGCGGCGGCACGATGTCGCCGATGATCGCGAGCGCGAGTGAGAACAGGCCGCCGGCGCCCAGGCCCTGCACGGCGCGGAACGCCGCGAGGGAGAACATCGAGGTGGCGAACGAGCACAGGATCGAGCCGAAGATGAAGATCGAGATGGCGATGATGAAGAGCTTCTTGCGCCCGTAGATGTCGCCGAGCTTGCCGTAGAGCGGGGTGACGATCGTCGAGGTGATCAGGTAGGCGGTGGTCGCCCAGGCCTGGTGGTTCAGCCCCTTGAGGTCGTCGGCGATGGTGCGGATGGCCGTCGCCACGATGGTCTGGTCGAGCGCCGCGAGGAACATGCCCATCATCAGGCCGATGAGGATCGTGACGATCTGGCGGTGGGTGAGGGGACCGGTGGGGCGGTCCGGCTCGTCGGTCACCGCGGCGCGTGCCGGGGCACCGCTGCCGGTGGCCAGGGCGGCCTCCCGGATATCGGGCGGGGTGGAGTCGTTCATCGGTCGATCCTTTTGGTGATGGAGGGGATGGAGGCCTCGAGGTCGGAGGCGAAGTGGCGCAGGTGCGCGGAGAACGCGGTGACGTCGTCGTCGGACCAGTCCGCCAGCAGGCCCTGCAGCCAGCGGTCGCGGTCCTCGCGGATGGCGGTGAGCAGGGTGCTGCCCTCGTCGGTGAGCGACAGCGCCTGGGCCCGGCCGTCGTCGGGGTCGGGACCGCGGCGGACGAAGCCGAGGTCGACCAGGGTGGTGACCTGCCGGCTCACGGTGGAGACGTCGGAGTGCAGCACCTCGGCCAGGGCCGAGACGCGCATCGGCGCGGCCTTGAGGTTGAACAGCAGCGGGTAGGCCATCGGGTCGACCTGTGGGTGCTGGCGCGGGGCCTGCTGCCGCACGAGGTGCAGCAGCTTGACGACGCGGATCAGGTCGTCGCCGAGCACGGCCGTCGGGGTCGACGGCACGGAGCTGAACGGCATCCGAGGTCCTTTCTCACAACAGTTGCTTGCGGCATACAACTATATGAGGGGCCGGGGACATTCCCGAAACGCGCGAGGACTTCTGCTGTCTAACCTCGGGCGGACGAGGCGCCGAGGTGGTGGAGCAGGTTGTGTGAGAACCGCTGCCCCATGAGCGCGATGACGCCCTTCATCCCGGCGTCGACCGCGGGACGCAGCAGCCCGGGGAAGGGCAGGTCGACCGTGATCTCCATCGAGGTCTCGAGCCGGGTACCCCTCGGGTGCTCCTTGATGGCGTACCAGCCGACCACCCCGGCGGTCTCGTCGGTTCCAGGTGCCGGGTCGTGGGTGAAGTCGATGCGGGTCTTGGGATCGAAGTCCATCCGCTCGCGGAAGGTGAACGAGAAGCTCTTGCCGAGCACCGGCACCTTCGTCATCTGCCAGACCCAGTGCTCGTCGCCATCGGGACGCACGGTGTGCAGGAACGGCGTGAGGCGAGCGAGTAGCGCGGGGTCGGTGAGCGCGTCCCACACGGCGTCGGCGTCAGCGGTGACCGTGGCAGCGGAACGGTTCGCAGTCGAGAAAGTGGCCATGCTCAGGGGGTGATCGCCATCGCGGCCATGACCCGGTGGGCCACGTCGTCGTCGCCGTGCACCGTCACGTGCAGGTCGCCGGGGGAGCGGCGCCCGCCCAGCAGCCGGCCGGCCACCGCGGTCGACATGGTGAGCGAGGTGGTGACCACGTCGGGGTGGTCCTCGGACTCGCCGGTGAACAGCGGGATGCCGCGGGCCTTGCCGTCGTGCTCCTCGACGCGGGCGCCCGCGCGCCCGACGGTCGGCCCGGTGAGGTCGAGCACCACGGCGTGGCCGGGCTCGATGCCGGCGTCCTTGGCCACGATGCGGGGGAGCAGGGCGAACAGCCGGCTCACCGAGAGGGCGGCGGCGGCGGTGTCGAGGCCGCCGGGGCGCTCGATCGCCTCGCGGATGTCCTGTTCGTGCACCCAGATGTCGAAGGTGCGGGTGGCGAGGAGGTCGGCCCAGGTCGTGGTGCCGAAGGGGCCCGCCACCTCGCGCTCGGACCACTCGCTGCCGGAGCGGTAGACCGAGAGCCGCTCGGCCAGGCGTTCCTCGAGCTCGTCGAGCACCTCTTCGAGGTCACGCCCGCGGCGCGACTCGACGTACTTCTCGATCCGGGCGCCGAAGGCGTGCCGCACGTGCGCGCGGTGGCTGACGTCGACGTCGGGCTCGGGCTCGCCGGCAACCATCGCCTCGGTGCTGGCGACGTGCGCGATCTGGTCGAGCACGGTCCACCCCGGGCAGTCGGTGGGCCGGGCGGCATCGGCCGGGCGCATGGTGCGGCCGAGGTCGATGACGTGCTGCACCGTCTGCGCGTACGCCTCGACCAGCTCGCCGAGGTCGCTCGGGGCCGGGGGGTGCAGGGACATGCGCACACAGTACCTACGCTGGTGCTCATGGCCACCCCCGAGCACCCGCCTGCCGAGAGCGCACCGGGGGTCGCGCGTGCACTCGGTCTCGCGGTCGTGGCGGGGCTCGTGGGGGCGCTGGTCGCGGCGATGATCACCGGGGCCACCGCGCCGCTCCAGCTGGCCGACCCCGGCGCGCTGGTGCGCTGGGGGCTGCCCATCGTGTCGGCGGTGAGCACCCTCGCGTCGGCCGCCACGGTGGGGCTGCTCGGCCTGGCGGCCTTCCTCGTGCCCGAGCGCATGCGCACCAACCGCCGCGTCACCGCCACCCGGTATGCCGCCACCGCCGCCACGGTGTGGGCAGTGGCCGCGCTGCTCGAGGTGGTGTTCACCTTCGCCGACCTCGCCGGCACGCCGCTCACCAGCGCCGGGCTGTTCGACCAGCTGATCTCGTTCACCTGGACGCTGGAGACGACCCGGGTGCTGTTCATCAGCGCGCTCGTCGCCGTCGTGGTGGCGGTGTCGGCCCGGCTGACCACCCGACGGGCCCCGATGGCGTGGCTCGCCGTGCTCACCCTGGCCGCGGTCGTCATCCTGGCCCTCACCGGTCACGCGGCCGGCTCGGTCAGCCACGAGGATGCCGTCAACGCCCTCGGCGTGCACCTGCTCGGCGTCGTGGTCTGGACCGGTGGGCTGATCGGCCTGGTCGCCCTGCGCCGAGCGCTCGGCGCCGACCTCGGCACGACGGTGGCGCGCTACTCGACCGTGGCGGCGTGGTGCTTCACGGCCGTGGCCCTCACCGGGGTGCAGCAGGCCTGGATCCGGGTGGGGTCGCTCGAGGGGCTCACCACGCCCTACGGCGTCGTGGTGCTGCTCAAGACCGTGGCGATGGTCGCGCTCGGCGTGCTCGGCTGGCTGCACCGGCGCAACATCGTCGACGTGCTCACGGCGCGCCCCGGCGACGGGCGGGCGTTCGCCCGGCTGGCGGTCGTCGAGATCACGATCATGGGAGCCGCCACCGGCCTCGCCGCCGTGCTCGGCCGCAGCGAGCCGCCGGTGCCCGACGCGCCACCCGTGGCCAGCCGCGTGCTCGAGCTGAGCGGCTACCCCGACCCCGGGCCGATGGTGGGGGCCGACTGGATCACGGCCTGGCGCATCGACTGGCTCTTCCTCTTCACGGCCGCGCTGGCCGTCGGCCTCTACCTCGCGGGGGTCGTGCGGCTGCGCCGGCGCGGCGACGCCTGGCCCGTGGTCCGCACCATCTGCTGGGTGGTCGGCTGGGCCCTGTTCGTATGGGCCACCTGCGGTGCGCCCGGCATCTGGGGGCGGGTGCTGTTCAGCACGCACATGGTGCTGCACATGGCGGTGGCGATGACCGTGCCGTTGTTCCTGGTGCCCGGGGCGCCGGTGACGCTGGCGCTGCGGGCCCTGAAGGCGCGCCCCGACAAGTCGTGGGGGCCGCGCGAGGTGCTGCTGCAGGTGGTGCACTCGCGGGCGATGCAGGTGCTGGCCAACCCGGTCGTGGCGGCATCCCTGTTCTTCTTCAGCCTGGCGGCGTTCTACTGGACCGGCCTGTTCGGGCTGTCGCTCACCACCCACACCGGGCACCTGCTGATGATGGCCCACTTCCTGCTCACCGGTTACCTGTTCGTCTGGGTGCTCATCGGCATCGACCCCGGGCCGCCGCGGTGGTCACCGCTGGCGCTGCTCGTCATCCTGTTCGCCACCATCTCGTTCCACGCGTTCTTCGGGGTGGCGCTCACCGGCAGCGAGACCCTGCTGGCGCCCGACTTCTTCGGGCAGATCAACCTGCCGTGGGGACCCGACCCGCTGCTCGACCAACATCGGGCCGGTGAGATCGCCTGGGGGTTCGGCGAGGCGCCCACCCTGTTCCTGGCCGTGGTCGTGGCCTTCCAGTGGTTCAAGCGCGACGAGCAGGAGACCCGCCGCAAGGACCGCCAGGCCGACCGCGACGGCGACGCCGAGCTCAAGGCCTACAACGAGTACCTCGGGCGACTGCGCACCGAGGCCGAGCACCTCGACTGACCGTGGAGAATGCCGGCATGCGCATCGCGGTCATCCAGCTCGGTTACGACGACGACGAGCCCTTCGACGCCCGGGTCGCCCGGGTCGCCGGGCTGGTCGCCGAGCAGGCCGGCCACGACCTCGTCGTGCTGCCCGAGCTGTGGGGCGCCACCGGCTTCGACTACCGGCGCTGGGCCGACGTGGCCCAGCCGCTCGACGGCCCGTGGGCCCGGGCGATGGCGGATGCCGCGCGCGCGGCATCCGTCGTGCTGCACGCCGGGTCGTTCGTCGAGCGGCTGCCCGAGCCGGGGGCCGACGGCAACGACCTCGCCAACACCTCACTGCTCCTGGATGCCGGGGGGTCGCCGCTCGCGGTCTACCGCAAGATCCACCGGTTCGGGTTCGGGGCGGGGGAGCCGCGGCTGATGGAGGCGGGCGCCGACGTGGTCGTTGCGCAGATCCCTTCTGGCGCAGGCCACTCGGTGACGGTGGGGCTGTCGACGTGCTACGACCTGCGCTTCCCCGAGCTCTACCGGCAGCAGTTGGCTGCCGGGGCCGAGCTGTTCGTCGTGCCGGCCGCCTGGCCCGCCGCGCGGGTGGGGCACTGGACCCTGCTCGGCCGGGCCCGGGCCATCGAGAACCAGTGCGTCGTCGTCCAGTGCAACACCGCCGGCACGCACGCGGGCTACCCGATGGGCGGGCACAGCCAGGTCGTCACGGCGAGCGGCGAGGTGCTCGCCGAGGCCGATGCGGCGGCCTCCGGGGCAGGCGAGAGGCCGGGCCCGGGCGAGGAGTGCGTGCTGTCGGTCGAGGTCGACCTCGCCGCCACCGCGGACTACCGCACGTCGTTCCCGGTGCTCGACGACCGCCGCCTCTGACCGCTCCCTGGCAGCGATGGTCGCAGCGGCCACGAGCATTGGGCTCTGGTCCGTCCTCGGGGATGGCGGTGGTCTACGGGAGGGGCGGCGCCACAGCACCGCCATCCCGGGAGATGAACCAGAGTCGGGCGGATGAACCAGAGCCGGACGGCTGCACCGAGGCCGGCTACCCGCAGTGGCAGGGTGGGGGCATGGATGCCGAGGTCGCCACTCCTGGTGGTGCCGCCGATGCTGTCGCCGAGCTGGTGGAGATGCTGCCCGACGGGGCAGTGGTCACCGCCGCGGATGCCGTTGACAAGTACCGCTTCGACTGGACCCACGACGCCACGGCCGGCACGCCGCTGGCCGCCGTGCGGGTCGAGACCACCGCCCACGTGCAGGCGACGATGCGTTGGGCGAGCCGGCACGGCATCCCCGTCGTGCCCCGGGGCGCCGGCTCGGGACTCTCGGGTGGTGCGCTCGCCGTCGACGGCGGCATCGTGCTGTCGACCGAGCGGATGCGCGCGATCGAGATCGACACCGCCAGCCGGGTGGCCGTGGTCGAGCCCGGCGCCCTCAACGTCGAGGTCAAGCGGGCCGCGGCGGCCGAGGGCCTCTGGTACCCGCCCGACCCGAGCTCGTACGAGATCTGCTCGATCGGCGGCAACATCGCCACCAACGCCGGCGGCCTGTGCTGCGTGAAGTACGGCGTCACGACCGACTACGTGCTCGGCCTCGACGTGGTGCTCGCCGACGGCACGCTGCTCACCCTCGGCGGCAGGCGGGTCAAGGACGTCGCCGGGTTGCCGCTGCTCAAGCTCTTCGTCGGCTCCGAGGGCACCCTGGGCGTCGTCACCCGCGCCATCCTGCGGCTCGTTCCCGCGCAGGCGCCGAAGTCGACGGTCGTCGCCACCTTTCCCACGGTCGCCGCCGCGGCTGCGGCCGTCATCGAGCTGGGCCGCACGGTGCGCGCCTCGCTGGTCGAGCTGATGGACCACGCGTCGATCAACGCCGTCGAGGACTTCACACCGATGGGCCTGGACCGCGATGCCGGTGCGCTGCTCCTCATCCAGTCCGACGCCCCGGGCCCGTCGCGCGCCGACGAGGTGGCCGTGGCGACCGCGGCCTGCGAGGCCTCCGGCGCCAAGGCGGTCTTCGCCACCGACGACCCCGACGAGGGCGAGCAGTTCGTGCAGGCCCGGCGGCTGCACTTCACGGCCATCGAGGCCCGTGGCTCGGTGTTGCCCGAAGATGTCGGCGTGCCGATCCCGCACCTGCCGGCCCTGCTGGCCGCCGTCGAGGCGATCGCCGTGCGGCACGACCTGGAGATCCCGGTGGTGGCCCACGCCGGCGACGGCAACACCCACCCGGCGATCATCTATCCCCCCGGTGACCAGGACGCCGAGGCCCGGGCCCGGCTCGCCTTCGACGAGATCATGGCGACGGCGATCGAGCTCGGGGGCACGATCACCGGCGAGCACGGGGTCGGCCGGCTCAAGGTCGGCTCGCTCGCGGCGCAGCTCGGCCCCGACGTCATGGCGCTCACCCGCCGGGTCAAGTACGCCCTCGACCCGCGCGGCATCCTCAACCCCGGCGCGGGGTTCTGACCACGAGGTCCATGGACAGCAGCGGGGCGCGACGGCACCATGGGCGGCGGCGGCGGTGGGGGCTTCTGAAACTCCCTGTTCCGCAGCCGCCGTTGAGCGGTGCGCCGCTCCCACAGTCGGTGGGTTGGTCGGACAACCCCGGCCCCCCATCACGGAGACGACATGCACGTAGGACTCGGCATCGTCCTCATCGTGATCGGAGCGATCCTCGCTTTCGCGTTGACGATCGACATCCCGGGCGTCGGAGACGACACACTCGGCTACATCCTGATGATCGCCGGCGTCGTCGCGATCCTGCTGTCGTTCGCCATGGCCCGCCGCCGCTCGGTCGGCTACACGACCACCCGCGAGAGCCAGGTCGACCCGATGAGCGGCTCGCGCGTCGACCGCACGGACGTCGACCCGCGCTGATGCACCAGCGACGCGCACGCGAACGGCCCACCCCGCGAGGGGGTGGGCCGTTCTCGGCTCCGGGTCGAGTGGCGCCCCTGCTGCGCATCGCCCGACCCGGGCGTCATAGGGGGTCAGAAGGCCGACTCGGGCACCTCCATGAGGAGCGAGTCGGTGGCCTCGGCCATGACCCGCTCGGCGGTGAGCTTGGGCAGCACCTGCCGGGCGTAGAACTGGGCCGCGGCGACCTTGCCCTCGTAGAAGTCCTTGTCCTTGCCGCTGGCACCGGCGGCCAGGGCGTCGAGCGCCACAGCGGCCTGGCGCAGCAGCAGCCAGCCGACCACGAGGTCGCCGGCGCCCAGCAGCAGGCGCGAGGTGTTCTGGCCGACCGTGTAGAGGTTGGTGATCTCGCCACCGTTGCGCGGGTCGCTCTTCATCAGCTCGCCGACCATGAAGCCGAGGATGCCCTGCACGTCCTCGAGGCCCTGGCCGAGCAGCTCGCGGTCGCGGTCGAGGCGGCCCTCGTGGGCACCGAGGTCCTTGGCGAACTCCTGCATCTGCGTGGACAGGTAGGTCAGCGCCTGACCCTTGTCCTTGACGATCTTGCGGAAGAAGAAGTCCAGGCCCTGGATGGCGGTGGTGCCCTCGTAGAGCGTGTCGATCTTGGCATCGCGCACGTACTGCTCGACCGGGTAGTCCTGCAGGAAGCCCGAGCCACCGAAGGTCTGCAGCGACTCGGTGCCCAGCAGCACCCAGGCCCGCTCGGAGCCCAGGCCCTTGACGATGGGCAGCAGCAGGTCGTTGACCCGGCTGGCGATGTCGGCGGCCGAACCGCGCTCGAACTCCATCGAACCCGAGGACATCAGCTCCTGGTCGACGATGTCCTGCTGGCTCGCGGTGAAGAGCACCAGCGCGCGCAGGCCCTCGGAGTAGGCCTTCTGGGTCATCAGCGAGCGCCGCACGTCGGGGTGGTGCGTGATGGTGACGCGCGGCGCCATCTTGTCCGTGGACTGGGTGAGGTCGGCGCCCTGCACGCGCTGCTTCGCGTAGTCGAGGGCATTGAGATAGCCGGTCGAGAGGGTGGCGATCGCTTTGGTGCCAACCATCATCCGGGCGTTCTCGATGACGTGGAACATCTGGGCGATGCCGTCGTGCACGTCGCCGAGCAGGGTGCCGACGGCGGGCTGCTCGCCGCCGAAGGTGAGCTCGCAGGTCGTCGAGACCTTCAGGCCCATCTTCTTCTCGACGTTGGTGACGTAGACACCGTTGCGCTCGCCCAGCTCACCGGTCTCGAGGTCGACGTGGTACTTCGTGAGCATGAACAGCGACAGCCCCTTGGTGCCGGGGCCGGCGCCCTCGGGGCGGGCGAGGACGAAGTGCACGACGTTGTCGACCATGTCGGACTCGGCGCTGGTGATGAAGCGCTTGACGCCGCTGAGCGTCCAGGTGCCGTCGTCGTTCTGGGTCGCCTTGGTGCGGCCGGCACCGACGTCGGACCCGGCATCCGGCTCGGTGAGCACCATCGTGCAGTGCCAGTTGTGCTCGACGATCCAGTGCGCGAGCTTCTTCTGGTCCTCGTTGCCGAGCGCGTAGAGCAGCTTGGCGAAGCCGTACGACGCCGCGAACATCGCGACCGCCGGGTTGGAGCCGAGCAGCATCTCGTTGACCGCCCAGCGCAGGCTCGGGGGAGCCACCGTGCCGCCCAGCTCGGCGTTGAGGTCGATCGCCCAGAAGCCGCTGTCGCGGTAGGCGTTGAACGACTTGGTGAACGAGGCCGGCATCGTCACTGCCTGGGTGGCCGGGTCGTAGACGGGCGGGTTGCGGTCGCTGTCCTGGAAGGACTCGGCCAACTCGTTCTCGGCCAGGCGGGAGACCTCCTTGAGCATCTCGCGGGCGGTGTCGGTGTCGATGGCTTCGTACGGGCCTGAGCCCAGCACGTCGCCTCGGCCGAGCACCTCGAAGAGGTTGAACTCGATGTCGCGCAGGTTGCTCTTGTAGTGGCCCATGGCCGTGGTCCTCCCGATGTGGTCAGTGAGCGCTTGCTTACCAGTGTGCTACCCACGGGTAACAAATTCAAGGGTTAGTGACGGACGAGCCTGTCGACCGTGCCCGAGAACGGGGCGGCCGGCCCGGCGGCATACTCACTTCGTGAGCATCGTCCCCGTTCCGCTGCGCCGACCCGTGGTCGCGCGCGACACCAGCGAGCGCGAGCGTACGGCCACCCCGCTCGAGCTCCTCTTCGACCTCGTCTTCGTCGTCGCGATCGCGAGCAACGCCGCCGAGCTGCACCACGGACTCGCCGAGGCGCACTACGGCACGATCGTGGGCTACACGTTGACCTGGTTCGCGATCTGGTGGGCCTGGCTCAACTACACCTGGTACGCGTCGGCCTACGACAACGGCGACGTGGTCTTCCGCCTGCTGACCTTCGTCATCATGGTCGGGGCGTTGTTCCTGGCCGCCGGCGTGCCCGACATCTTCACGGACGGTCAGTCGGTGACGGTGGTCATCGGCTACGCCATCATGCGGTTCGCGATGGTGGGGCTCTGGTTGCGGGCCGCCGCCGGCCACCCGGAACGGCGAGAGACGGCGCTCTGGTACGCGTGCGGCATCAGCGTGGTGCAGGTGCTGTGGATCGCCCGCCTCGCGGTGCCGCAGGGCTGGCTGATCCCCTCGTTCTTCCTGCTCGTCGGCCTGGAGCTGCTGGTGCCCGTGCTCGCCGAGCAGCGGCACGGCTACACCCCGTTCCACCCCCACCACATCGCTGAGCGCTCCGGGCTCCTCACGATCATCGTGCTCGGCGAGGTCATCCTGTCGGCGGTCCTGGCGATCCAGCAGGTCATGTCGCCCGAGGGCGGCGGGCTGACCTGGGCACTGGCGCCGCTCATCGCCGGTGGGCTGCTCATCGTGTTCTCGCTGTGGTGGATGTACTTCTCGCGCGACCACGCCAGCATCCTCGAGACCCCGCGCGGGGCGTGGGTGTTCGGGTACGGCCACCTGCCGGTGTTCGCCTCGATCGCCGCGGTCGGCGCAGCGCTGGCGGCGGCGGTCGACGTCGTCGAGGGTGAGGCGGATGCCGGGCCGCGGCCGATCGCGCTCGCCCTCGCCGGGGCCGTGTCGATCGTCGCCCTCACCATCTCCGGCTTGCACGCGATGAGCGACCGCGAGACGGTGGCGACGATGGTGCCGGCAGTGGTGGTCACGGTGCTCTGCTTCGCGGTGGCGCTGCTGGTGCCGTCGATGGGCGTTGCCGTGCTGCTCATCGGCCTGGTGCTCGCAACATTGGTGGCGCTGCGCGTCGTCTCGGTGTCACGCTCGATGGAGGGGGTCCGATGACCGGCGAAGGTGGGGCGTCCGCACCGGTGCGGCAGGCGCGCGAGGCCCGCGAGGCGGGTGAGCTGTGGAAGGCGCGCGACGTGCTGGCCGCGCACGTCGAGGGCAGCCAGGACCCCGAGGCGCTCGTCGAGCTCGGCGAGGTGCTCTTCGAGATGGGCGACCTTCCGCGGGCCGGGGCCGTCTGGTTCGCGGCCGGGGCCAAGGGGGCGGAGGTCGACGCGGCAGTGGCGGCCTGGCGCGAGCAGTCGGGCGACGACTTCGCCGTGATGTGGGCCGGGCTGCCGGCCTCCGCCCGCTCGCAACCACGACCGCGCCGGATCGAGGCGCTGCGCGAGCGGGCCCTGCACTCCGAGGAGGCGACCGTGACCGAGGTGGCCGCCGCCGACGAGGCAGCCGGTGCCCCGCCGGACGACGACGAGGGCGGCTTCGACTTCGCCTGGCTGATCGCCTGGGTGCTGGCCGTGGCGTTCGTGGTGTTCGCCGTGATCGGTGCGGTCACGATGCTCGGCTGGCTCTTTCCCGGCTGACCGGTGGGGGACCCGGCGGGCGGTGGCCCGGCGGGGCTCAGGCCGTCGCGCGGGCGGTGAGCACCAGGGCCCACCCCAGGATGCCGGTGGCGGCGACCGACGTCACCGCGCGCAGCAGGTTCCAGCGCACCCAGCCGGCCTCGTCGAACGCCGAGCGCAGGGCCGCCAGGTCGGCGGGGGCCAGCGTGTCGGGGCTGCCGGCGGCCTTGAGGCCGTCGTTGCGCGGCAGGTGCACCCGGGCTGTGACCACCATGGCGGCCAGGTGCAGCACCAGTGCCGTCGCGACCCATGCAGCGGCGGGCTCGCCCCACGTGCGGGCCAGGGCCACGGCGGTGAGCGCCGGTGCACCGAGGAAGCCCAGCCCCATGAACCACGGGTTCACGATGGCCCGGTCGACCGCCTGGAACGCCGCCACGAAGGTGCGGTCGTCGAGCGTGCGCAGGCCCGGCATCACGGTGTGCGCGTAGAGCACGTACACCCCCGCCAGCAGCCCGCTCGTGACGGTCGCGGCCAGCACGGCGGCGAGGGTGAGGGCGGAGCCGGTCATCCGCCGAGCGTAGAGGTGGCGCTGGGGCCGCGGGAGTTCACCGGGCGCCGCCACGTGGTGGACATCCGCCAGTAGAGGTAGGTGACCAGGCCGATGGGGATGGGGACCAGGAACGTCGCGATGCGGTAGAGCAGCACGGCAGCCAGCACGGCCGCCTGGTCGGACTCGGGCAGCCCGTGGCCGAGCACCCCCACGAGCACCACCTCGGCCACCCCCAGACCGCCCGGGGTGGGGATGAGCAGCGACGCGAACGTGACCAGCCCCCAGGCCACGAGGATGACGGCCCACGAGATGGTCGCCCGGTCCAGGCCCTGCATCCGCACGCAGAGGCCGAGCACCAGCACCACGGTGAGCTGGGAGACGAGCATCGTCACGGTCAGCCGGCCCCAGCAGAGGCGGAGCAGCCGCACCATCTGGGTGCGGAACAGCGGCAGGCCCTCGGTGAGCCCCGGGTCGGGGATGCGGGCGACGCGGCGCCGGAGCCGGCCGACGAGCCGGTCGCACCGGGCGCCCAGCCGGCTGGCGAAGCGCGCGCTGCGCAGGATGAGCGTCAGCAGCACGAAGGCCAGCACCACCAGCACGGTGAGTCCGAGCGCGACCCACACCACCCACTCCGGGCCCCAGCCCTGCAGCACCACGGCGATCAGGCCGATCGCCAGCAGGGCGTACTTCATCAGCTGCGACCAGGTGCCGGTGACGAGCACCTCCGACGTGGTGTCGCCGAGGGTGAAGCCCCACGACCGCAGCATCGCGTAGTTCAGGCCCGTCGCGACCGCGCCGCCCTCGGGCACAGTGTTCGACAGCGCCGCACCGGCGGTGTTGGTGGCGGCGGCCTCACGGACCTTCAGCCCGGGGAGGGAGACGACGATCGGAGGCCAGTTGGTGGCGAGGTTGACCAGGCCGAGCACGACCGAGGCCACCAGCATCGGTACCGTGATGAGGGCGAGGGCGGAGGTGAAGTCGTCGGTCTGCAGGTTGGTCAGCAGGTACCAGACCGCGAGCGCGACCACGCCGTAGCTGAGGAACCCGGAGAGCATCCGACGGCCGACCGAGCGTGGCCGGTCGGCCGGCAGTGCGGCGTCGTCGAGCGGGTCGCCCGGCTCGGCCCTCGCGGTGTCGGTCACGCCGCGAGCCTAGGCCCAATACCGTTCAATTAGATCACCACGGCCTGTTCGGGTTGCTGGTTGGGTTGGGGCCAGTTGTGGTGATGGGATCGTTTGACGTGCCACTTGGTGTACTTGCGTTTGACGACGCGGGGGTTGGCGCGAGTTCTTCGCCGGGGTAGGAGTCGGCGGATGAGTTCGCCGATGGCGTGGCGCCAGAGACGGCCGATGGTGTCGTGTGCGTCAGGGGGGAAAAGCGCCCTGTTGGGCGATGGACCTGCGGGAGATGCGCAGCGCGGCGACGAACGAGACACGGTCTGGGTCGCGGCCGGCGTGGTCGGCGGCGTCGAGCATCAGGGTGCGGATCGCGTAGTGGCAGCACAGGTGTCCCCAGATCTCCTGGGTGACCAGCCTCGGGGACTTTGAGCGCAGGATCGTGCGGGGGCCGCGCTGGTGGGTCTTGAGCTCGTCGTAGGAGCTCTCGATCTCCCAGCGCTGCGCGTAGGCGGCGGCCAGCTGGGTGGCTGGGGCCTGGTGGTGGTCCAGCAGGGTCGTGATCAGCCGGTATGGGCCGGTGGTGTCGCGGCCGTCCTCGACGGTGTAGCTGACCACCCGGACCCGTACCGGGTGGCGGCGTCGCTGGTCGGCGACCGAGTCGAAGACGTCAGCCAGCCAGGACCCGTCGGGCAGGTCCTGCACCGGTTCCAGCTTCAGGTTGTCTTTGACCCGCCAGAGCAGGTCGGCCCCTGTGCCACGGGCGTTTTCCCACGCTTTGAAGCTGTAGAACCCACGGTCGGCCAGGCACAACATCCCTGGTTCCAGCCGCCCGAGCAGCTCAGCGGAGGCGGCATTCTCCGACGTTGTGTAGGGGCCGATCACCGCGTCGAACATTGCGTGCGTACCGCACTCGGCCAGCGCGACCACCCGGGCTTGGGGGAACGCGGAACGTTCGCCCTTCATCACCCCGGGCCGCCCGAAGAACGCGTCGTTGGCTGGTGTGTCTGGCAGGTCCAGGCAGGTCCCATCGATGGCGACCAGGCGTCGGCCCGCCAGCCAGCACCCAGGGGTGTCCTTGACGGCCAGCGGCCTCGCGACCCGGGAGAACAGCATCGCCATCGGCTCAGGACCCAGGCGGTCGCGGGCATGAGAGATCGCCGCCTTGTTCGCCAGCTTGCCCGACCTCTCGTCGCGTTGAGCCCACGCCAGGCCGTCGGAGATCATCGCCAACACGTCCTCGTAGGAGCCCTCGGAGTGCAGCGCCATCCCCATCGCGAAGTACGCCATCGACCTGGCCGGCAAGGATCGCCGACGCTTCTCCGTCCGGCCACACTCAGCGATCACCGCGTCCACCACCTCCGCGGGGAAGACCTTCGTCAGCAAACCCACCGACACCAGATCCGGCAACCGCCGGTCCGACTCGGCCTTCCTCCAACCGATACGGGGCACGCCAACAAACTACACCCTTGTAACTCTAATTGAACGGTATTGAGCCTAGGCCCGTGGCGCGCCCACTCAGTAGCAGCCGGTGACCGTGGCGGCCAGCATGTCGACGTTCTGCTGGAGCGTCGTCGACGACGTCTTGCCGTTGACCAGGAAGGCGAAGACCTTGACCCGGCCGTCGGCACCGGTCGTCCAGCCGGCGAGTGAGACGACGTCGTTGAGCGTGCCGGTCTTGGCGAACACCCGACCGACGGCGCACTTCGAGGCGGCCGTGGTGAACCGGCTCGCGAGCGTGCCGGTGCGACCCGCGGTGGGCAGCCCGGTCTTGAGCGGCCACAGCGTGGCCTGGGTTCCGGGGTGGACGGCGCGGTCGAGGAGCTGCGTCTGTTGCCAGGTGGTGATCCGGTCGGCGCGGGACAGGCCCGACCCGTCGTACAGGTTGCCGCTCCTCAGGTTCTGGGCTGCGAGCTCCTTGGCCTGGGCGGTGCGAGCGCCGGCCCAGGACGCGCCGTAGCCCAGCTGCCGGCCGACCAGCTTGTGCAGCGCCTCGGCGACCTCGTTGTCGCTGTAGAGCAGCATCGACTGGACGATCGACGACAGCGGCGAGCCCGTGCTGCTCGCGATGGTCTGGGCGCCGGTGACGGCGTTGGCGCGGCCGGAGTAGACCGCTGCGGTCACCCCGTGGGCCTTGAGCCGGTCGCGGAAGTAGAGCCCGGCATCCGCGCTGGTGTCGGTGGTGTTGCGCTGGTCGCGCACCAGGCCGCGAACCGGCGTGATCGAGTCGGGCACGTAGCTCGCCTTCCACCCGTAGGCCAGCGTCGGCTTGGGGAAGACGTCGTCGTCGACGTACACCTTGGCGGCGGTGATGTTCTTCGCCAGGAGGGCGGCTGCCGTCGTCTTCGCCATGGCCTCGAGGCTGATGCTCTTCAGGCTCGGGTCACCCGCGCCGACCAGGATGACGTGGTCGGCGCGCGACCCGGCACGGACCTGGGTGGTCCAGCGCTTGTCGGGGCCGAACAGGGTGAGAGCGTTGGTGGCCGTCACGAGCTTGTTGGTGGAGGCCGGCAGCCGGTAGCTGTTGCTGTTCTTGCCCCACACATAGGCGTTGGACGCGGCGTCGACGACGGTGCCGCTGAACACCGTGCCGAAGCGGGCGGTCGTCGCGCGAGAGGTGAGGGCGGCCTTCATCCGCACGTCGGCAGGCGTCGCCGTGGACACCGCCAGGCTGGAGGATCTCGCGATCGTCGTGGTCGACGGTGAAATGCTCCCTCCCGCGCCTGACCCCCCGGCCGATGCCGCGGGGGAGGCCCCGAGCAGCAGGGCTCCTGCGGCCACGGCGCCGACGGCGCAGCGAGTCGTGCGGGTGGTGCGGGTGGCTGGTAAGGCTGGCATCCGGGGCCCTCGTCCTGGTCTGGTGACGTGGCCGGAACCCCTGCTTCAGCCGCTTTCGACGGTAGGCCTGTGTGGCGGGGGGTGCCTCCCGATCGCGGATCGGGGTCTGGGCAACCTCTCAGGCTGAGGCCTCGGAGCCGGCGACGGCAGTCCGGCCGCATGGAGCGTTGGCCCTCATCTCAGGGGGTGCCCAGCGCGCGACCGGCCGCGCCAACGGCACCCGTGGGCGGACTGGGCGCGCAGTTCCGCCCACGCAGAGCGTGGGACCCGCCGATTCCCGGCAGCGCCCACCAGTGAATGAGAGGGACCCCGGCGAAAAAGCGTGCCGGGGTCCCTCTCATTCAGAGCCGGTGACGGGAATCGAACCCGCGTGTCCAGCTTGGGAAGCTGGCGCTCTACCATTGAGCTACACCGGCGTGCCGGGTCGCAGGCCGTCCAGCGACCTCCCCGGCGCCGGGAAGTCTAACCCAACCGCGAGCCCGCTCCGGAGGCCGCCTCGCGCATGCCGGTCGGCCCCAACCGGTAGCCTGACGCCGTGCTGCTCTCCGACCGCGACATCAGGGCCGAGATCGAGTCCGGACGGGTCCGGATCGACCCGTGGGACCCCGACATGGTGCAGCCGAGCAGCGTCGACGTGCGGCTCGACAAGTTCTTCCGGCTGTTCGACAACCACAAGTACCCGGTCATCGACCCCGCGCAGGACCAGGCCGACCTCACCCGGCTGGTCGAGGTCGACCCCAGCGAGGGCTTCGTGCTGCACCCGGGCGAGTTCGTTCTGGGCAGCACCCTGGAGACCGTGGCGCTGCCAGACGACCTCGCGGCCCGCGTCGAGGGCAAGTCGAGCCTCGGCCGTCTCGGCCTGCTCACCCACGCGACCGCCGGGTTCGTCGACCCGGGCTTCAACGGCCACGTCACCCTCGAGCTGTCCAACGTCGCGACCCTGCCGATCATGCTCTGGCCCGGGATGAAGATCGGCCAGCTTGCGTTCTTCCGGCTCTCCTCCTCGGCCGAGAACCCCTACGGCTCCGATGGGCACGGGTCCCACTACCAGGGCCAGCGCGGCCCGACGGCCAGCCGCAGCTTCCAGAACTTCCACCGCGCCGACGTCTGATCGCCGCCGGCCGCGCCCTCGTCTCCAGGTTTCGCGCTGGAGGGCAATCCGACACCGGGGTCCGTAGCGAACCCCGTGAAGACACGGGATAGTGGACACCGGGGAGGGTTACCCATGAGCAAGCGGCGCACGAGTGTGACGCGGGCACGACAGGAGGACGGCCACGCGATGCGCCGGCACCACCACGACCGGGCCGCCGACGCTGCGGCGGCTCTGCTGGCGCCCGAGGGCGGGGCAGGGGCCGAGTTGCGCGGCCACGTGCCGCCGCACCCCGACGGCGTCGTGCTGGTGCTGCACGGGGGTGCCGCCGCCAGCCGCACGCCGATGACCTGGTGGCGGCTGCCGGCGCTGCGGATGGCGCCGTTCGCCGCGGCCATCGAGCGCCGGGCCGGCGACCGGCTCGCCGTGGTGCGCCTGAAGAACCGGGTGTGCGGCTGGAACGGCATCCGCCAGGACCCCCTGCAAGACGCCCGCTGGGCCTTGGACCGCATCCGCCACGTGCTGGCGGGCCGGCCCGTGGTGCTCGTGGGCCACTCGATGGGCGGGCGGGTGGCCCTGCAGCTCAGTGGTGCGCCCGACGTCGTCGGCGTCGCGGCGCTCGCCCCGTGGGTCGAGTACGACACCCGCCAGCCCCCGCCGGGTGTCGCGGTGCTGCTGGCCCACGGCTCGAGCGACCGCGTCACCGACCCACGGCGCACCCACGTGCTCGCCAAGCGCTACACCCACAACGGGGTCGACCTGCGCTACGTCGAGGTCGAGGGGGGCATCCACTCGATGCTGCGGTACCCCCGCGTCTGGCACGAGGCCGTCGCCGACTTCGTCACCGACGCGTTGCCCGGCCCAGGCCGAACCAGCTGACCACCCCCCCCGCGGCGAGCAGCCCGGCGCACCACAGCATCGCCGCGCGGTAGCCGTCGGTCATCGCGTCGAGGTCGAGGTAGTCGTCACCCGCCAGCCCGACCAGGGCGGGCAGGGCGGCCACCGCCAACAACGACCCGGCCCGGGCGACCGCGTTGTTGACCCCGCTAGCCACCCCGGCGAACCGGTCGGGGGCCGCCGCCAGCACGGATGCCGTCAGGGGCGAGACGAGCAGGGCGAGACCGAGCGCGAAGACGGTCATGCCCGGCAGCACCGACCACCAGGTCGCACCCTCGCCGATGCCGAACAACATCAGCACGCCCGCCGCGCAGACCAGCGGCCCGACCGTCATCGGCACCCGTGGCCCGATCCGGGCCGACAGCGAGGCGGCGCGTGACGACAACAGCA
Organism: Actinomycetales bacterium; assembly: GCA_038330415.1. Lineage (GTDB taxonomy): Bacteria > Actinomycetota > Actinomycetes > Actinomycetales > Dermatophilaceae > Fodinibacter. The sequence continues at coordinate 11,531 of JBBQNZ010000023.1, read as the reverse complement.
ACAGCGACAGCGTGACCGGCATCCCCGACAACCCGGCCTGCAACGCGCTCCAGCCCACCGCCTGAAGCTGCAGCACCGTGAAGAGCGACACGCCGCCGAGCGCCCCGTAGACCAGGAGGGTCATCGCGTTGGCGGCGGAGAAGATGCGAGAACGGAACAGCCGCAACGGAACCAGCGGGGATGCCGTGCGCTCCTCCACGACCACGAACGCCACTCCAGCGCCGATGGACACCACCCACGCGGCGACGACCAAGGCACCCCCGGTGTCACCCGATGCCGTGAGCGCGTAGGTCGCGGCGCCGAGGGCGACCACCGTGAGCGTGGCGCCGAGGGCGTCGAAGCGGCCCTCGATGGTGGTGTCGCGGCTCTCCGGGGCGGCGCGCCAGGTCAGCGCGAAGACCGCGACGCACAACGGCACGTTGATGGCGAAGATCCAGCGCCACGAGGCGTTGTCGACCAGCCAGCCGCCGAGCAGCGGCCCGATGGCGGCCGCGACACCGGACAGTCCGGCCCAGGTGCCGATGGCGGGGGCCCGGTCCTCGGGGCGGAACGAGGACTGGATGAGGGCCAGAGCGCCCGGTGTGAGAAGGGCGGCGCCCACCCCCTGCAGCACACGCAGAGCGATGAGCTGGGCCGGGCTCTGCGCCGCCGCGCACAGTGCTGACGCCAGGAGGAACCAGCCGACCCCGATGAGGTAGACCCGCCGCCGGCCGAAGCGATCGCCCAGCGCCCCGCCCACGAGCACCAGGGAGGCGAGCGCCAACAGGTAGCCGTTCACCACCCACTGCAGCTGAGCGAGCGAGGCGCCGAGGTCGCGCCCGATCGTGCGCAGCGCCACGTTGACGACCGAGCCGTCGAGGATGGCCACTCCCGACCCGAGGATGACGCCGGCCAGCATCAACCGGCCGCGGGTGGAGCGCCGGTCGAGGTCGTGCTCGCTCACCGGGGCGCCGGCGCGGGCCGTTGGCGGGCGGCGCTCGAGTCCATGCCGTATGGGTACCACGCGGTGCGCGACCAGCGTTCAACCAGCGACCGGGCAACTTCGACAACCGGGGCGGCCCGGCGCGCACGGCTGCCGGTGTGGGTGTGAGCGGCTAGGTTGTGAGGCCATGTCACCGACCTCGTGAGGGGCCCCGATGATCCGCTTCGATGCCGTGACCAAGCAGTTCCCAGACGGGACCGTCGCGGTCGACGAGCTCTCGCTCACCGCGCCCACCGGCAAGATCACCGTGCTCGTCGGCCCCTCCGGGTGCGGCAAGACCACGAGCCTGCGCATGGTCAACCGGATGATCGAGCCCACCCGGGGGGCCATCACCCTCGACGGCCAGGACACCGGCCGCATGAACGAGGCCGACCTGCGTCGTGGCATGGGCTACGTCATCCAGCACGCCGGGCTGTTCCCGCACCGCACCGTGCTCGACAACATCTCCACCGTGCCCCGCCTGCTCGGCTGGGACAAGAAGCGGATCGCCGACCGCTCGCGTGAGCTGCTCGAGCGGGTCGGTCTGGCCCCCGAGCTCGGCGAGCGCTACCCCGCGCAGCTCTCCGGCGGCCAGCAGCAGCGGGTGGGCGTGGCCCGGGCGCTCGCGGCCGACCCGCCGGTGATGCTCATGGACGAGCCGTTCTCGGCCGTCGACCCGGTGGTTCGCGAGCAGCTGCAAGACGAGTTCCTGCGCCTGCAGGGCGAGCTCGGCAAGACCATCGTCTTCGTCACCCACGACATCGACGAGGCGATCAAGCTCGGCGACCAGGTGGCCGTGCTGCGCGTCGGTGGCCGGCTCGCGCAGGTGGCCGAGCCCTCCTACCTGCTCGCCCACCCGGCCGACGACTTCGTCGCCGACTTCGTCGGCCGCGACCGCGGCTACCGCGCGCTGCAGTTCCAGGAGGCGCCGCGCCTGCCGCTGCACTCCGAGCCGACGGTGCTGCTCGGCGAGCGTCCCGAGCCCACGGATGCCGGGTGGCTCCTCGTGGTCGACGACGACCGGCATCCGCTGGGTTGGGTCGAGCCCAGCCGCATCGGTGACCGGCCGGTGGCCGAGGACGACCTGCACCGTGGAGGCACCGTGGCCCGCGAGCACGGTTCTCTGCGTGGGGCGTTGGATGCCGCGTTGTCGTCTCCCAGCCGACGCGGGGTCATCGTCGACGACGCCGGGTCGCTGTGCGGCACCGTGCAGGCGCACGAGGTGCTCACCGCCATCGAGCAGACCGACCGGCCCGAACGCGACGAGTCCGACCCGGTGCACGGCGGTGCCGCGGCCGTGTCGGGGGCAGAGCCGACCCCCCAAGACTCACTGTCATGACCTGGCTCGCCGACAACTGGGACACGGTGCTCACGCTCACGTGGCGCAGCCTCTACCTCGCCGGCATCCCGCTGGTGCTCGGGTTCGTCCTGTCCATCCCGCTGGGCTGGGCCGCGAGCCGATGGTCGCGCGTCTACCCCGCTATCATCACGACGACCGGTCTGCTCTACACGATCCCGTCGCTGGCCCTGTTCGTGATCATGCCCGTGCTGCTGGGCACCAAGATCCTCGACCCGGTCAACGTCATCGTCGCCATGACCATCTACACCGTTGCGCTGCTGGCTCGCACGGTGGCCGACGGGCTCAACTCGGTGCCCGACGACATCGCGCAGGCGGCCACCGCCATGGGCTACAAGGGCATGCGCCGGCTGTTCGGCGTCGAGCTGCCGCTCGCCGCGCCGGTCATCGCCGCCGGGCTGCGGGTGGCCGCGGTGAGCAACGTGAGCATCGTCAGCGTCGCCACGCTGATCGGCGTCAGCCAGCTCGGTGACCTGCTCGTCGACGGCTTCAACCGGGTCATCTGGGGCGAGCTGCTCACCGGCATCGTGGCCTGCGTGCTGCTGGCGCTGGCGTTCGACGCCGTCATCGTGCTGGGCACGCGGGCGGTCACACCCTGGCTGCGGGTGGAGGGGGCGCGCGCATGATTCCCTCGATCTGGGCGTGGTTCACCGACCCGGCCAACTGGCAGGGCGAGGACGGCATCCCCAACCGCACCCTGCAGCACCTCGAGTACACCGCGATGGCGGTGTCCCTCGCTGCCGTCATCGCAATCCCGTTGGGGCTGTGGGTCGGCCACACCGGGCGGGCCCGCTGGCTGGTCTCGCTCGCCAACTCGGTGCGGGCAGTGCCGACCCTCGGTCTGCTCCTCGCCGCCACGTTGTGGCTCGGCGCGATGATCCAGAGCGACCTCGCGTTCACCCTCCCGAGCATCCTGGTGCTCGCCCTGCTGGCCATCCCGCCGCTGCTCGCCGGCACCTACGCCGGCATCGAGGCGGTGCCGCCGGCGGCGCGCGACGCGGCCAAGGGCGTGGGCATGACGTCGGGGCAGGTGCTGCGGCAGGTCGAGCTGCCGGTCGGGTTGCCGCTGCTGCTGTCCGGGCTGCGCTCGGCGGTGCTGCAGGTGGTGGCGACCGCCACGGTGGCCGCCTACGTCGGGCTCGGTGGCCTGGGTCGCTACCTCATCGACGGCCTCGCCCTGGGCAACTACCCGGCCACCGCGGGCGGGGCCATCCTCGTGGCCGTGCTGGCCGTCGCGCTCGACGCCGTCTTCGCGCTGGCGCAGCGCCGGGTCGTCTCGCCCGGCCTCACCGGCCGCCGTGTCGGTGGTCGCGGGAAGGATTCGCGCAGCGTCTCGGTTGAGGCCGACAAGCCGCTGGCCGACTCCCGCACGCCCGCTGCTCGTGCCTGACCCCGTTTCCCCCGTTTTGCCCGGCTCTATCGTTACGTCTGATCGCCAGACCGACCACAGCACCACGAAGGGACCACTCCGATGAAGCGCATGACCTCCGCGGTGGCACTGATCGCTGCCTCGCTCCTCGGGCTCACCGCGTGCGGCAGCTCCGAAGACCCGCTCGCGTCCTCGTCCCCGGCCGGATCGGCCTCGGCCAGCGCCTCCGGTGGCCCGATCGTCGTCGGAGGTGCGAACTTCTCCGAGTCCACGCTGCTCGCCGAGATCTACGCCGGTGCACTCCAGGCCAAGGGCATCGACGCCTCGACCCAACCCAACATCGGCTCGCGCGAGATCTACCTGCGCGCCCTCGAGGACAACTCGGTGCAGGTGTTCCCCGAGTACACCGGCGCGTTGGCGTTCAACTACGACAAGTCCTTCACCGGCACCGACCCCGACGAGGTCTACCAGCACGTGCAGCAGGTGCTGCCCAAGACGCTGACCGTGCTCGACAAGTCGGCCGCCGAGGACAACGACTCGATCGTGGTCACCAAGGAGACCGCCGACAAGTACAACCTGAAGACCATCGAGGACCTCAAGGCCGTCGCCGGTGACCTCACCCTCACCGCGCCGCCGGAGTTCAAGGGCCGCCCGCAGGGCATCCCCGGCCTCGAGAAGACCTACGGCGTCACCTTCAAGTCGTTCCGGCCGCTCACCGGGCAGGGCATCGTGCAGGCGCTGAAGAACGGCCAGGCCGACGCGGCCAACATCTTCTCCACCGACCCGGCCATCGCCGCCAACGGGTTCGTGCAGCTCGAGGACAACAAGAAGCTCTTCGGCTCGCAGAACATCGTCCCGCTCGTGCGCGCAGACCGCGCCGACGAGGTCAAGGCCGCCCTGAACGCCGTGTCGGCAAAGCTCACCACCGAGGCCGTGGCCGGGATGCTCAAGCAGACCGACATCGACAAGAAGGACCCCAAGGCCGTCGCCCAGGAGTTCCTCACCGCCAACGGCCTGGGCTGAGCCCAGCCCCGCCGCTCACGACAGCGCCCGGCCCCACCGCACGGTGGGGCCGGGCGCTTCGTCTGTCCGGGCCATCGACCCGCCGCCCTCCGGCGAAGTCAAGGGCACTTCGCGCAGTGAGGCCGTATCCGGTCCTGACCCGGCGAGATCCTCCTGATCCCGCGGAGTGCTCCTGACTGCGCGAATGCGTGGGCTCGCGTTCGGGGCGTCCGGATGCGATCGAGACAAGGGTCGGACTTATCGGGACTATCACCCCGATAAGTCCGACCCTTGATTCGCGGTCAGTCCCAGGGGTCCGGCTCGTCGAGCAGCGCCGCATCGCCGGTGAACCCGGTCGTGGTCGTCTTCTGCTCCTTGGCCTGCTCAGGCTCGGTCTGCTCAGACGCTGGGTTCGTCGGGGCCACGGCGTCGGATGCCGGTGCCTCCTGCGCGTTCGCAGTCGCCTCGTCGTCGCCGGCCGTCCCTACATCGACCAATTGGTCACTCGAGGGACGGTCGGACTCGACTGCCGGCGTGGCCGCGGCAGCTTCAGCCGGCTGGGGGTCAGCGGAGTCGGCGGGCTCGTCCCACGGGTCGACCGAGTCCTCGACTGCGGCCGAGATCGGTGCGGGTGCTTCCACCGGGGCCGGTGTCGGTGACGCGTCCGCGGCCGTCCCCACATCGACCAATTGGTCACTCGAGGGACGCTCCGCCTCGGCGCCCGAGACGTCGGCCTTCTCGGTGACGGTTGGCTCGCCGGCTGAAGCATCCGGACCTGTCGCGGCGGGCTCGTCCCACGGGTCGACCGAGCCCTCGACTGGGGCCGGCGCCGTTGCTGGCGAGGCTGGCTCCGGCGTGGTGTCCCCTGCTGCGGCGGGCTCGTCCCACGGGTCGGGCTCGGACTCGGTCGCCGCGGGTGCTGCCACGACCGGGGCGGCCGCAGCTTCGGGTGTCGCGGGTGCGTCCCAGGGGTCGGGCTCGTCCGCAGCTGGGGCAACTTCGACCAGTTGGTCGATGTTGTCCCGGGCTGGCTCAGCAGGTGAAGCATCCGGACCTGTCGAAACGGGCTCGTCCCACGGGTCCGCCTCCGGCTCGGTGGCTGCCGGTGCAGCGGGGGCTGCGGCAGCGGGTGCGGCGGGAGCGTCCCAGGGGTCTGCCTCCGGCTCGCTCGTCGCGGGTGCTGCCGGTGCGACGGTGGTGGCCGCCGCTGCGGGTGCGGCGGGCGCGTCCCAAGGGTCTGCCTCCGGCTCGCTTGCGGCCGGTGACTCGGGTGCAGCTGTCGCAGACGTCGCCACGGCCGCGGCCGTGGCGGCTGCTGCCGTTGCCGCGGCGGCGGGTGCGGTGACCTCGGGGGCGGTCGCGGGCGGCATCCCGGACCCCACCTCGACCGACGAGACCTCGGCCGCACCGTCCGGTTCCGACCCACGGCGCACCGCGGCGAGCAGCATCTGCGCGACGTCGACGACCTCCACGGTCTCGGCGATCCCTTCGGACTGCTTCGCGCCGAGCCCGTCGGAGATCATGACCCGGCAGAAGGGGCAGCCGATGGCAATCCGCTCGGCCCCGGTGGCGATCGCCTCCTCGGTGCGGTTGGTGTTGATCTGCGTACCGAGCTTCTCCTCCATCCACATGCGGGCGCCGCCGGCGCCGCAGCAGAACGAGGTCTCGCGGGTGCGCTCCATCTCGCGCAGCTCGACCCCGGGCAGCGACTCGATCAGCTCGCGCGGCGGGGCGTAGACGCCGTTGTGCCGGCCCAGGTAGCACGGGTCGTGGTAGGTGACGGTCGAGGCCGTCGATGCGGCGTTCTTGGCCGACGACATCCCCGGCACGTCCGAGGGCCGGGCCACCGGGACGAGCTTCTTGTCGCGCACCAGCCGGTTGAGCAGCTGGGTGTGGTGCACGACCTCGTAGGACCCACCGAGCGGGGCGTACTCGTTCTTGATCGTGTTGAAGCAGTGCGCGCAGGTCACGACGACCTTCGTGACGCCGAACTCGCCGAAGGTGTCGACGTTCTGCTGGGCCAGGGTCTGGAACAGCAGCTCGTTGCCGGCCCGTCGCGCCGAGTCGCCGGTGCAGGTCTCGCCGTTGCCGAGCACCGCGAACGAGACGCCCGCGGTGTCGAGCAGCTCGGCCACAGCGCGGCTGGTCTGCTTGGCCCGGTCCTCGTAGGCCCCGGCACAGCCGACCCAGAACAGCCAGTCGACCTCCGACGCCTTCTCGACGTCCTGGCCGAGCACCTTCACCGGGAAGGGCAGGTCCTTGGCCCAGTCGAGCCGGGCCCGCGCCCCCATCCCCCACGGGTTTCCCTTGCCCTCGAGGTTCTTGAACAGCCCGCCCAGCTCGTTGGGGAATGCCGACTCGATGAGCGTCTGGTAGCGCCGCATGTCGATGATGTGGTCGACGTGCTCGATGTCGACGGGGCACTGCTCGACGCAGGCGCCGCAGGTGGTGCACGACCACAGCACGTCGGTGTCGATGATCGCGCCGGGGCCGACCGGCGTGTAGGCGGCGAGGGAGTCGCCGTCGTACCCGGTGTCGCCGACCAGCGGCACGTCCTCCCAGGACAGCCCCTCCGGCGCGGCGTGGCCATGGTGCGCAGGCACCGCCTTGACGCCCGCGGGGACCTTCTCCCGGTCGCCGTCGACCTTGGCCAACGCCTGCAGGTAGGGCGCCTTGGCGTTGGCGTGGTCACGCAGGCCCATGATGAGCAGCTTGGGGGACAGCGGCTTCTCGGTGTTCCACGCGGGGCACTGGCTCTGGCAGCGGCCGCACTCGGTGCAGGTCGTGAAGTCGAGCAGGCCCTTCCAGGTGAAGTCCTCGGCGTGGCCCGCGCCGAGCGAGACACCCTCGTCGAGATCCTCCATGTCGTCCATGGCGAACGGCTTGCCCGCCACGATCAGCTCCTTGACCGCGCCCAGCGCGACGGGCCGCCGACCGAACATCACGTTGATCGGTGCCACGAAGATGTGCAGGTGCTTTGAGTGCAGCACGAAGATGAGGAAGACGAGCATGACCCCGATGTGCAGCAGCAGGCCGACGTGCTCGAGGAGGGTCGCGGTCGACTCACCCAGGGGCTCGATCGCCCGCCCGACCGCATGTGAGGCGAACGCCGCGTTGCCGTAGGGGAAGTTGCCGGTGGCCACGCTGGACCCGCGGAAGAGGAACATCGTCCAGATGACGTTGAAGATGAAGAACAACGTCAGCCAGGCGCCACCGAGGTGCGAGCCCTGGAACCGTGAGTTTCGGCCGAGCCGCTTCGGTGAGTTCTTCACGCGGATGGCGCCGAAGGCGATGATGCCGAGCAGGCCCATCACGGCGATGAAGTCCTGCGCGAAGCCGAGCACGCCCCAGCGGCCGACGACCGGGATCGCCCAGCCCTCCTGGAACAGGGAGCCGTATGCCTCGAGGTAGACCGTCGCCAGGATCAGGAACGCCCAGAACACGAAGAAGTGGGCGATGCCGGGGACGGTCCACTTGAGCAGCTTGCGCTGCCCGAAGACCTCGACGAGCTGAGTCTTCAGGGCGGCGCTGACGCGGCCGGTGACGCCTTCGACCCGGTCGGGGGCGGGCTGGCCGCTGCGGATCAGCCGGTAGATCCACGAAACCCGGCGTGCCGCGAGGGGCAGCGCGATCGCGGTCATGAGGAGGCCGATCACAAGGACGGCGGTCATGTGGTGCTCCATCCGGCGGGGTGGGGGTGGCTGCGAAAACTGCGCCCGGCTCGGGGCCTCGGGGGCGCCGCCTGAGTCTATCCACGGCTAAGCGCGCGCATACTTCCGTGTGACGCTCACCCTACTGGCCGGTAACCGTGTGTCGGTCGCCCGATGACAGGCGTCGAAAGATGGCGTTCACCAGCCCGTTTCCACCTTGGGATGTGGGGTGACAAGCGTCGCGAGGGCGCCGATCTTCACCCACGATCGCAGAGGCAGCGGCGGATGCCGGCTGGTGGGCTGTCCTTCTCAGCCCACCCCGCTCGTCTCTAGGGTGAGGCCGGACACCGGTGCGGCCCACCCCCGGACAACCAAGGAGTCACCATGACCCAGTACGCCGCCATTATCTACAGCCGCGACGTCGACTGGAGCGCCCCCGAGTACGCCGCGGAGACCGCGCAGTACGGCGAGTTCGCCGAGGCGGCGAGTGCCGTCATCCGCGGCGGGGCCGCGCTCTACCCCACCTCGACCGCCACCACGGTTCGGGTCGCCGCGAAGGGCGGGACCCCGATGACCACCGACGGGCCCTACGCCGAGACCAAGGAGGCCCTCACCGGCTTCTACCTGCTCGAGTGCGCCGACCTCGACGAGGCGGTCCGGGTCGCCGCGACCATTCCTGCCGCGTGGGACGGGGCCATCGAGGTGCGCCCCGTTATCGAGTTCCCGATGTGAGCGCCGTCGCCTCGGGGGCGGGTCCTCCCGCCCCCGAGGACGCCCACCGCGCCCTGGCCGAGATCGTCCGGGTCGCCGGCCGTGACGTCCTCGCCACCCTCGCCCGCTGGACCGGCAACCTCGCCCTCGCCGAGGATGCCGTGCAGGACGCCAGCCTGCGCGCGCTGCAGACCTGGCCGCGCGACGGCATCCCCGACAACCCGGTCGCTTGGCTGCGCACCACCTCCCGCCGCTGCGCCGTCGACCAGATCCGCCGTGAGGCGGCTCGCGCCCCCAAGGAGGCGCTCGCGTCCGGGCCGGATGCCGACGTGGTGCTCCTCGCGCAGGACCCCGAGCCCGATGTGGTCGAGGACGACCTGCTGCGGCTGGTCTTCACCTGCTGCCACCCCAGCCTCGCGCCCGAGACCCGGGTCGCCCTGGCCCTGCGCACCCTGTGCGGGCTGGGCACCGAGGAGGTCGCGCGCGCCCTGCTCGTCTCCGAGCCGACGATGGCAAAGCGCCTCACCCGCGCCCGGCAGAAGATCCGGCTGGCCGGCATCCCCTACCGCGTGCCGTCGGCCGACGACCTCCCCGAGCGCTGGGACACCGTGCTCGCCACGACCTACCTGATGTTCAACGAGGGGTATGCCGCCACGGCCGGCCCCGAGCTCACCCGCCCAGCGCTCGTGGCCGAGGCGCTGCGCCTCACCCGGCTGCTGCACCGGCTGCGCCCCAACGACCCCGGCGCGACCGGCCTGCTGGCGCTGATCCTGCTGCAGGACTCGCGCCGAGCCGCGCGCACTGATGCCGCGGGGGCGGCCGTGCTGCTCGCCGACCAGGACCGCGCGCTGTGGGACCGCGGCGCCATCGCCGAGGCGGTGCCGCTGGTGGGCGAAGGCCTGCGCCTGTCGCCGGCCCACCCCGACCCCTACGTGGTGCAGGCTGCGATCGCCGCCTGCCACGCGCTCGCCCCGTCGTGGGAGGAGACCGACTGGGCCGCCATCCAGTCCTGGTACCAGGTGCTGCTGCGGGTCGACGACGGGCCGGTGGTGCGCCTCAACCATGCCGTCGCCGTCGCCGAGGCGCGGGGCCCCCAGGAGGGGCTCGCGCTCGTCGACTCGATCGACGGACTGGCCGACTACCCGCTCTGGCACGCCACCCGGGCCGCCCTGCTGCGCCGGCTGGACCGGCCCACCGAAGCCGCTGCGGCCGAGCGCCGGGCCCGCAGCCTGCCGCTCAACGCGGTGCAGCGCGACCTGCTCGACCGGTGAGGGGCGCCGACCGGCACTGAGACGTCGTTGTGCTGGGCGATAACCCTCTGTTGGAATACGCATAAGCAGGCGACGGTTGGCACCGTCATCGGCATTCCCGAGCCGGATGCCGGGCTGCCCACCTCGGGCGCCCGGGCCGGCCCCGTTCCAGCGAAAGGCCCGCGATGCCCATTCTCGACGACGTGACCCAGGCCGTCGGCAACACCCCGCTCGTCCGGCTCAACCGGATCATCGACGGGGACGCGATCGTTGCCGCGAAGCTCGAGTTCTACAACCCGGCGAGCTCGGTGAAGGACCGCATCGGCGTCGCCATCATTGACGCCGCGGAGGCCTCGGGCGACCTGAAGCCGGGCGGCACCATCGTCGAGGCCACGTCGGGCAACACCGGCATCGCGCTCGCCATGGTCGGCGCGGCCCGCGGTTACAAGGTCGTTCTCGCGATGCCCGAGTCGATGAGCAAGGAGCGCCGGGCGCTGCTGCGCGCCTACGGCGCCGAGCTGATCCTCACCGACCCCTCCACCGGGATGAAGGGCGCCGTCGCCAAGGCCGAGGAGATCGTCGGCGAGCGCGAGGGTGCGGTGCTTGCTCGCCAGTTCGCCAACGTCGCGAACCCGGAGATCCACCGCAAGACCACCGCGGAGGAGATCTGGAAGGACACCGACGGCGAGGTCGACATCGTCGTGGCCGGCATCGGTACCGGAGGCACCATCACCGGCGTCGGTCAGGTGCTCAAGTCGCGCAAGCCGAGTGTTCAGATCATCGCCGTCGAGCCCGAGGAGAGTGCCATCCTCAACGGCGGCGCGCCGGGCCCGCACAAGATCCAAGGCCTCGGCGCCAACTTCGTGCCCGAGATCCTCGACCGGGATGTCTACGACGAGGTCATCGACGTGAACATCGACACCTGGGTGACGTGGGCCCGACGCGCCGCCACCGAGGAGGGCCTGCTCGTCGGGCTGAGCTCCGGTGCCGCCATCGCGGCCGCCGTTCAGGTGGCCCAGCGCCCCGAGAACGCGGGCAAGACGATCGTGGCCATCATCCCCTCCTTCGGTGAGCGCTACCTCTCCACGATGCTCTACGCCGACCTGATGGACTGATGTTCAAGGTTGCCGCCGGGGGCCAGGTGAACGTCAGCGCAGCGAACCGTGGGGCGTTCTCCCGAGCGCATGCCCGTTTCCGCGAGGATACCGACGCCGCCTTCCGCAACGATCCC
>JBBQNZ010000022.1:0-36351 GCA_038330415.1 Actinomycetales bacterium | reverse complement strand
TCGACCCCGGAGTCGCGCAGGTTCAGCGCGTGGGCGTGGCCCTGGCTGCCGTATCCGATGACCGCGACCTTGCGGCCCTGGATGACGGCCAGGTCGGCGTCGTCGTCGTAGAACATCTCGGCCATCGTGTCGGCCTCTCCTCGTGTTGGTGGTGTGGTGGTGTCGGTGTGGACGATATGCCGTGCGGCGGGCGTCGCGCGGCGCGGTCTCAGGCCCGGCGGATGCCGGTCACGGGCCGCCGCTGCGGCTCACGCGCTGCGCCTGCGGATCAGGCGCTGCAACTGTGGTTCAGGCACTGCGGAGCGCCCGGTCGGTGATGGAGCGCGGGCCGCGCCCGATGGCGACGATCCCGGACTGGACGAGCTCCTTGACGCCGTAGGGCTCGAGCACCTCGAGCAGGGCCTTGAGCTTGTCGGTGGTGCCGGTGGCCTCGATGGTGAGCGAGTCGGTGGCGACGTCGACGATCTTGGCGCGGAACATCTGCACCATCTCGAGCACCTGGCTGCGGGTGCCGGCATCGGCCCGCACCTTGATCAGCATGACCTGGCGCTGCACCGCCGACTGCGGCTCGAGCTCGACGACCTTGAGCACCTCGACGAGCTTGTTGAGCTGCTTGGTCACCTGCTCCAGCGGCAGGTCCTCGACGTCGACCACGACGGTCATCCGCGACACGTCCGGGTACTCGGTCTCCCCCACTGCGAGGGAGTCGATGTTGAAGCCGCGCCGGGAGAACAGCGCGGCGATGCGCGCCAGCACGCCGGGCTTGTTCTCGACGAGGACGGACAGGGTGTGCTTGTTCATCGTCATGTCGCCTTCAGTTCTCGTGCGAGCCCGTGGGCACGTCGTCGTGGTCGGGGTCGAGCCCCTGCTCGATCGCCTCGGACTCCTCGCGGTCCCACTGGGGGGCGGTGTCGCGGGCGACCTGGATGAGGTCGTTGCTGACGCCGGCGGGCACCATCGGCCAGACCATGGCGTCGCGGTGCACGACGAAGTCGACCACCACCGGCCGGTCGTTGACGGCCATCGCCGCACGGATCGTGTCGTCGACGTCCTCCGGTCGCTCACACCGGAACCCGGCGCAGCCGTAGGCATCGGCGAGCTTGACGAAGTCGGGCACCCGCGAGCCGACCGACGTGTGCAGGTCGGTGTTGGAGTAGCGCTCGTTGTAGAACAGGGTCTGCCACTGGCGCACCATGCCCAGGCTGCTGTTGTTGATGATCGCGACCTTGATCGGGATGTTGTTGATGACGCAGGTCGCGAGCTCCTGGTTGGTCATCTGGAAGCAGCCGTCGCCGTCGATCGCCCACACGATGCGGTCGGGCTCGCCGACCTTGGCACCCATGGCGGCCGGCACGGCATACCCCATCGTGCCGAGGCCACCGGAGTTGAGCCACGCGTTGGGGCGCTCGTAGTCGACGAACTGGGCGGCCCACATCTGGTGCTGGCCGACGCCCGCGACGTACACCGCCTCCGGGCCGACGATCTCGCTGAGCCGTTGGATCACGTACTGCGGTGCCAGAGTAGACTCCTCGGGCTCGGTGTAGCCGACCGGGAAGAGGTCCTTCCAGCCGGCGACCCGCTCGCGCCACTCGTGGTAGTCGCCCCCGCGGCCGGCGTCGATGTCGGTGTCGACGGCCTCGATGAGGTCGACGAGCACCGCGCGGCAGTCGCCCACGATCGGCACGTCGGCCTTGCGGTTCTTGCTGATCTCGGCGGGGTCGATGTCGGCGTGGATGACCTTGGCGTCGGGTGCGAAGGTCTTGAGCTGGCCGGTGACCCGGTCGTCGAAGCGGGCTCCGAGAGCGATGATCAGGTCCGACTTCTGCAGCCCGGTGACGGCCGAGACCGAGCCGTGCATGCCCGGCATCCCGAGGTGCAGCGGGTGGCTGTCGGGCAGCGCGCCACGGGCCATCAGCGTGGTGACCACGGGGATCTGGCTCAGCTCGACGAAGCGCCGCAGCTCCTCGCTGGCGCGGGCCCGGATGACGCCACCGCCGACGTAGAGGATGGGGCGCTCGGCCTCGGCGATGAGCCGGGCGGCCTCGCGGATCTGCTTGCTGTGCGGGCGGGTGACGGGGTGGTAGCCGGGCAGGTCGATGCGCGGCGGCCAGGAGAACATGGTGCGCGCCTGCAGGGCGTCCTTGGAGATGTCGACGAGCACCGGGCCCGGGCGGCCGGTGGCCGCGATGTGGAACGCCTCGGCGATGGTGCGGGGGATGTCGTCGGCTTTGGTGACGAGGTAGTTGTGCTTGGTGATCGGCATCGTGATGCCGCGGATGTCGGCCTCCTGGAAGGCGTCGGTGCCGATGGACGCCGAGGTGACCTGGCCGGTGATCGCGACGATCGGCACCGAGTCCATGTGCGCGTCGGCGAGGGGGGTGACGAGGTTGGTCGCCCCCGGTCCCGAGGTCGCCATGCAGACACCCACCCGCCCGGTGGCCGCGGCGTAGCCCTCGGCGGCGTGACCGGCGCCCTGCTCGTGCCGCACCAGGATGTGGCGCACCTTGACCGAGTCGAGCAGCGGGTCGTAGGCCGGGAGGATCGCGCCCCCCGGGATGCCGAAGACGGTGTCGACGTCCATCGCCTCGAGCGAGAGCACCAGGCTCTGCGCGCCGGTCACCTCGATGGGCGTGCGGGCCCGCGCCTGCTGCGCCACCTGCGCGGGGCTCGGGGCGCTCGGGGGCGCTGGGAGAACCGGGGTCGCCGGCTTGGTCTCGCTCACTGCTGTCACCGTCTTCGTTGAAGTCAACCGCTGTCGGCGGCCGTCGTCCGTGCACAAAAAAACCCTCCAGTCCCGGGCGGGACAACGGAGGGAGCGCGTCAGATCGAAGGGATCAGACGCGCCTGGAAAGTACGAGGACTCGGGCCACACCTGAACTCTCCCCCCGGCCGTATGCCGTGTCAACCAACGAGACACCCGATCCCACGATCCGGAACCGTGAGGTCGCTCACCCCCGCCGGCCGCCCGGATGCCGCAGCGCGGCGGCGGTGCCCTCCGCTAGCGTTCGCGCCGGACGCCCTCGTCGACGGGCCGCGCACGAGGAGCACCAGATGACCACCGAAGCCACCGTCGTCTTCGTCGTCGTGGTCGGGCTGCGCTTCCTGCTCCCCCTCTTCATCCCGAAGTGGCCGCTCCCGGCCGTGCTCGCCTGCCTCGTGCTCGACGGCATCGACCAGAGCGTGTTCCAGGCGTTCGGCTTCGACCCGCCGGGCTACCAGAACTACGACAAGGCGATGGACCTGTTCTACCTGTCCATCGCCTTCCTGGCGTCGCTGCAGAACTGGACACGGTCGTCGGCCGTCGGCATCTCGCGCTTCCTGTTCTTCTACCGGATGGTCGGGGTGATGCTCTTCGAGGTCACCGGTGCGCGCTGGCTGCTGCTGGTCTTCCCCAACACCTTCGAGTACTTCTTCATCGCCTACGAGGCCGTGCGGCTGCGCTGGGACCCACGCCGGTTCAGCACCCGCTTCTGGGTCGTCACGGCGGCGGCCATCTGGATCGTCGTCAAGCTGCCGCAGGAGTACTGGATCCACGTGGCCCAGCTCGACTTCACCGACACCTGGCAGGACGTCGCGTGGTTCCCGCCGCTCATCATCGGTGCGGTCCTGGTCGCGCTGGCGATCCTCTGGTTCGTCGTGAGGCCGCGGCTGCTGCCCGCCGACTGGTCGTGGCGCCTCGCGGCCGACCCGCTGCCGGAGGAGATGGACACCGCCGCCGAGCGTGACGCGTGGACGGCATCCCACGTGAAAGTGTGGTCGTGGTCGACATTGGAGAAGGTCGTGCTCATCGGCCTGCTGTCGACGATCTACGCGCGGATCCTGCCCGGCCTCGAGGTGTCCGACCTGCGGATGTTCGTCGGCATCGCGCTCTTCGTCGTCGTCAACGCCGCGGTCTCCCTCGCGGTGGCCCGTCGGGCCGGCAGCCGCGAAGGGCTCGCAGCCGCGTTCGGGGCGCGCGTCGTCGTCAACATCGGCCTGGTGCTGCTCGCCCGGCTGCTGCTCGGCAGCAGCGCGCTCGACCTCTCGGCGACGGTGTTCTTCGTGCTGCTCATCTCGCTGCTCGTCACCTACCACGACCGGTTCGCCCCGGTGGCGGCGGTGCGCGCCGAGCACGACGCCACCGACGCCGAGCCGGCGCGGGTGGCCGCGTCGCCCACCTGACCTCAGATCTGGGCGGTGGCGAGCTGGCCGAGCAGCTCGGGAGCCCGCCGGTCGATGCGCATCCCGCCCAGCAGCACCCCGAGCGTGAGCAGGCCCGCTCCGTAGAGCGTGCCGGCCACCAGCGCCACCCAGCGACCGACGGGCGATTCCGCGGTGAGCACTGCGACGACGACGGCCGGGAGGGTGAGCAGCAGGGGGCCCACGAACGACACGACGGCGGTCAGGCAACCCTGCGCCGCGCCCCCCGAGGTGGCCGCGAAGGGGTTGCCGCCGGTGCGCGGTGCCGTGCCCGGCAGCACGGCCCCGACCCCCACGGCCAGGCCCAGGCTCGCGAGGAACGACACCACCACCACCATGGCCCACGACACCGGGTGCGAGAGCACGCCCAGCCCCACGCTGACGGCATACGTGAGCACGACGACGGGCCCGAACACGACGGTCGAGGCGATCGCCCGGCCCAGCCGGTCCTCCCAGCCGCGCACCCCCACGGCGACGTGCAGCCACCAGGCCGGGCCGTCGAAGGCCAGGTCGTTCATCAGGGTGAGGCCCGCGAACACGGCCAGGGTGACGACGCCGACGCCGGCCAGCCCGGGGGTGCCGGTGAACACCGCCTGCACGACGAAGAAGACCGGCAGCACGGCGGTGCGCAGCGCGATGCCGACCAGCCGGCTGTCGCGGTACCAGGCCCGCACCCGGCGGGCCGCGATGGAGGCCGTGGGCGAGGTGCCGAGGAGCACCGGGAGCAACCGGCCCCGGCCGATGCGCTGGCCGCCGGAGGTGGTGAGCGGTGAGGTGAGGGTGCGGGCCAGCAGGCGCACCCACCAGGCGAACAGCCCGCCGACGAGGGCGACGGCCAGCACCAGGTGTACGACACCCGCCGCCCAGCGGCCGGAGGCGACGTCGAACGGCAGCGCCCAGGCCCAGCCGAAGGGGGTCCACGACGCGACGACGGCCGAGCGGGTCGCGTCGAACGAGCGGAGGTCGGCGCCGAGCGAGCCGGTGGTGAGCAGCGCGTTCATCGCCAGCGGCACCAGCGTGACGACGGAGACGACCACGGCACCCAGCACCCGGCCGACCCGCGTGGTCATCACCCGGGCCAGTGCGCTGGTGATCGCGCGGGCGAGCAGCACCGCCGTCAGCACGCCCAGCACGGCAGCGAGCACCGCCGCGGGCACGGCAACGGGCCGGCCGGCCCAGGCACCCACCTGGGCCAGGGCCAGACCGCTCAGCAGCACCGCCGGGATGCCGGTGCAGGCGGCGGCCAGCAGGCCGCGGGCGAGCTCGCCGGCCCGCAGCGGCAGCACCGAGAATCGCGCCGGGTCGAGGAGCGAGTCGACCCCGGAGGCGATCAGGCTGAGCACGGTCCACATCAGCGTGATGAGCGCGAAGAGCGGGACGGTGAGTGCGGTGAGCCGCAGCGGTCGCTGCGAGAGCAGCACCAGGCCCGGCCCGAGCAGTGCCAGCACCGCGAGCGCGGCGACGCCACCGGCGACGGAGGACAGGAGGTGGAGGGTGCTGCGCGCCATTGCGGTGCGCCACATGGCGAGCCGCAGGCGGACGATCAGCCCAACCACGTCAGGCCCTCGCCCCCCGTGTCGGACGCCCCGACCAGCTCGAGGAAGCGCTGGTGCAGCGAGCCGCCCCGGGTCAGCCCGGCGACGGTGTCCTCGGCGAGCACCCGCCCGGCGGCAACCACGGCCACCCGGTCGCAGAGCCCCTCGACGAGTTCCATGACGTGGCTCGACATGACGACCGTGCCCCCGCCGGCGACGTACCGGCGCAGGATGGTGCGGATGGTCTGGCCCGACACCGGGTCGACCGCCTCGAACGGCTCGTCGAGCACCAGCAGCCGCGGCGCGTGGATGAGAGCGGCGGCCAGGCTGATCTTCTTGACCATGCCGGCGGAGTAGTCGGCGACGACCGTCCTCGCGTCGTCAGCGAGGTCGAGCACGGCGAGCAGCTCGTCGGCGCGCGCGGCGGTGACCTCACGCGGCATCCGGCGCAGCGCGCCCACGTAGGTGAGCAGCTCGCGCCCCGAGAGCTGCTCGAACAGGCGCATGCCGTCGGGCGCGATGCCCATGACGGCCTTGGCCGCCGCCGGGTCGGCCCACACGTCGTGGCCCAGCACGCGGGCCGTGCCGCCGTCGGGCCGCAGCAGGCCGGTGGCCATCGACAGGGTGGTCGTCTTGCCGGCGCCGTTGGGCCCGACCAGGCCGTAGAGCGAGCCGCGGGGCACCACGAGCGACAGGCCGTGGACGACCTGCCTGCCCCGGAACTGCTTGACGAGGCCGACCAGCTCGAGTGCCGGCCCCTCGCCGGCGGGCTCAGTCACACACCGCGCCGGTGCTCGCGCTGCCGACGAGGCGGCGGTACTTCGCGAGCACGCCACGGGTGTACTTGGGATCGGGGTGGGTGACGCCCTCGTCGCGGCGGCGCGCCAGCTCGGCCTCGTCGACGAGCAGGTCGAGGAGGCCGTTGGCGACGTCGAGCCGGATGCCGTCGCCGTCGCGGACGAACGCGATCGGCCCCTCGTCGACCGCCTCGGGCGCGACGTGGCCGACGCACAGGCCGGTGGTGCCACCGGAGAAGCGGCCGTCGGTGAGCAGCAGCACGTCCTTGCCGAGGCCGGCACCCTTGATCGCCCCGGTCACGGCGAGCATCTCGCGCATGCCCGGGCCACCCTTGGGCCCCTCGTAGCGGATGACGACGACGTCGCCGGCCGCGATAGTGCCGTCCTCGACGGCATCCATCGCGGCCCGCTCGCCGTCGAAGACGCGGGCGGTGCCCTCGAAGACGTCGGAGTCGAACCCGGCCGACTTCACGACCGCGCCGTCGGGGGCCAGCGACCCCTTGAGGATGGTGATGCCGCCGGTGCGGTGGATCGGCTCCGACATCGCGCGCACCACCTTGCCGTCGACGTCGGGAGGGGCGATGTGGGCGAGGTTCTCGGCCATCGTCTTCCCGGTGACGGTGAGGCAGTCGCCGTGCAGGAGACCGGCATCGAGCAGGGCGCGCATGACGACGGGGACGCCGCCGACCCGGTCGACATCGGTCATGACGTAGGAGCCGAACGGCTTGACGTCGGCGAGGTGCGGCACCTTGGCGCCGACCCGCGAGAAGTCGGCCAGGGTGAGGTCGACGTCGGCCTCGTGGGCGATGGCGAGCAGGTGCAGCACCGCGTTGGTGGAGCCGTCGAAGGCCATCACCACGGCGATGGCGTTCTCGAACGCCTCCTTGGTCATGATGTCGCGCGCGGTGATGCCGCGCCGGAGCAGCTCGACGACGGCCTCGCCGGACTTGCGGGCGAACCCGTCACGACGCCGGTCGGTGGCGGGCGGGGCGGCCGAGCCGGGCAGCGACATGCCGATCGCCTCGGCGACCGAAGCCATCGTGTTGGCGGTGTACATGCCGCCGCAGGCGCCCTCGCCGGGGCAGATGGCGCGCTCGATGGCGTCGACGTCCTCGCGGCTCATCAGCCCGCGGGCGCAGGCCCCGACGGCCTCGAAGGCGTCGATGATCGTGACGGTGCGCTCGGAGCCGTCGGACATCTTGGCGA
This sequence comes from Actinomycetales bacterium, assembly GCA_038330415.1. GTDB lineage: Bacteria > Actinomycetota > Actinomycetes > Actinomycetales > Dermatophilaceae > Fodinibacter. Next base: position 28,634 of record JBBQNZ010000022.1, on the reverse strand, counting down.
TGCCGGGCAGGATCGAGCCGGCGTAGAGGAACACCGACGCGAGGTCGAGCCGGGCGGCGGCCATCAGCATGCCGGGCAGCGACTTGTCGCACCCGGCGAGCAGCACCGAGCCGTCGAGCCGCTCGGCCTGCATGACGGTCTCGACCGAGTCGGCGATGATCTCGCGGCTGACGAGGGAGAAGTGCATGCCCTCGTGGCCCATCGAGATGCCGTCGCTCACCGAGATGGTGCCGAACTCGAGCGGGTAGCCGCCGCCGGCGTGCACGCCGTCCTTGACCGCCTTGGCGAGCCGGTCGAGCGAGAGGTTGCACGGGGTGATCTCGTTCCACGAGCTCGCCACGCCGATCTGCGGCTTGGCGAAGTCGTCGTCGCCGAGCCCGACGGCGCGCAGCATCCCTCTCGCGGCGGCCTTCTCCAGGCCGTCGGTGACGTCGCGGCTGCGGGGCTTGATGTCTGGTGACGTCGTCATGCCGCCCATCCTAGGTACCAGCCTGCCGCCCCGCCGGGGCGTCCCGGGAGTTGCTGCGGGCGATCTGGACGGTTACTCAGGTGGCGAGGGTGCCGCGCACCACGCTGTCGCCCGAGTGCTGCGGGGCCTCGTCGAAGCCCTCGCGGGAGATGTCGACGATGACGTAGCCCTGGTCGAGCAGCTCCTGTGGGATGACGAACGACTGGTCCTTCGCGTCGGGCTCCAGCACCCCGACCGACACCATCCGCTTGAGGTCCTTGTTGATCAGCCAGACCTCGAGGTAGCCGCCGGCCGGGTCGATCGGCTGGGTGCTCACCGTGAGGTCGAGCCGCCCGTCGTGCCGCACGACGTCGGCCGTGCCCTTGACCTGTTGGGTGTCGAGGGTGTCGAGGCTGGCCGAGGCGACGGTGACCCCCGAAGCGGCCGGGTCGTCCTCCACGGCCCGGGCGCCGACCACGCCGACGACGAGGCCGGCTGCGGCCGCCCCGGCGACCCAGGCCAGCGGGAAGCGACGCCGGGTCGCGCGCGAGGCGCGCCGCCGGCTGAGGTCGTCACCGGCATCCGCGGCGGGTGCCGGTGCTTCGGGGACCCGTGCTTCGGGGAACGGGGCTTCGGGCACCGGGGCGGCGGGGACCGGTGCGCTGGGGGTGGGGGCCGGCACGGCGCGCTCGGGCGCGCGGTCGATCTCGGCCTGCACCGCGTCCCACACCGACGCCGGCGGCCTGACGAGGTCGGGCGCCGGGGCGTGCAGGATGGTGATCGTGTCGTGCAGCGACGCCAAGGTGCCCGAGCACTGCGGGCAGCTGTGTGCGTGCTCGGCGGCACCGGAGGGCGCCGGGTCGCCGAGGGCGATGGCGGCGAGCGCGTCGTCGTCAGGATGGGTCACGGTTCACCTCCTCCAGGCGGGTCCTCAGTCGGGTCAGTCCTCGTCGGACGTGGCTCTTGACGGTGCCGAGCGGCAGGTCGAGCCGCTCGGCGATCTGCTCGTGGGTCAGGTCCTCCAGGAAGGCCATCCGCACCACGGTGCCCCGGGGCTCCCCGAGGCGCCCCAGCTCGTCGTGCAGCACGAGCCGGGCGGCGAGCTGGTCGTCAGGTGGTGCGGCGAGCGCCTCCGGCCCGGCTTGCGCGGCGACGGCCGCGGCATCGCGGGCCTGGCGCGCTCGCTTGGCGTGCTGGTCGGCCACGGTGTGCCGGGTGATGCCGACCAGCCACCCGGCCACCGACCCGCGCTCGGGGCGCAGGGTGTGCCGGCTGCGCCAGGCTGCGACGAAGACCTGCTGGGTGACGTCCTCGGCGTCGTGGTGGTTGCCGAGCGAGCGCACGGCCAGCGTGTGCACGAGCGCCGACCATTCGCGGTATGCCTCGGCGAGCGCCTCGCGCGAACCATCGCGCAGCCGCACTGCGAGGTCGTCGACGTCGACCTGCTCACCGGTGCTCACGTGCTCCACGATAGGCCGCCAGCCTCCCATCGTGCTCGTCGCGGTGCCGCGCGGGAGCGCACCGGCACGACCGAGCGGGGCGGCCGCCGCGAGGGCGGCCACCCCGAGCCCGGTCGTGGACCCGATCACGACGCGTTCGGCCCCTGCTCAGAGGTTGAGCGGCCGCAGGACGAACACGATGCCGTGCGCGATCTGCTTGTTGCCCTTGTTGATGTCCAGGGCCCGCGGGTTCAGGAACGGGTTGACGTCGTTGGGGTCCTGGTCGCGCAGCTCGATGATCGGGACGTGGCGGTTGTAGACCTTCACCGTGAACGTGCCGCCCTGGGCGGTGGTGAGCACCGCGCCGTTGGCCTTGACGGCCGCCTTCTTGGTGATCGTGGCACCGGGGATGACGTGGTAGAGCAGCACGGTCTCGACGGTGTCGATGCCCAGGCTCGCGACGGCGTCGAACGTCGCCTGCTCGGTGCGCGGCCACGTGCCGGTGAGGCCGCGCACGAGCACCTGGAACGCGCGGTCGTTGGGGATGAAGGCCGTGAGCGGGACGTTGCCGTCGGTGAGGACCTTCACCGGGCTGTTCGGCTTCGCGCCGACCACGGCGAGGACGGCCTCGGTCACGATGTCGTAGTCGTACCAGTTGCGGTCGAACTTGTTGCCGTCGGAGGTCAGGACCTCGGCCAGGCTGCGGTTGCCGAGGGGGGCCGGCTTCGACGCCGATGCGGAGGCGGCGGGGGCGACGGTGGCGGCGGCCAGGCCGAGTACGGCGGCGGTGACGCCGAGGCGACGGAGGTTCATGCTCAGGGTCCTCTCTGTTGGGATGTGGTCGCGGCGCTGCGACCTCACCCGTACTTCCGCCACTCGTGCTCGTGCGGATGCACTCCGGCCGAGAAACTTCAGCCGGCGCTCCCGGCCGGAACCGGCACCAGGCGCCAGTAGCCCACGGCGAGGCTCGTGGCGACGGTCAGCCAGAGGGCGTAGGGCACCAGCACCCAGCCGGCCCAGGGCACCAGGCCGCCGGTCACGACGACGAGCAGCCAGGTGAGGACCGCGGCGCCCGCCAGCAGGATGGCGGCGCGGCCCAGGTGGTGGGGCACGTAGAACTCGTGCGCCCAGCCCACGGCCAGGGCGACCGACGCGCAGAGCATCGCCAGCCAGAGCCAGAGGTCGCCCAACGGGGCCTGCTGCACGACCGCCAGCCCGGCCACGACCAGGGCGACGAAGTTGAGTGGCCAGATGACACCGAACACGAGGTCCGGCGGCTGCCATGGCGGCCGCGGCAGGCTGGCGTACCAGCCGGGGTCGCTCGCGGTCCACCGGACGGCGAGCGCCGCGTAGGCGCCCACGACGACGAGCACCACCACGGCGCCGACGAGGCGTGCCGCGGTCACCGAGTGCCGACGGCCACGGCGTCGTCGTCCACGGCGCCGTCATCCACCACGGCGCCGTCCTCCTCGTTGTCCGGGCCCACCTGCCGCGGCCACCAGAAGCGGTCGCCGAGCAGGAGCGCGATCGCCGGCACCAGCACGGTGCGCACCACGAGGGTGTCCAGCAGCACGCCCACGCAGATGACCACACCGAGCTGGGCGAGCACGACAAGGGGCAGCACACCGAGCACCGCGAACACGGCCGCCAGCAGGATGCCGGCGCTCGTGATGACGCCGCCGGTCGCAGCGAGCGCGCGCAGCATGCCCTGGTTCGCGCCGTGCCCCTTGGCCTCCTCGGCGGCCCGGGTGACCAGGAAGATGTTGTAGTCGACACCCAGCGCGACGAGGAACACGAAGGCCAGCAGCGGCACCCCGTCATCCAGCCGGTCGAAGCCGAGCACCTGGGTGAAGATCACCCAGGACAGGCCCAGGCTCGCCAGGTAGGTCGCGACGACCGTCGCGACGAGCACGACCGGGGCGACGACGGAGCGCAGCAGGGCTGCGAGGGCGACCAGCACCAGCAGCAGGATGACCGGCAGGATCACCTGGCGGTCGCGGGCCGACGCCTCCGAGGCGTCCAGCGCCACCGCCTCGGTGCCTCCGACGTGGGTGTCGGGGATGCCGGAGACGGCGTCGCGCAGCGCGACCACGGTGTCGGCCGCCGCGTCGGAGCCGGGGTCGGCGGCGATGACGACGTCGACCTCGGTGATGCCGCTGCCGCTGGCCCCGGGCCGCACCGTGCCGACACCCTCCACACCGTTCACCGCCGTGACGACGGCTGCGCCGTCGCCCCGGGTCATGACGTAGGCGGGGTCGGCGGCTCCGGCCGGGAAGGACTGCGCGAGCCGCTCTCCCGCCGCGATCGCCTCGGGCTTCTGCAGGAACTGGTCGGCCTGGTCGAGGCCGGTCTGGATCTGGGTGACGCCACCGGCCATGACGCCGAGCAGGATGACGGTCACGGTGACGAAGCCGGCGGGGCGCTTCGCCACGGCGTCGCCCACCTTGCGCCAGAACGACCGGCCGTCGGCCAGGCCGGTCTCGCCGACGTGCGGCACCTTGGGCCAGAAGATCCAGCGCCCGAAGACGACCAGGGCGGCGGGCAGCACGACGAGCGCGAAGAACGCGGCCACCACGACACCGACCGCGCAGGCCAGGCCCAGGCCGCGGGTCGCCGGGAAGAGCGACAGCAGCAGGGTGAGCAGGCCCAGCACCACGGTGGTGGCGCTGGCGAACACGGCCTCGGCGGTGCGGGTCAGCGCGACGGCCATCGCCTCACGGCGGTCCTCGGTCACCCGTAGCTGGTCGCGGTAGCGGCTGATCAGGAGCAGGGCGTAGTCGGTGCCGGCGCCGAAGACGAGCACCGACAGGATGCCGATCGTCGACTCGTCCCACAGCACGTCGAAGGCCGCGAGGGTGTGCGTGGCGACCACGGCGGCGAGCTGGTCGGCCACGGCGACGACGGTCAGCGGCACCAGCCAGAGGAACGGGCTGCGGTAGGTGATGACGAGCAGGATCGCGACGACGGATGCCGTGGCCGCCAGCAGGCGGAAGTTCGCCCCGTCGAAGACGGCGGCCAGGTCGGCCTGGATGGCCGCGGGGCCGGTGACCTGGGCGGTGAGGCCCTCGGGCAGGTCGGCGCTGGCGGCCGTCCTGAGCTCGGTGACGACGTCGGCGGTCTCGACGGCATCCTGGGTGGTGACCGGGATGAACACCGTCGCGGCGGTGCCGTCGTCGGCCACGACCGCGGGCGCGCCGGTGGCGCCGGGCAGCGACTGGGCGCGTTCCTGCACCAGTGCGAGCTCGTCGGGGGTCAACGCCTGGTCGCTGCTGTAGAGCACGACGGCGGCCGAGCCCTCGTCCTGGGGCAGCTGGTCGCGCAGCTCGGCGGCCTGGCGGCTGTCGGTGCCGTTGGGCAGGGCCGCGGTGCCGGTGGCCGGTGACTCGGCCTGGCCGACCAGGCCGATCACCGCACCGGTGCCGAGGATGGCGAACAGGGCGAGCAGCCCGGCCACCCACTTCCGGGTGATGAGGTGCGCGAGGCTGCCCATGTCCTGCTCTCCTTGGTACGGTGTCGGCATTCCAGGTGATTCAGCAGGTGATTCACCAAGTTACTCAGTAGGTGAGAGATATTAGGGAGACCCCAGCGACTGACGCAACTTTGTCTAAGGTTGCGACGGACGTGCGCTCGGTGGTGCCCGCGTTCCGGCAGTCCGGCTCGCTCGACGCCCTGCAGGAGCTGGTCGACGTCGCCGCACTGGTGCCGCACGAGGTCGCCCGCCGGGCCGGCCTCTCGACCTCCGAGCTGCACTCGCTGCGCCACCTGATGGACACGCCGATGGGCCCGGTCGAGCTGGCGCGCGCCCTCGGCGTGACGTCGGCCGCGGCCTCGGGGGTCGTCGACCGCCTCGTCGCGCGTGGTCATGCGCAGCGGCGGCCCCACGCCGACGACGGCCGGCGCACCGAGGTCGTCATCACCGAGTCCGGCCGGCTCGAGGTGTTCGTGCGCCTGGCGCCGATGTTCGCGGCGCTCGCGGAGCTCGACGCCTCGCTGAGCGACGACGAGCGCGCCCTGGTCGAGCGCTACCTGCGCGGCGCCACCGCCGCGATGCGCGCCCTGATGTGAGCCGGCTGCCCGACGCCGCCGCGAGCGCGCTCGACACCGTGCTCGACCGCACCGTGCTGCCCGGCTTCAGCCGGGTCGGGTACGCCGTGCGGCGACGCCTGCCCACCTGGCCCGACGACCCGGCATCCGGCGCCCTGGCCGGGCGGCACGTCGCGGTGACCGGGGCGTCGAGCGGGCTGGGGCGGCGCACCGCCCTCGACCTGGCGGCCCTGGGCGCCACGGTGCACCTCGTGGTGCGGGACGCCGGCCGGGGTGGCCGGGTGGCCGCCGAGGTCGAGGCGGCCGTCGTGCGTGGCGGCGCCGCCCGGGTGTGGGTCTGCGACGTGTCCGACCTCGACTCGGTGCGGGCCTTCTGCTCGGCCTTCCTGAAGTCCGGGGTGCCGCTGCGCGCCCTGGTGCACAACGCCGGCGCGCTGCCCCGGGCCCGCACGACGTCGGCGCAGGGCCACGAGAGCACCATGGCGCTGCACGTGCTCGGCCCGGTGCTGATGACCGTGCTGCTGCTGCCGTCGCTGTCGGCCGCCGCCGGCCGGGTGGTGTTCGTGACCTCGGGAGGCATGTACACCCAGGCCCTGCCGCTGCTCGACCCCGACTTCGAGCAGGGCACCTATTCCGGAGCGGTCGCCTACGCGCGCAGCAAGCGCGGCCAGGTCGAGCTGCTGCCGGTGCTGGCGCGACGATGGACCACGGCATCCGGCGTGTCGGTGCACGCCACCCACCCGGGGTGGGCGAGCACCCCCGGGCTGGACACCTCGCTCCCCCGGTTCGCCGCCGCCCTGCGACCCGTGCTGCGCCCCGACAGCGCCGGCACCGACACGACGACCTGGCTGGTCGCCACCGAGCCGGCACCGGCATCCGGGCTGCTCTGGCACGACCGTCGGGTGCGCCCGACGAGCGTGCTCGGGCGCACCCGCGCGACGGCTGACGAGCGAGAGCTGTTCTGGCAGTGGGTGGCCGACGCGACGGGCGTGCCCGCCTGATGATCAAGGAACTGTGATGACGATCTTGCCGCGCAGGTGGCCGGACTCGCTGAGCTCGTGCGCCGCGGGGCCGTCCTCGAGGGCGAAGGTGGCCTCTATCGGCATCGAGAACCGCCCGGCGACGTGCAGGTCGGCTGCCTCGGCGAGGGCGTAGGACGCCCGGGCCACGGAGCCGTCGGCGACGTGCACTCCGTGCTCGTAGGCAGTGAAGTCGGCGAGCGTGACCACCCTGCGCGGGTCGCCGGTGATCGCCACGAGCTCGGGCACCGACCCGTGGCCGACGACGTCGACCGCACCGTCGATGGTCGGCACGAGCGACGCGACCCGGCCGGCGAGACCCTCCCCGTAGATGGTGGGCGTGGCCCCGAGACCGGTCAGGTAGTCGTGGTTCTGCGGGCTGGCCGTGGCGACCACCCGCAGCCCGCGGGCGAGCGCGAGCTGGGTCATCGCCGAGCCCACCCCGCCGGCGGCGCCGTCGATCAGCACGGTCGCCCCGCGATGCAGGTCGAGCAGGTCGAGGCAGCGGGCGGCTGCCTCCACCGCCAGTCCCATCGCGGCGGCCTCCTCGAAGGTCAGGCTCGGTGGCTTCACCGTCGCGACGTCGAGGACGGCGAGCTCCGCGGCCGTCGCCGACCCGAGTCCGAAGACCTCGTCACCGAGGTGGAGGCCCGTGACGCCGACGCCCACCTCGTCGACCACCCCGGCGGCATCCGTGCCGGTGATCGCCGGGAAGCTCACCGGCACCATGCCCTCCATGAGGCCGGCCCGCAGCTTCCAGTCGAAGGGGTTGACGCTCAGGGCCTGCACCAGCACCCGCACCTGGCCAGGGCCGGCATGGGGCTCTGGGGCCTGCGCCACGTGCAGCACGTCGGCTCCCCCGTACTCGTCGAACTGCAACGCCTGCATCGTGGTGCCTCTCCGCACCCCCACACCGCGCCGCGGGCGCGGCGGGAACGGCTCGGGGACACTGTGGTTGCGAGGGGTGGCGGACCCCCCTGCCGTGATCAGTCTCCCCTGCGACCGGATGCCGTGACCAGTCGCCAGGTCTGAGAGCCCTCTTATTGCCCCGCTGGCAACACCCACCGCAGTCCAATAAAGTGCTATTGCGGGGATGAGGTCCTTTCGAGGAACCGGGGCAGCCATCGGCAGCCCGCGGGGGCATCGAGGGGGAAGCGAGGAGGGTCGCACGGGGGTCTTCGGGGGTCGTGGACGGCCCGACCCAGTAGGCAGGCACGCTGCCCACCACTCCACGCTTCACCGATCAAGGATGCATCATGCCCGCACGACGAAAACTGTTCCGACACAAGACCGCAGTGCTCCTGCCCGCCGCCCTGGCGGCCGGCCTGCTCGCCCCCATCGCTGTCCATGCCGCCACCGCGACGGCGGCGACCACCACGGTCTTCCACGACGACTTCACCGGGTCGAGCCTCGACCTCGGCAAGTGGCTCTACACGAACGGCACTGCCTACCCCGGCGGCCCCGAGCGCTTCGGAACCGGTGAGGAGGAGATCAACCGGCCCGAGAACACGATGGTGGCGAACGGCGAGCTGGTCATCACACCGACTCGCGAGGGGTCGCAGTGGTACTCATCGCGCATCGAGTCACAGGCCGACTTCAAGCCCGAGCCCGGCCAGAACATGACCGTGAGTTCCGAGCTCGCACTGCCCGACGTCACCGGCGCTGCGGCACAGGGCTACTGGCCCGCGTTCTGGATGCTCAGCTCACGACTGCGCACCGACCGGTGGAGCTGGCCGGCCAACGGTGAGTTCGACATCGCCGAGAGCGTCAACGGCCTGCCCTTCTCCAACAGCGTGCTGCACTGCGACGTGTGGGGTGGCGCGTGCCAGGACCCCGAGGGCATCAACACCGGCGGCCTGCCCTGCGCCGTGACCTCGTGCTGGGGCAACTTCCACACGTACGCCTTCCAGTGGGACCGCACCCGCATCCCCGAGGTGATGACGTGGTTCATCGACGGCGCCGCGACGCTGTCGCTTCGCTCCGACGACCCCCGCCTGGCCGGAGCCGTCTGGAACAACATCGCCGCGTTCGGGCAGAACATCATCATCAACGTCGCGATCTCCGGCGCGTACCCGCAGAAGATGGGCGGCGACGCCACCGCCGCCACCGAGCCCGGCCACCCGATGCGGGTCAGGTACGTGGACGTCACGATGAGCGGCTCCACCACGCCGCCGCCGACACCGACGCCCACGCCGACGCCTTCGGTGACCCCGACCCCGTCGACGACACCCACGCCGACCCCGACCCCGTCGGCGACCCCGACCCCGTCGACGACACCCACGCCGACCCCCTCGGTGACCCCCTCGCCGGTGTGCTCGCCTCCCCCGACGACACCGACCCCGACCGCGACCCCGACGCCGCCTCCGGCCGGATCCGGACCCACCAACCTCACGGTCACCGCCCTGGGGCGCGATCGGATCACGTTGCGGTGGGACGGCGATCCCACAGCGACATACGAGCTGCTGCGCTCGGGCATCCCCATCCAGCGGGTCACGGGAAACACGGCGACGGACGCGGGCCTGCTGCCGAGCACCCTGTACATCGAAGCGGTGCGGCTGGCAGGCACCAACCTGCGCACGCCCGACCTCAACCTGAGGACCGAACCCTGAGTCTTCTCGCACCGCAGGAGCCGGCCGCCGCGCACCCCAGGAGGGAGCACGGCGGCCGGTTCCCGTGACCCGACATCGGCTGCCCGGTCACCCGCGCTGGGTGACGAGCCGCCGGCCGAACCTGCCTACTGTCGGGCGTGACGCGGTGCCTGCCGTGGGCCGGGATGACCGACGGCGTCCGGGTGCCGCACGGACCACGGGACGAGGACCACGACCATGAGCAGCACGCCCACGGGGCCCACTCCCACACCGAACCGCCGCCGCAAGGCCACGGCGGCCGAATCCGAGTCAGCGGCGCAGCCCGAGGCCGAGCCGACGGCGCCGGCCCCGTCCGCCGAGCTCACGAACGACGAGCGCGCCGAGCTGGTGCGCCTGCGCGCCCAGGTCGCCGCGACACAGGCCTTGCCGCAGGCGGTGGCCGTGACGCCGGCCGAGCCGGCGCGTCGGCACCGTGGTCGGTGGGCCGGGGCGATGGTGCTGCTGCTGGTCGCAGCCCTGCTGGCCCCGCTGTCAGCGTTGGCGACCTTCACCCGGTCGACGGTGCTCGACTCGGACAAGTACCTCTCGATGGTCGCACCGCTCGCGCAGGATCCGGCCGTGCAGGAAGAGATCTCTCGGCGGATCACCGACGCGGTGTTCGAGCAGCTCAAGGTCAAGGAGCTGACCACGCAGACGCTCGATGCGATCGCCGCACGGCCCCGTGTCGAAGGCGTCACCGAGCGGCTGCCGGTCGAGCTGTCGACCTTCGCCGAGCCGATCTCGAACGCGATCTACGGTTTCACCGAGGGTCAGGTGAGCAATCTCGTCGCCTCGAGCACCTTCCAGGACGCGTGGGTCGCGGCCAACCGCGAGGCCCACGCCGGGCTGGTCGCCGCGCTCACCGGTGAGACCAACACCGCCGGGGTGTCGGTCACCCAAGGCCAGGTGTCGGTCAACCTCGCCGCGTTCATCACGGCGATCAAGCCGGTCCTCGTCGAGCGGGGAGTGCCGTTCGCCGACCGGATCCCGGTGGTCAACGCCCAGTTCGTCGTGCTGCAGAGTGCCGACCTCGGAAAGGCCCAGACGGTCATCCGGGTGCTCGACCTGCTGCGCTACGTGCTACCGGTCGTGGCGATCCTCGCGCTGCTCGCCGGCATCGCCCTGGCTCCCTCCCGGCGGCGGGCGCTCGTCATCGGCGCCTCGATGGTGGTCGGCTCGCTCGTGCTGCTGCTGCTCGGCATCCAGGTTCTGGGGGCGCTCTACCTCGACGACCTCCAGCAGGTGCTGCTCGTCCCGCAGGTGGCCACCGTGCTGTTCGACGCGGTGACCACGCCGCTGCGGCTCGCGGTGCGCTCGACCGCAGTGTTGTTCCTCGTCATCGCGCTTGCCGCGTGGCTGGCCGGGCCGTCGAGCGCAGCCGTGGGCCTGCGCTCGGTGCCCCGCCGCCTGTCCGGGATGACGCGACGCCCCACCGGGGCGCTCGGCTCGGTGAGCCGGTTCGCCGCCCGCAACGTGGTGGCGCTGCGCGCGGCCGTGGGCGGCCTGGCCGTGCTGGCCGTGCTCGTCGGGGACCGCCCCAGTGCGGGGACGGTGCTGCTCATCGCGGTGCTCGCGGCCCTGGCGCTGACCGTCATCGAGGTGTTCTGCCGCTGGGGCGGCGACGAGCGGGCGGATGCCGTGGGGCCCGACGACGCGGTCGGACCGCCCGCGGCACCGGCCTAGCCGCGGCGGCGGCCGAAAACCAGGTAGGCGGCGGGCAGCAGGCCCGCGGAGTTGACCACGGTCAGGGCCAGGGCCCAGGCCGCCTTGGGGCCGTTGACCTCGTCGACCGGGCGGTTCTTGAGGTCGATCAGGGCCCACGCGCGCATCCCGGCGTCGATCACCCCGACCGTGATCATCAGGCGCTTGCGCGCCGGCGGGAGCTCATCCCACTTCTGTCGGGCCGGGTTCATCGCTGACCTCCAGTCTCAAGCGCCGTCGCGGCACACGTGGAAGCGCTCGAGGCGGGCGTCACCGAACGCGAGGTCGGACCACCGGCCCGAGTAGTGCAGCACCGCGACCGCGCAGGTCGGGAACCCCTCCGCCATCTTGCGGTGGCCCTCGACGCTGCCGTCGCCGTCGCAGAGCAGCTCGGCCAGCGACGGGATGCCGGGCGCGTGGCCGATGACCATGAGCACGTCGGCGTCCTCGTCGGCCTCGTGGATGACCTCGAGCAGCCGCTCCGGCGCGGCGAGGTAGATGCGCCGGTCAAGGTGCACCTCGGTCTCGGGGCACCCGCTCGCCCAGACGCTCTCGGTGGTCTGCTGGGTGCGCTCGGAGGTGGAGCAGAGCACCTCGTCGATGCCGATGCCGTGCTCGACCAGCCAGTGCCCGGCCGCGGTGGCGTCGCGCCGACCGCGCTTGGTGAGCTGGCGCTCGTGGTCGTTGTCCCAGCCCTGCTGCTCTGCCTTCGCGTGTCGGAGGAGGACGAGGGTGCGGTCCTGGGCTGCGCGCGTCATACCCCGATCATGCACCCCCCGGATCACCGCTGTCCCCTGCCCCCTGTGCCTCGTGGGTCACCCGAGCTAGGTTGGCCGAGAGCCCGGGCCGGTCCGCGGCCGGACGAGAGGGGGCCCGGTGTCAGCAGTCGACGACATCCTCGGCGCACCACCCGCAGAGCAGATCTCGCAGCAGGTGGGCGCGTCGCCCGACGAGGTGCGCAGCACCGCCGCGGCGGTGCTTCCGACCCTGCTCGGTGGGCTGCAGGCGAACGCCGGCGACCCGTCCGGGGCTCAGTCCATCGTCCAGGCACTGGCCCAGCACGACGACGACCTGGTCACCGGTGGCGCCGACCTGGCCGCGATCGACGAACAGGACGGCAGCGCGATCGCGAGCCACATCTTCGGCGACCTGCAGGACGAGGTCGGTGGTGCGGTCAGCGGGGGCTCGGCGGGCTCGTCCGCGGGTGCCGAGGCGTCGGCCGGGTTCGACCCCGGCAGCATCATCGGCGACGTGCTCGGCGGCATCCTCGGTGGCGGCCGCCGCTGACCCGCCCTCCGGCGTCGCGTGCTCAGGTGGTCAGGTGGTCGCCCGGGCAGCGTTCTGAGCACCCGGCTCGAGGGGTGAGCCGCGCCTGCCTGGGACTGCGAGCAGCAGACCCACCACGAGCAGGCCGGCGCCCAGGCCGGCGGCCCACCACGCGGTGTCGGCCGGGATGCCGAGGTACACGGTGATGCCCAGGATGCGCGAGAGCCCCCACGGCAGCAGCCCGACCTGGTCGTTCCACGCCGTGAGGGCCGCCTCGAGGCCGACGGCACCGACCGCGGATGCCGGAACGGCCAGGCCCGCACCCACCGCGGCGAGAACGGTGCCGGCCGCCCGGCGGCGCCCGAGGGTGACCGAGGGCGCCCAGGCGGCCGCCACGAGGAGCCAGGAGAAGAGCGCTACCGCGACGGTGACGTACACCGTGCGCCGGCCCGGCTCGGTCCAGAACGCGTACCAGTAGCCGCCGGGACCGGTCGACGACATCGCCAGCAGGGCCAGCGCGCCACCAACACGCCTCCCGCGGCGGCGACCACGCCCCAGGGCACCCGGCCACGCCGCAGCACCCAGCCCACGCCGACCAGCACCAGCCAGGCTCCGAGCACGACGAGCAGGTGCACCGGTGCGAGGAACGAGGTCTGCACCGCCCGGGTGGCGAGCAGCAGCACGCCGGGCACGGCGACGAGCAGCCCGCGCTGAGCACCCGGCATCCCCGGCCCCACCTCGGCCGCGCGCCACGGGCGGGTGCCGACGACCCAGTGCGCTGCGGCGGCCGACCTCGATGCCCGCCCGCGCCGACGACTCGCGAGAACCCCGGCGACGAGCCAGCCCACCGCGAGCGCGAGCAGCCCCCGGGCCAGCCACGCCAGCGCCGGATCGCGTTCGCTGCGGGCGATCCCGAGACCGGCGGCGGTGAGGTTGTAGGCCGGGTGGTCGACATCGCCCTGGTAGCGGTCGAGGTGGGATGCCGCGCGGGTGCGGTACCGCTTGAGGGCGCCCGCCCACTGCTCGCGCGCCTGCGACGATCCGGTGGCGTGCCACTGCCCCTGCCGCAGCACCAGCTCGCGGTACTCCGCCAGCAGCCCCCCGGACCGGCTGGGAGGATACCGGAACGCGGTCCGCCGACGCTCAGACGGTGGCGGCGGGCTCCTCGCTGGCCACCTCGGCCGGCGCGGACGTGCGGATCAGGTGGTCGAACGCCGACAGCGCCGCGGTCGCACCGCCACCGGCGGCGGCGACGATCTGCTTCCAGGGCGCGGTCGTGCAGTCGCCGGCCGCGAAGACGCCCGGGATGCCGGTCGCACCGCGCGCGTCGACGACCACCTCGCCGTGCGGGGTCATGGGCACCACACCGTCGAGCCACTCGGTGTTGGGCAGCAGGCCGATCTGCACGAAGACCCCCTCGACGGGGAGCAGCTCGGCCTCCCCGCCGGCCCGCGGGGCGTGCCGGAGCCCGACGACCTTCGACCCATCGCCCACCACCTCGGTGGTGGCGGTGCCGAGGAGGACGTCGACGTTGGGCAGACTGCGCGCCTTGCGCTGCAGCACGTCGTCGGCCTTGAGCTCGTCGGCGAACTCGACCAGCGTCACGTGCTGCACGACGCCGGCGAGGTCGATCGCGGCCTCGACGCCGGAGTTGCCGCCGCCGACGACGGCGACGCGCTTGCCCCGGAACAGCGGCCCGTCGCAGTGCGGGCAGAAGGTGACCCCGCGGTTGCGGTGCTCGTCCTCGCCCGGCACGTCGAGGGTGCGCCAGCGGGCGCCACTGGCGATGACGACGGTGCGCGAGCGCAGCACGGCGCCGGAGGTCAGGTGCACCTCGTGCAGGGCGCCCACCTCGGATGCCGGGACGAGCCGCTCGGCAGTCTGCCCGGTGACGACCTCGACGCCGAGACCGCGCACCTGGCGCTCGAGGTCGCCCGCCATACGGGGGCCCTCGGTGTGCTCGACGGAGGGGTAGTTCTCGATGGACATGGTGTCGAGCAGCTGGCCGCCGAACCGCTCGGCGAGCAGCCCGGTGCGGATGCCCTTGCGGGCGGTGTACACGGCGGCGGTGGCGCCGGCCGGGCCACCGCCGACGACGAGCACCTCGAAGGGCTCGAGTGCGGCGAGGCGCTCGCTGTCGCGCTCGGCCGCTCCCTCGTCGAGCTTGGCGACGATCTCGTCGAGCGTCATCCGGCCCTGGCCGAACAGCTCACCGTTGCGGAAGACCATCGGCACCGCGAGCACGCCGCGCTGCTCGACCTCGTCGGGGAAGACGGCACCGTCGATGGCGACGTGCGAGATGCCGGGGTTGAGCACGCTCATCAGGTTGAGCGCCTGCACGACGTCGGGGCAGTTCTGGCAGGACTGGCTGAAGTAGGTCTCGAACCGGTGCTCACCGGTGAGACCGCGCACGGCATCGAGCAGCTCGGTCGCGGCGGTCGAGGGGTGGCCGCCGACCTGGAGCAGCGCCAGCACGAGGGAGGTGAACTCGTGGCCGAGCGGCAGCCCGGCGAACTCGACCTCGACGTCGGTGCCGGTGCGCACCACGCGGAACGAGGGGCGCCGGGTGGCGTCCCCCGTCCGCACGTGGGTGACCCGCCCGCCGGACAGCGACGCGACCTCGTCGAGCAGGTCGGCGACCTTCTGCGACGCGGTTGAGCCGTCGAGGCTGGAGACCAGCTCGACGGGCTCGACGACCTTGGTGAGGTAGGCCGAGAGTTGCTGTGCGAGAACGGGATCGAGCATGTGGATCAGATCTTCCCCACGAGGTCGAGCGACGGGGCCAGGGTGTCCTCGCCCTCTTCCCACTTGGCCGGGCAGACCTCGCCCGGGTGGTTGCGCACGTAGAGGGCCGCCTTGACCTTGCGGACGAGCTCGGCGGCGTTGCGGCCGATGCCCTCGGCGGTGACCTCGTGGAACTGGATGACGCCGTCGGGGTCGACGAGGAAGGTGCCGCGGTCGGCCAGGCCCTCGCCCTTGCGCAGGATCTTGAAGTTCTTGGAGATGCGGTGAGTCGGGTCGGCGACCATCGGGTAGGTCACCTTGCGGATGGTGTCCGAGGTCTCGTGCCACGCCTTGTGCGTGAAGTGGGTGTCGGTGGAGACCGAGTAGACCTCGACGCCGAGGGTCTTGAGGTTCTCGTAGTGGTCGGCGAGGTCACCGAGCTCGGTGGGGCAGACGAAGGTGAAGTCGGCCGGGTAGAAGAAGAAGATCGCCCACTTCCCCTCGATGTCAGCGGAGGACACCGGGAGGAACGAGCCGTTGACGAAGGCCGTGGCCTCGAAGGGCTTCACGGTCGTGTTGACGAGGGACATGCGTTGAGTCACTGCTCCTTGGTGGAGTGCTGGGGTCGCTCCAGCCGGGCGTCGACGATGGCAGCCCGATATCTGGATCGGTTCAAGAGTACCGCTTCGCCGGGGGGTCGCCGCACACCGGGTTCCGCACCGCGGAACGCCTGCGGCACAGGCAGATCCGAACTGTGACCCACGTCTCAGCAGACAGCCTTCACCCTGTCCCCAGATTGACCAATAGGTCACATCAGGGACGGCCGGACTGTCCCCAGATCGACCAAAAGGTCACATCAGGGACGGTCGGACTGTCCCTCCCGTGACCTATTGGTCACATCAGGGACGGTGGGGTCGGCGGTCAGGACTGGCCGAGCTTCTCCAGGATCAGGGCTCGGGCCGCGGCGGCGTCGCCCGAGCCCGACATCTCGCGCATGACCTGGCCGATCAGCGCGCCGACGGCCTGCACCTTGCCGTCGCGGATCTTGTCGGCGACGTCGGGGTTGGCGGCGATCACGGCATCCACCGCCGCCTCGAGCGCGCCGGTGTCCTGCGAGAGCGCGAGGCCGCGGGCGTCAGCCACGGCGGTCGGCGCCCCCTCACCCGAGAGCACGCCCTCCCAGACCTGCCGGGCCATGCCGTCGTTGAGCCGGCCCGACGTCACCAGGGCCTCGAGCTCGACCACGGATGCCGGCCCCACGCCAAGGCCCGCGGCGTAGGTCGGCACGTCGAGCCCCTCGGCGTTGGCACGACGAGCGACCTCGCCCGACCACCACTTGCGCGCGGCCGCCGGCGAGGCACCCGCCGCGACGGTCTCCTCGACGAGCTCGACGAGCCCGGCGTTCACGACGTCGCGCATCTCGAGGTCGGCGAACCCCCAGTCGGCCTGCAGCCGCTTCCGGCGCGCGGCCGGCGGCTCGGGCAGCGTGCCGCGCAGCGCGTCGACCTCACTGCGCGACGGCGCCACCGGCACCAGGTCGGGCTCGGGGAAGTAGCGGTAGTCGTCGGCGTCGGACTTCACCCGCCCCGACGTCGTGACGCCGGTGTCCTCGTGCCAGTGCCGGGTCTCCTGCACGATGCTGCCGCCCGAGGTCAGCACCGCCGCGTGGCGGCCAATCTCATAGCGCACCGCCCGCTCGACCGAGCGCAGCGAGTTGACGTTCTTGGTCTCCGAGCGCGTGCCCAGCTTCGTGGCGTCCTTGCGCATCAGCGACAGGTTGACGTCGCAGCGCATCGAGCCCTGCTCCATCCGCACGTCCGAGACGTCGAGCGCCTTGAGCAGGTCGCGCAGCGTGGCCACGTAGGCGCGGGCGATCTCCGGCGCCCGCTCGCCCGCGCCCATCATCGGCTTGGTGACGATCTCGATGAGCGGGATGCCGGCGCGGTTGTAGTCGACCAGGCTGTGCGTGGCGCCGTGGATGCGACCGGTGGAGCCGCCGACGTGCAGCGACTTGCCGGTGTCCTCCTCCATGTGGGCGCGCTCGATCTCGACCCGGTAGACCGTGCCGTCATCGAGCTCGACGTCGAGGAAGCCGTTGAACGCGATCGGCTCGTCGTACTGCGAGGTCTGGAAGTTCTTCGGCATGTCCGGGTAGAAGTAGTTCTTCCGGGCGAACCGGCACCACGAGGCGATCGAGCAGTTGAGCACCAGCCCGATGCGGATCGCCGACTCCACGGCCTTGACGTTGACCACGGGCAGGGCGCCGGGCAGGCCCAGGCAGACCGGGCAGGTCTGGGTGTTGGGCTCGGCCCCGAACTCGGTGGGGCAGCCGCAGAACATCTTCGTGGCGGTGTTGAGCTCGACGTGCACCTCGAGCCCCATGACCGGGTCGAAGGCCTCGATGGCCTCGTCGTAGGGAAGCGTCGCCTCGGCGTGGGTGGTCGACATGGTTCAGGCCTCCGTCATGGTCGCAGCTGCGGTGCCCAGGGCCGGGGCGCGGTCGAGCAACGCCCCGCCCCAGGCAGCGGTGAGCCGCGCCTCGAGCGCCGCGCCGACGGCATACAGCCGGTCGTCGCGCATGGCAGGGGCCAGGATCTGGAAGCCGGCCGGCAGGCCGTCCTCCGGGGCCAGACCGCTCGGCACCGATATGCCGGGGATGCCGGCCAGGTTGGCCGGGATGGTCGCGATGTCGTTGAGGTACATCGCCATCGGGTCGTCGAGCTTGTCACCCAGCTTGAACGCCGTGGTCGGAGCCGTGGGGCTGACCAGCACGTCGGCCTGCTCGAACGCCGCGGTGAAGTCGTTCGCGATCAGCCGCCGCACCTTCTGCGCGGAGCCGTAGTAGGCGTCGTAGTAACCGCTGGACAGCGCGTAGGTGCCCAGGATGATTCGGCGCTTGACCTCGTCGCCGAAGCCGGCGTCGCGGGTGGCCGCCATGACCTGCTCGGCGCTCGGGGCGTCGATGCCCTCAGGCGAAACGCGCAGGCCGTAGCGCATGGCGTCGAACTTGGCCAGGTTGCTGGAAGCCTCGCTCGGCAGGATCAGGTAGTAGGCGGCCAGGGCGTAGGTGAAGCTCGGGCACGAGACCTCGACGACCTCGGCTCCGGCGTCGACCAGGTGCTGCACGGCCTCGTCGAAGCGGGTCTGCACCCCGGCCTGGAAGCCCTCGCCGGTCAGCTCGCGCACGATGCCGATCCGCAGGCCCTTCACGTCGGCCCGGCGGGCGGCCTCGACCACCGGCGGCACCGGGGCGTCGATCGAGGTGGAGTCCATCGGGTCGTGTCCGGCGATGACCTCGTGCAGCAGGGCGGCGTCGAGCACCGTGCGGGTGCACGGGCCCGCCTGGTCGAGCGACGACGCGAGCGCCACGAGGCCGTAGCGCGACACCCCGCCGTAGGTCGGCTTGGTGCCGACCGTGCCGGTGACGGCCGCGGGCTGGCGGATCGAGCCACCGGTGTCGGTGCCGATGGCGAGCGGTGCCTGGAAGGACGAGACGACCGAGGACGACCCGCCGCCGGACCCGCCGGGGATCCGCTCGAGGTCCCAGGGGTTGTGGCTCGGGCCGTAGGCGCTGTGCTCGGTGGAGGAGCCCATCGCGAACTCGTCCATGTTGGTCTTGCCGAGGATCGGCATCCCGGCTTCACGCAGCCGGGTCACCAGCGTCGCGTCGTAGGGCGGCACCCAGCCCTGCAGGATTGTCGAGCCGCACGTCGTCGGCAGTCCCTGGGTGGCCATGACGTCCTTGACCGCGATCGGCACCCCGGCGAGGCGGTGCAGCGACTCGCCGGCGGCACGCCGCCGGTCGACGGCATCGGCCTGGGCGAGCGCGCCCTCGGCGTCGACGTGCAGGTAGGAGTGCACGTCGCCGTCGACGGCGGCGGTGCGGTCGAGGTGGGCCTGGGCCACCTCGCGCGCCGACACGCTCCCCTGCGCGAGGAGGTCGGCGAGCTCGGCGGCGGTGGACCGGGTGAGGTCGGTGGTCACGTCGTGGCTTCCTGTGGGTGCGGGGCCGGGTGAGGTTCGGTGGGATGCCGGGTGGCCGGCATCCGGTCGTGCGCTGCGGGAGCGCTCGGTGTCAGTCTTCGTCCAGGATCCGGGGCACGGAGAAGCGCTGCTGCTCGCTCTCGGGGGCGCCGGACAGGGCGGCCTGCGGGGTGAGCGAGGGGCGCAGGACGTCGGGGCGGGTGACGTTGACGATCGGCATCGGGTGGCTCATCGGCTCGACGTCGGCGATCGGCGCCTGCTGCACGGTGGCGACCGCCTCGAGGATGACGCCCAGCTCGCCGACCATGCGGTCGAGCTCGGCGTCGGAGAGGTCGATGCGGGCGAGTCCGGCGAGGTGCGCCACGTCGTCACGGGTGAGGTCGGCCATGCGCGCCAGTCTATGGGGAGGCCCGCGGACTGCCGTCCAACGGCTGGGAGGATGGGCCGGTGCTCACGGACACCGCGACGACCCAGGCCGTCCTCGACATCGTGGGCGTCTTCGTCTTCGCGCTCTCCGGGGCCGTGGTCGCGGTGCGCGGCGGTCTCGACCTGTTCGGCGTGCTCGTGCTGGCGTGGGTGGCCGGGCTGGGCGGCGGCATCATCCGCGACCTGTTCCTCGGCATCACCCCGCCGGTCGCGGTCAGCTCGTGGCCCTTGCTCGCCGCGGCCGTGGTGGCCGCCGTGCTGGTCTTCCTGCTGCACGGCCGCTGGGAGGAGCTCGCCGACCGCACGCCCGACGTGCGGTGGCGTCGCCTGCCGTATGCCGTGCGCCTCCTCGACGCCGGTGGCCTCGCCCTCTTCGCGGTCAACGGCGCCCTCGTGGCGCTCAGCGCGGATGCCGGCGCGCTCGCCGCCACGCTGATCGGCGGGATCACGGCGGTGGGGGGCGGTGTGCTGCGCGACGTGCTGGCCGGGCGGGTGCCCGAGGTGTTGCAACGCGAGCTCTACGCGTTGCCCGCCCTGCTCGGGGCCGCGCTCGTGGTGCTGGCCGACTACCTCGGTGTCACGTCCCGGCTGACCATCTGGGGCTCGGTGGCCCTGGTGTTCTCCATCCGGGTTCTGGCCGTCAGGCTCGACCTCAACGCACCGCGGGCGCTGCGCAGCAGGGACTGACCGGGCTAATACCTACGCTCGGTGCGTATCAGGGGGCTCGTCAGGCCCTCCTCGGTGGGTGAGCGGCCAGACGGACTGGGGGATCGGCCCGCGCGCTCGGAAGAGACACACCATGCCCTCCAAGAAGCACGAACCCACGAGCCTGCCCGCCGCGGTGCGAGACCACCTCGCAGCGCTCCTCGGCGGGGAGCCCCGCCTTGCCACCACCACCGAGGGGCGTCTCCCCGGCGGGGAGCGCATCGTCGCGTACCACGCCGCGGTCGCCGACCGCCCCAACGAGGTCGTCGCCGTGGTGGCCGCCGCTGACGGCACCCTCACCCCTCTCGCCGAGCTCACGGCCGCCCTGGGCCACGACCCGTTCGCCCCGGAGTTCGACCTCCCGGTGCGTGCCGCCGCACCGGTGCCACGAGAGCCCGTCACCATCGACCCCCGACGCAACGACTGGCGGCTCGACCAGTGCGACCGCCGCACCGAGACGATCACCGTGACGGTGCCCCCGACCGGGACCGCCCCCAAGGCCGACGTCTACCTCCTCGCTGACACGACGGGCAGCATGTCGCCCGTCATCGAGGCGGTCAAGGCGGGGGTCGGCACGATCCTGAGCGACCCGGCGCTCGCCGCGTTCGACGTCGCGTGGGGGGTCGGCAACTACCGCGACTTCCCGGTGCCGGAGGTCAACTCCTACGCCTTCCAGCACCAGCTCGCCCCTACGACGAGCGCCCCCGCTGCGGCCGGCGCGATCGGCGCGTGGTCGGCCGGAGAGGGTGGCGACACCTCGGAGGGGCAGCTCTACGCGCTTCACGAGCTCGCGACCAACGCCGCGGTCGGCTGGCGCACCGACAGCAAGCGGATCGTCGTCTGGTTCGGCGACGCCCCGGGCCACGACCCGATCTGCACCGACCTCACCGGGCTGGCGGCCGCAATCACCGAGGCCTCGGCCACGGTGGACCTGACCGGCGCGGAGATCACCGTCGTCGCGGTGAGCACCACCACCGGCGCCGACCCCGCCGCCCTCGACGGCGACCCGAACGCGAGCACCTTCAACTACACGACCTGTCCGCCCGCGGGGACCGCCGGTCAGGCGAGCAGGATCACGGCCGCCACGGGCGGCGAGCACCGCAGCGGGGTCGACCCCGGGGACATCGTGGCCACCCTGGCCGAGCTCATCGCGGCTGCCGTGCAGTCGACGGGCAACGTGCACCTCGAGGCCACCGGTGACACGGCCCAGTTCGTCGAGTCGATCACGCCCGCCGGCGGCTACGGCCCCCTTGCCGGGGACGAGACCCACATCCTGACGTTCGAGGTCGTGTGGGTCGGAACGAAGGCGTGCGCGGAGCGCGACCAGGTCTTCGCCGGCACCATCGACGTCGTCGCCGACGGGGTGGTCGTCGCGAGCAAACGAGTACGCGTCGTCGTGCCGAAGTGCCGCTACCACTACGTCGTCGAGGTGGTGTGCGGTGTGCGTCCTCCGACCGACCACGGTGACGATGGGCACGACGACGGGCACGACGAGGAGGAGGACGGGCCGTGCGCGGTCGTTCCCGGCCGCTACGCCACGGCTGTCCTCATCGACAACCCGTCGACGTGCACGGCGGTCATCGAGAAGCGCTTCGCCGCACTCGTCGTGCAGGGAAAGACGATCGGTCGCGAGCCGGACGTCCAGCCGGCCAGGCCGTTCGCCAAGCTCGAGCTGCCCGCCGGGCACGCGACGATGGACGACTGCTGCGCGCTGCACGAGGCCGTCGACCACGGCCCGGGCCTGCTGCTCGGGGTCCTCGACATCGTGTCCGACCGCCCGCTCGAGGTGCGTGCCGTGCACACCGCCGACGGTGGGGCCCGCACGACGGGCGCCCCGTCGATCACCACGCGGGCTGTCGACGCCCGCCGCGCTCCCTGAGCGACGCGCGCGGCATGACCGCGCCCCCCGAACACGACCCGGCGGGCCATCGCCGATCCAGGCCCGCCGGGTCGTCCGCGCCCGCGGTGGGGTGCCGCTCCGCTCGACCGTGCCTCATCCACTGCGGCGTGCGGACGGAGCCATCAGTTTCGGGTCAGTCGGCGCTGCCGGTCTCGAGCAGCCGGCGGAAGCCGGCCTCGTCGAGGATGGTGAGCCCGAGCTCTCGGGCCTTGTCTTCCTTGGTGCCGGCGTTCTCGCCGACGACGACGTAGTCAGTCTTCTTCGACACCGACCCGCTGGCCTTGCCGCCGCGGGCCAGGATCGCCTCTTTGGTCTCGTCGCGCGAAAAGCCCTCGAGCGAGCCGGTGACGACGACCGTGCGGCCGGCCAGGGTCTGCTCGACCGACTCGTCGCGCTCGTCGACCATGCGGACGCCGTCGGCGGCCCAGCGCTCGACGATGGCGACGTGCCACTCGTTGCCCGGTTTGTCGAACCAGTCGCGCACCGACTCGGCGATGACCGAGCCGACGCCCTCGACGCCGGCGAGCTCGTCGACGCTCGCCTCACGGATGCGCTGCATCGACCCGAGGTGCTGGGCGAGGGCGCGCGCCGCTGTGGGGCCGACGTGGCGGATGGACAGTGCCACGAGGACGCGCCAGAGCGGCTGCTGCTTCGCCTGGCCGAGGTTGTCGACGAGCTTCTGGCCGTTCGCCGAGAGCACCCGCCCATCGACCACGGCGTCGTCGGGGTCGGTCTTCTTCGCGGCGCGGGTGTAGAGCGGCACCTTCGCGATGTCGACGGCGGTCAGGCCGAACAGGGTCGACTCGTCGTCGAGGACCCCCGAGTCGAGCAGGGCGACCGCGCCCTCATAGCCGAGGGCCTCGATGTCGAAGGCCCCGCGCCCGGCCAGGCTCGACAGCCGCTCGCGCAGCTGCGCCGGGCACGACCGGCTGTTGGGGCACCGAATGTCCTTGTCGCCCTCCTTCTCGGGGGCGAGCGCCGTGCCGCAGGCCGGGCAGCTCGTCGGCATGACGAACTTGCGCTCGGTGCCGTCGCGCAGGTCGACGACCGGCCCGAGGATCTCTGGGATGACGTCGCCGGCCTTTCGCAGCACCACGGTGTCGCCGATGAGGACGCCCTTGCGCACGACCTCGGTGGCGTTGTGCAGGGTGGCGCGCTCGACCGTGGACCCGGCGACGACGACCGGCTTCATGACTCCGAACGGCGTGACCCGGCCGGTGCGACCGACGTTGACCTGGATGTCGAGGAGTGTGGTGTTGACCTCCTCGGGCGGGTACTTGAAAGCGATCGCCCACCGCGGCGCGCGCGAGGTGGAGCCGAGCCGGCGCTGCACCGAGATCTCGTCGATCTTGACGACGACCCCGTCGATCTCGTGCTCGACGTCGTGGCGGTGCTCCCCCGTGTGCGCGATGAAGGCGTTGACCTCTTCGATCGAGTCGACCACCCGGACGTGGGTGGAGACCGGCATGCCCCACGCCCCGAGCGCGGCATAGGCCTCGCTCTGCCGCGTCAGGTCGAACCCCTCGCGCTTGCCGATGCCGTGGACGAGCATGCGCAGCTCACGACTGGCGGTGACGCGAGGATCCTTCTGCCGCAACGACCCGGCCGCCGTGTTGCGCGGGTTGGCGTAGGGCGGCTTGCCCGCCTCGACGAGCTGTGCGTTCAGCTCACCGAACGCCTCGATCGGGAAGTAGACCTCGCCGCGCACCTCGACAAGATCGGGCAGGGGGTACGTCGGGCTCGGCTCGAGCTCGGTCGGGATGCCGCGCACCGTCCGCACGTTGAGCGTGACGTCCTCGCCCGTACGGCCGTCGCCGCGGGTCAGCGCACGGGTGAGGCGGCCCTTCTCGTAGAGGAGGTTGACCGCCAGCCCGTCGATCTTCAGCTCGCACAGGTAGTGCAGCTCGGCACCGCCCGCATCACGGGTGACCCGCGCGTTCCACTCGAGCATCTCCTGCGTCGAGAACGCGTTGTCGAGGCTGAGCATGCGCTCGAGGTGGTCGACCGCGGTGAAGTCGGTGGAGAAGATGCCCCCGCCGACCTGCTGGGTGGGGCTGTCGGGCGTGCGCAGGCTGGGGTGCTCGTCTTCGAGCGCGTTGAGCCGGCGCATCAGCAGGTCGTACTCGCCGTCGCTGATCGTCGGCGCGTCGCGCACGTGGTAGGCGAACTGGTGGCCCCGAGCCTCCTCGGCGAGGGTCTCCCACTCGTGCCGCACGTCGTCGGGCACGACGGCGCTCGGCTGCTGCGCGGCGGGGTCGGTCGGGGTCTCGCTCACCCGCCCATCCTGCCGCAGGCCACCGACACCTCGGCAGGGGACGCGGCGGACGGCGACGCCGGCTACCCGCGTCGCGCGAGCAGCACGTCTCGGGTCACCTCGAGCTGGCCGAGGTGCTGGGCGAGCTCCTCGTAGACGTGCAGCAGCACCTCGCCCTGCGTCGCGTACGCGATGGTGCCGTCGTTCTCGTGAGCCGGGTCGGCCGGCCGCTCACGCGGGGATGCGGCGCGCGAGTCCTCGTGCAGGCGCGCTCGCGTCGCGTCCAGCAGGGCGAGCGCCTCGGCGACCGTCCCCGTGGCGGTGAACTCTGCGTCGCGGTCGCGTGGCACCACGATGCCGAGGTTGACCGTGCGCACCCAGCGGGCCGTCATCCCGAAGACGTGCGTGACCAGTGCGAACGCCGAGTTCGACCCGGGGATGCCGTCGAGCCGGGTGCTCACGAGGTCGTCGCCCAGCGCCGTCACGATGTCGGCGTAGGCGTCGAGGGCGCGGTCGCAGCAGGAGAGGTACTCGTCGAGGGAGATCATCGCGCCACGGTAGCGACGGCATCCGACGTGCCTGCCCTCTCCGAACCAGCCAACCCGCATCACGCGGGTGCTCGCCGGCGAGGGGGCCGCGCTTGGCAACGGGGGCACACCGTGCCAGCCTCGGGTCATGGTGCTGCCGCCGCCCGAGGACGTCACGACCGCCGAGCTGCTCGGGTGGGTGTTCGACCAGCTCAACGACCACGACACGCAGTCGCTGCGGGCGATCTGGACGCCGGCCACCGTCGAGTACTTCCCCGATGAGATCTGCCACGGGGGCGATGAGATCGCTGCCTACTTCGAGGCCAAGTTCGCTGCGGTGGAGGGGTTCCACCTCGAACCGGTGGCGATCGTGGTCGACGGCGACGATGCGCTCGTGCACTGGCGGATGACCGGTAAGCACGTCGGCCCGCTGCTCGGCATCGAGGGCACCGGGCGGGCGATCGCGCTCGACGGCATCGACCACTTCGTCATCCGCGAGGGGGTGGTCGTCACGAACACCGTGGTCTTCGACCAGCTGCACTTCGCCCGCCAGGTGGGGCTCCTGCCGGCGGACCGGTCAGCAGCGGACCGAGCGCTCAAGGGCGCGTTCAACGCGAGGACCCGGCTGGTCGCCGCGGCCCGCCGGAGGGTTCGGCAGTAGCTGCGGTCAGCCGTCGAGCCACTCGGTGGCGGCGGCCACCAGCGCCCCGACCCCGATGCGGAGGGTCGGGTCCTCGACCCGGGGCGAACTGGGGGGAGTGGTTCGAGGGCAGCCCGGCCACGACCCGCATCAGCTGCTCGGGAGTGGTGGCCCCGGCGAACGCGGCCGGGTCGGCTCCCCCGAGCAGCCAGTAGAGCAGCGTTGCACCGGCGGCGGCCAACACTCCGACGTCCTCGCTGCCGGTGACCGCGCCGGGATCGACCAGCCGGCCGGCGCCGACGACCGACTCGAGCGCGGCGCGGGTGCGCGTCACGGCATCCGGGTCGTTGACCACGTCGGGGGCCGACTCGAGCGCGGCGCGGGTGCGCGTCACGGCATCCGGGTCGTTGACCACGGCGGGGGCCAAGTCGAACACCTCGATGTCGGACTGGCGTGGCGCCCTCGACGCCTCGCCTCGGCCCGCACGATCCGGTCGATGGCACTGAGCAGGTGGGTGCGGACCTGCTCGGGGCAACGTGCTGCCCGAGCACCACGTCGGGACGCGGCACGCGCGTGAAGAGGTCATCGTCGACCATGGCCCGTGCGCCGCGGACCGGCTCCTCGGCGGGCTGGACGAGGAGGATGAGGGTCCCGGACCAGCTGCCGCGTGCGGCCGCGAGGCGGTCTGCGGCACCCAGCAGGCAGGTGGCGTGCACGTCGTGCCCGCAGGCGTGCATCACACCGTCGGCGGTGCTGGCGTGCGCCAGGCCGGTCGCCTCGGTGACCGGCAGGGCGTCCATGTCAGCGCGCAGCAGCACGCACGGCCCGTCACCGTTGCGCAGGATGCCGACGACGCCGGTGCCGCCGATGCCCTCGACCACCTCGACCACCTCGACCACCTCGAGGCCGAGGTTGCGCAGCCAGGCCGCGGCGATGCCCGCGGTGCGGTGCTCCTGCCCGGACAGCTCGGGATGCGCGTGCAGGTCGCGGTAGACGTCGGTGAGCCGTGCCAGCAGGTCGTCCCGGTGGCAACCTAGCCCTGACGACTCACTCGCGATCAGCGACGACGTTGACGACGGTGCCGTCCGGTGCACGCACGTGGAAGCGGCGAACGCCCCAGCTCTCGGTCGTGAGCGGGTGGGTGATCTCGTAGCCGTGCTGCTGCGCCTCGACGTAGGCGGCGTCCACGTCGTCGGTGTGCACCGAGATCGCCGAGTCCTCGGCGGCCGTCTGGTCGCCCGTCACCAGCTGCACGTGGGCGCCCGTCTGGGTGTCGGTGTAGCGGGCCACCCAGCCGAGGTTGAACTCCTCGGTGCCCAGGCCCAGGAAGTCGGTGTAGAACCCCTTAGCGGCCTCGATGTCGGCCACCGCGAGGTTGGTGGTGATGCGGACCGATCGCATGAGCGTCCCCTGTCGGTGTCGGTGTCGGTGTGTGTGTCGGTGTCGGCTCGATGCTCGTCAACTCGGCTCGCCTTGTCCAGCCGCACCGGCTGTCCTGGCGGCGGCGCCCACCGACGCACCGTCGCGACTCCCCCACCCGCGCTGGAAACCGGCGCGCACCTCGCCGTCGGCGTTGTCGAGCCGTTGGAAGAGCAGCTGCAGGGGCGAGCCGGCGTCGTCGTGCCACTTACCCGCGAACTCGGCGAGCTCGGCGGACGAGTAGGCGGCCCAGCGCGCCCCGAGCAGGCCTCGCCAGAAGGCGACCTCGTCGTCGTGCCGGGCGGGCGGCGAGTCGATGCAGACCTGCACGAGCCGGGAGCGGTGGCCCGACGGCCACGCCACGGGCTCGGGGGCGGCGTGCCCGTTGGCCGTCACCAAGCAGAAGGGCAGCCCTCCGGGCGATTGCAGGGCCACCCAGCGCTCGGAGCGTCCCGCGACCTCGGCTCCCCCGGAGACGGCTACCTCGATGTCGGCCTTGGGTTCCTGACATTCCACGCCGACGTGGACGCGCGGTAGGCCCTCGATCTGCCGGAGATGCACGTACGGAACCCCGTCACCCGGTTCGAAGCTGCGCGGCTCGGGGTGGCCGGGCCACGGATCACCGAGCGGCCACCCCAGCGCTCGCTGCCAGAAATTGGCGGTGGGGGCGTGGAGGCCTGTCGGGACGGCGATCACGGTGTGCAACCAGGCCATCAGAGGAGGATAGGAACACGGTACCTGGCCGAGGCCGTGCACCCCTGTGCCAGCAGTGGCAGGCTGGTCCTGCGCGCTCATCCCACCGAACTTCGCGCGCACCACCCCCGGTCCGCTCGGGGTGGCCGGGGAACCACCTGCACCGATGGAGGCGCGACGATGCCGAGGCACCGGATCTTCGACATCAGCTTTGCCAGCGTCTACCCGCACTATGTGGCGAAGGCCGAACGCAAGCACCACAGCAAGGAGGAGGTCGACCGGGTCATCTGCTGGCTCACCGGCTACGACGCCGCGGGATTGGACCGGGCGATCGCGAGCGAGGTGAGCCTCGAGGCCTTCTTCGCGCAGGCACCGGAGCTGAACCCGAACGCCTCACTCATCACCGGGACGATCTGCGGCCACCGGGTGCAGGAGATCGAGGACCCGTTGATGCAGAAGATCCGCTACATGGACCTGCTGGTGGACGAGGTGGGCCGGGGCAAGAAGATGACGTCCATCCTGCGCGGCAGCACCGCCGACGCCTGAAGCCCCGACGGGCTGCCCGCTCGGGCCGCCAGGTGACCCGCGCGCACGCGACTGCACGCCCGCCGCCCGCCGCCCGCAGCCTCATGCGGCCGTGTGGTCGCCGGCCCCGACGCTGGTGAGGTAGGCCTGCTGCCAGGCGCGGTATTCGGGGTCGTCTGTGTCGACGGCGGTCTGAACCTGGTGCTCCCACTCGTGCCAGGCGTCGCCGAGCTGGTCGAGGTCGTGCTGGGCCAGGCGCCGGTCGGCCTCGGCATCGTGGGTGACCGCGGCCA
>JBBQNZ010000021.1:0-36543 GCA_038330415.1 Actinomycetales bacterium | reverse complement strand
TCGTGGTGGTGGATCCGTCGCCGGCGGTGCTGAGCGCGAACGGCTCCGTTGACGCGCGGAGGGCGCCGTCGCACACCAGGGTGGCCACCACCGCGGCGATCGGGTTGACGCCGGTCCCTCGCGGCGGGGGGATGACCAGGCCGCGGATCTTCACCGCGATCCGGCCGTCCTCGCGGACCCGCACCGTGCTGGGCCCGTTGACCCACGGGGCACCACCCGGGTTGACGCCTGCGATGGCCGGGCTCGCCGGTGCTGGCATGCTGCCCACCAGGTCGGCCCGCACGATGGAGTGGCCGTCGGCGAGGGCCGGCCCCGCGCTCAGGGCCAGCAGCGTCACCGCCACGGCGGCGGTCACGGGGATCCGACGGTCTGTTCGCGTCCTGAGCATGGTTCTTCCCTCTCGTGGAGCATGCTGAGCCACCGCGTCGCGCGACGGCTCCCGATGCCCCTCCTACGGGGTCGGGACGACATCCGTTCAGCGCGGTGCCACAGACAGGGGACCCGCGCCCGCACGGGTGTGGCCGTAGACCTCGAGCTCGGTGGCCTTGGCCGACAGCCAGACCTGTTGGCCGGCAGCCAGCCCGAGCTCGGCGACGGCCGCCGGGGTGACGTCGACCAGCGCCGACGGCTCGCCGACGAGGTCGAGCCGCACCCGGTCGGTGAGCAGGGTCATCCCGGTGATCGTCGCGGGCCAGGTGTTGCGTACGCTGGACGCGTCGGGCGGAGCGGTGTTGACCACCACCGCCGACGGGCGCAGCGCCACGAGCACCTCGCCGCGCTCGTGGTGGTCGGGGACGACGAACGAGCCACCCCGGGTCAGGGCCACCCGCGGGCCGTCGGCGGTGCCGGCATACAGGTTGAGACCGACCAGCCGCGCGACGTAGTCGGTGGCCGGGCGTCGGGCGACCTCGGCCGGCGAGCCCTCCTGCACGACGCGCCCGTGCTCGAGCACCAGCAGGCGGTCGGCGAGTACGAGCGCCTCGAGCGGGTCGTGCGTCACGAGCAGGCAGGGCCCGGCGAAGTCGGCGAGGTGCCGCTTGAGCTCGCCCTGCACGTCGAGCCGGGTGCGCGCGTCGAGTGCCGACAGCGGCTCGTCGAGCAGCAGCAGGGCCGGGTCACCCGCCAGCGCGCGCCCCAGCGCGACCCGCTGGGCCTGCCCACCGGACAGGTCCGCCGGACGCCGTCGGGCGAGGTCGGTGAGGCCCAGCCGGTCGAGCCACCCGGCCGCGACGGCACGCGAGGCCGCGCGGCCCAGCCCGCGCACCCGCGGCGAGAAGGCCACGTTGTCGAGCACGCTGAGGTGGGGGAAGAGCCGGTAGTCCTGGAAGACGACACCCACCGGGCGGTGCGCCGCCTCGACGAAGGCACCGGTCTCGGCGTCGTCGAGGGTCACCCCGTCGAGCGAGATGCGCCCGGCCGAGAGCGGCACGAGCCCCGCGATGGCCGCCAACAGGGTCGACTTGCCCGAGCCGTTGGGCCCGAGCACCGCCAGCACCTCACCCGGAGCGGCACTGACGGCGGCGATCAGGGTGAAGCTGCTGCGGCTCACCTCCGCATCGGCGGTCAGGCCCCTCACCACGACGCTCACGGAGCCGTCCCACCGCGAAGCCACTTGTCCCGCAACGCCACCAGCACCACGACGGACACCAGCAACAGCACCAGGCTGAGCAGGATGGCCGCCTCGGGATCGGTCTCGAGCGCGTAGTAGACCGCGATCGGCATCGTCTGGGTGCGCCCCGGGAAGCTGCCGGCGAAGGTGATGGTGGCCCCGAACTCCCCCAGCGCCCGTGCCCAGCACAGCACCGCCCCCGCCGCCAGCGACGGCGCCACGAGCGGCAGCGTGACGCGCCGGAACACCGTCATCCGCCGCGCTCCCAGCGTCGCAGCGGCCTCCTCGAAGCCGCGGTCCGCCGAGCGCAGCGCCCCCTCGACCGTGACCACCAGGAACGGCATCGCCACGAAGGTCTCGGCCATCACCACGGCGGCGGGGCTGAACGGGATCGTGAGGCCGAACCACTGGTCGAGGAACTGGCCGAGAAAACCGTTGCGCCCGAACGCCAGCAGCAGCGCCACACCACCCACCACCGGTGGCAGCACGAGCGGCAGGGTGACCAGGGCGCGCACGACCCTCAGCCCCGGCACCGCGGTGCGCGCCAACACCCAGGCCAGCGGCACGCCGACCACCACGGAGATCGCCGTGGCGAGCGTCGACGTCCACAGCGACAGCCTCAGCGCCTCGCCGACCTGCGAGCCGTGCAGGATCTCCCACGCGTTCCCCCACGGCGCCCGGACGAGCAGCCCGGCCAGCGGGATGACGAGGAAGGCGACCGCAACGAGCGCCGGCACGAGCAGCGGCCACGGCGCCGAGCGGGCCCCCGCCCCCGTCGCAGCCCGCCGCTGACGCTCCCCGCGGCTCAACGTCGTGGATGCCGTGTGGCCAGTTCCGCTGTCGCTCACGAGGGACTCGTCACGGCTGCTGGAAACCGGCTGCCGTCAGCACGCTCGCACCCGCCGGGGACAGGACGTAGTCGACGAACGCGGCTGCCGTCGCGGCGTTGGCGCTCTCGGTCAGCGCGGCGATCGGGTAGCTGGTGGCGGCGTTCACGTCAGCGGGGATCTCGACGCCCCTGACCTTGTCCCCGGCGGCGAGCACGTCGGTCACGTAGACGACACCGGCGTCGACCTCGCCGAGCAGCACCTTGCTGAGCACCGACTTCACGTCGGGCTCGAGGGTGACCGGGGTGACCGTGAGCTGCGCGTTGGCGAACACCTTCCGAGCGGTCGACCCGCACGGCACCTGGGGCTGGCACAGGGCGGTCTTCACGGCCGCACTGGCGAGGGAGTCGACGCCGGTGACCCGGCCAGGGTTGGCCGGTGGCACCGCGATCTCCAAGACGTTGCGGGCGAACGGTTTCGGGTCGGCCGCGGCGCCGGCGGCCACCACGGCATCCATGGTCGTGGTGCTCGCGGACGCGAAGACGTCGGCCGGGGCCCCGGAGGTGATCTGGGTGGCCAGGGCCGAGCTCGCGGCGAAGCCGAAGGTGACCTTCACCCCGGGGTGCGCGGCCTCGAACTGCCTCCCGAGCGTCGTGAACGACTCGGTCAGCGACGCGGCGGCGAGCACCGTGAGGTCACCCCCGACCGACGCCGAGGCCGAGGCGGATGCCGTGCCGCCGGCGGTGCCGCCGGTTCCCGGGCTCGAGCCGCCCGACCCGCAGCCGGCCAGGCCGGCACCGACCACGGCGGCCACGATGGTGACGACGGTGCGACGCATGGACGGACTCCTCGGGTACGGCGGGTGGTCAGTGCAGACGGGGGATCTCGACCGAGACGTTCGTCGCCTTGACCGCCGCGACGGCGAGCACCCCGGGCTCCAGGCCCAGCTCGTCGACGGCCTCGCGGCTGAGCAGCGAGACGAACCGGTGCGGCCCGGCCTGGATCTCGACCTGCGCCATCACGGTGTCCTTGACCACCCGGGTGACCAGGCCGCTGAACCGGTTGCGCACCGAGGCGGCCGCGATGTCGCCGGTCTCGAGGTGCGCCGCCTCGTGGGCGAGCTCCTCCGCGAACCGGGCCAGCACCGCACCGTCGACACCCAGCCGGCCCGACGCGTCGGTGGTGGTCTCGATCCGGCCCGCGTCGGCCCAGCGGCGCACGGTGTCGGTGCTGACGCCGAGCAGGTCGGCGGCCTCCTTGATCCGGAACGTGGGCACCACCGGACTCTAACCGCAGATGCGGCTATGCGGAAGGTGATGCGCCGCATCTGCGGTGCTGGACGGCAATGGGACCCGAAGCTGCACCGTCGCGACCGCCAACGGCATCCGGGCGGTGCGGGCCGTCAGCCGCGGGCCAGAACGGGTCGGGGCCGGCCGTCGTCCTCGACGGCCGGCAACCCCAGCCACAGGCCGCGGTCGCCGCCGAGGTGGGTCGCGACGAACTGGTCGAACGGCACCGGCTCACCGATGAGGTAGCCCTGGGCGTAGTCGACGCCCAGCTCGCGCACCACGCTCAGGGCGCCCTCGTCGGTGACGAACTCGGCGACGGTGCTCTTTCCGAGCGCGCGGGCGATGCCGATGACCGAGCGCAGGATGGCCCGGTCGACGGCGGAGTCGGCCGCGCCCTTGACGAACTCCCCGTCGATCTTGATCGTGTCGAAGCTGAGGTGCTTCAGGTAGTAGAAGGAGCCGTAGCCCGCGCCGAAGTCGTCGAGGGCGAACTGCACGCCCAGAGCGCGCAGCGGCTCTGCGAAGCGCCGGGCCGCGTCGACGTCGGCGACGGCAGCGGTCTCGGTGACCTCGACGGTGAGGCGGCTGGGGTCGACGCCCTGGTCACCCAGCGCACGCTCGAGGGTGAGCGCGATCGCCGGGTCGCCAATCGAGTGCGCCGACAGGTTGACCGCCAGCCGCATCGCCGGGTCGACCTCGAGCAGCCGGCGCAGCACGTGCACGCCCTGCCGCACCACCCAGTCGTCGACGGCGGGCGCGAGCCCGGCCCGCTCGGCCACCCCGATGAACGCGCCGGGCGAGACCGGCACGTCGCGGTCGACCAGGCGGATCAGTGCCTCGGCGCCCGCGACCCGGCCGGTGTCGAGGTGCAGCAGCGGCTGAAGGTAGAGCTCGAAGTCGTCGTTCTCCAGGGCCGCCTCGATGCGGGCCTTCCACTCCATCCGGGCCCCGGAGCGCGGTTGCACCGACCTGCTGTCGTCGAGCACGGCGAACCGGTCGCGCCCGGCATCCTTGGCGTCGTACATGATCATGTCGGCCAGCGCCAGCACGTCCTCGGCCCGCTCGTTCGCCGCGGCGAACGTCACCACCCCGATGCTGGCCGTGACCCGCCGGTTGACGCCCTCGAGCGTGCGGCTGTTGGCCCGCACCCGCTCGACGACCGCCTCGGCCACCCGCTCGGCGCCCCGGCGGTCGGCGTCGGGCAGCAGGATGGCGAACTCGTCGCCACCCAGCCGAGCTACGAGGTCGCCCTCGCGCAGCGAACCGCGCAGCACGACCGCCGTCGACACGATGAGCTCGTCGCCGGCGTCGTGGCCGCGGGTGTCGTTGACCTCCTTGAAGTGGTCGAGGTCGAGCAGCAGCAGGGCGCCGCGCGGGCCGGAGCGCGCGCACAGGTCGAGGTGCTCGGCGAGGGCGGCGTCGAACCGGCGGCGGTTCGGCAGGCCGGTGAGCGCGTCGTGGTCGGCGAAGTGGGCCAGCCTCTGCTCGTAGCGGCGCCGCTCGGACAGGTCGACGACGTTGACCAGGATGACGTCGTCGTCTGCGTCCTGCGAGGAGATCACCCGGCTGGTGATGGCGACGTGCACGTCCTCCCCGCCGGCCCCGGGGATGGTCCACTCCCCCACCACGCGCGATCCCGGCGCGGCGACCGCCCGCTGCAGGTGCTTGCCGATGTCGGCCCGGTGGTCGGGGCCCAGCTCGTCGAAGCCGCGCCCCACGAGGGCGTCGACGGAGCGGCCGGTCAGGCTGGCGAGCGAGGCGTTGACCTGCAGGACGCGGCCGCGCATGTCGAGCACCGCCACCCCGTGCGGTGCGTCGGCGATGAGCCGCTCGGTGCGGGCGTGTGCGGCCTCGACGTCGTCGAGCCGGCGGTGCTCGTCGGTGACGTCGCGCAGCACGAGCAGGGCACGGTCCGGCTGCGCGGTGACGTTGTCGTGCAGCGGCACGGCGTCGACCGAGACCAGCCGCTCCTGGCCGGTGGTGAGGTCGTCGGCCTCGACGACCAGCCCGCGCACCGTCTCGCCATCGAGCGCACGCCGTGAGGGCCGCTCCTGCGGGGGCAGGGCCCGGCCGTCACGGCGTCGGCGCGGCGGCACGGTGACGGCATCGAGCCCACCGGGCGATGCCGTGGAGGCCGCCAGCCAGCGGCGGGCCGCGTGGTTGTGCATCAGCACCGTGCCGTCGCGGTCCATGACGATCAGGGCGTCGGGGATGGTCTCGGTGATGACCCGCAGGTCCTCGGCCTGGCGGCGCGACCTCAGCCCCACCTCGGCGGCGTCGGCCACCAGCACGTCGCGCTCCCACTGAACGGTCGAGAGCACCAGGCTGAGCAGGGTCGCGAGCATCATGAACGCCTCGAGGGTGAGCAGCTGCACGGCCACGTCGTCGACGTCGCCGAACGGGCTGCCCTCGCTGGCGACGGCCAGGCCGAGGGTGACGATGGCGGTGGCGGCGCCCTGCAGCGCGGCGAGCGGGACCGGCAGGCGCAGACCGCCCCAGACGAGCACCGCGAGCGGTAGGAACGACAGCGAGATGCTGCGACCGGGCCCGAACACCAGCCAGAGCACCGCCAGCGAGGCGATCAGCACGGGCACGGCCTCGACGAGGTGCTTGCGGCGCACCAGGTCGCCCGCGCCGCGCACCGCGAGGCCCGTGCCGGCGACGATGACGATCGCGGCAGCGTTGCGCAGCAGCCAGCCCAGGAGCAGCTCGCCCGTGGCCGGGATGCCGCCCAGGGCCAGGCCGGCCATGCCGACGGCCGCGCTCGCCACGGTGGCCAGGGTCGTGGCCAGCACGAAGCGCCCGACGTCACCGAGCCGGCGCAGGGGCGCCACGCCCGCGCCGGCCCACGGCACCGGCTCCGCCGACGAGCGGGCGGTCAGCCGGCCGTAGGCGACGGCGGTGCCGACGGAGTTGACGACGTTCGCCACGCCGAGCACGAGGGCCGTGCGGGCCGGGAGACCGGTGATGGCCAGCCCGGCGGTGCTCATCACCCAGATCGCCACCGAGAGCACCAGGAGGTGTCGGCGCCCTGTGGTGACCAGCGCCCAGAGGGCACCCACCCCGGCGGCCGGCCAGAACAGGGCCAGGCCGCTGTCGGGCAGCACGAGCAGGCGCCCGACGGCCACCGCGAGCGCATAGGCGACCCCGTACGCCAGCATCCTGCCCACGACGGGTCCCCTTTCCGCTCCAGAAACCCGAACCCCCTGCCGATGTCAGTATGGACGCCCGCCGTGGTGGGCGTCCGGGGAACCGGGCCCGTGCGGCACCCGGAGCCTCGGCCGCTAGGCGCGGGCGCGCGGCATACTGCTGCGATGGACTTCACGACCGAGCTCGAGGCGACCGGCGGCACCACGACCGGGTTCGTCGTGCCCGACGAGGTGGTGGAGGCGCTCGGCGCCGGACGCCGGCCCAAGGTGGTCGTCACCGTGCAGGGCCACACCTGGCGCACCAGCATCGCCTCGATGAGCGGGCGCTTCCTGCTCGGGGCGAGCGCCGCGGTGCGCGAGGCCGCCGGCCTGAGCGCCGGGCAGACGTATCCCGTCACCGTCGAGGTCGACACGGCGCCACGCACCGTCGAGGTGCCCGACGACCTCGCCGCGGCGCTGGCGGCAGCCCCCGGGGCTGCCGCCGGTTGGGCCGGGCTCACCTACAGCCAGCAGCGCCAGCACGCCGAGGCGGTGCTCGCCGCCAAGAAGCCCGAGACCCGCGAGCGGCGGGTCGCCACCATCGTCGCGGGGCTGGGATGACCACGATCGAGGCCGTGGGCGGCGACGTCACGACCCAGCACGTCGACGCGATCGTCAACGCCGCGAACTCCTCGCTGCTCGGCGGCGGCGGTGTCGACGGGGCCATCCACGCGGCCGCCGGTCCGGCCCTGCTGCGGGAGTGCCGCGAGCTGCGGCGCACCAGCCTGCCCTCGGGCCTGGCCGTCGGGGATGCCGTGGCCACCGGGGCGGGTGAGCTGCCCTGCCGCTGGGTGGTGCACACCGTGGGCCCGAACCGACACGCCGGCCAGACCGACCCGGCGCTGCTGGCCTCGTGCTTCGCGCGCAGCCTGGCGGTGGCCCGCGAGGTCGGGGCGCGCACCGTGGCCTTCCCGGCGGTCAGTGCCGGGGTCTACGGGTGGGACGTCGAGGAGGTGGCCCGGGTGGCCGCGCGCACCGTTCGGGAGGAGTGCGAGGCGCACGACGGCATCGACCTGGTGCGGTTCGTGCTGGTCAGCGACCGGGCGCTCACGGCCTTCCAGGCCGCGCTTGCCGAGCAGACCTGACGCCCACGCAGCCCCGCACGGGCGTCGGCCGCGCTTCGCCGCGCATCAGGCCGGCCCGGGCACGCCTCGGCGCCCCGGACATGCAGGGGTCCGGGGCGCCGAGGAGTTGGGGTGCGCGAGAAGTGCAGGCGCCGTGGTGCCTGGGGGCGCCGTCGTTCCGTGCGCGCTGGCTCAGAACCGGCCGTAGCCGCTGACGCCGGCGAACATCGGGCGCTCGGACGTGGACTTGCCCTTGCGCGGCGAGTCGATCATCTTGCCGTTGCCGGTGTAGATGCCCACGTGCCAGGCCGGGGAGCCGTAGAACACCAAGTCGCCCGGCTTGGGGTTGCTGACCGGCGTGGCCGCCCGCTGCTGGGCCGAGGCCGTGCGGGGGATGGAGATGCCGGCCTTGCGGAACACGTACGACGTGAAGCCCGAGCAGTCGAAACCGGACGGGGTGGAGCCGCCGTAGACGTAGGGGATGCCGAGCAGGCCGCGGGCGATGTTGACGACCCCGCTCGCCGACTGGGCCGGGTTGCTGTAGCGCTTCGTGCTACGGCTGGCCGGGGCGGCAGCCTTGCTCGAGCCGGTGCGGCTCGCGATGGCCCGGGTGACCCGGGCCGCGGTGGGCTGCGCCTTGGGCTTGGGCTTCGGCTTGGGCTTCGGCTTGGCGACGGCCTTCACTCCGGCGACGCCGACCTTCTCGACGGCGACCGGGGCGGCCGCCGTGGGGGCGACCACGGCCGGGGCGAGTGCGAGCGCAGTCGGGGCGGCCGTGGCGGTGCTCACCTCGGCGCCGGGCGCCGCAGCGGCCGTCGACGTGGTGGTCGTGGTGGAGGCGCGGTGCACAGGGGCGGCCTGTGCCGGGAGCGCGAAGGCTGCGACCAGACCGCCAGAGGCGGCCAGGACCGCGGAGGCCTTGACGCTGGTCTCGCCGGCACTCTTGACGATCGTCGAGAGCTCGGCCACGGGGTTGTACCGGACGGCGTTGCGATGCCGCCCCGAGCGGGTGTCATTGACCACAGGGGAAACCTCTCAGTGCCTACGGGGTGAGCTGTCGGGTTCGGGCTGAGGTTGCCCGGCCGGTGTGGTCGTGAGACGTCTACCGGCTTCACCCCAAGGAGACCGTGTGCTGCTGGGCTCCGCGTGTGGTTCCCCCGCTCCTGCCAAGCGGTGATGCGTACTGACCTCTGCGGTGGTGGCAGGACTCGGCGTCCACCTTGAGGACCCGCCCAGGGGAGGCGAGCCCGACGAACGTAACACGACCTACTGGGAAAGTCACAAAACGGTCACGGAGAAATCACGAGGACCGCTCACCGTGCGGTGAGCGGTCCTCGGGACGACCCGTCAGGGGGCCGGTGGGTCAGGGGTTGACCGTGACGTGCACGTGGTCGTAGTGGTTCGCGGTCGGTGACCCGCGGTCCTCCATCATCTTCCAGCCGCGGCCCGGCTCCCAGTAGCGCTGGCGCCAGATGAGGTACTTCACGTCGAACTGGCCGACGTGCGCCTGCACCCAGGCGGCGACCCCATCGCCCTGCGACTTGCTCGAGATCATGAAGTCGATGGCCTGGCCGGTGCTGTGCTCACCGGCGTTGGCGCGGTAGCCACCGATGGTGCCGAGGTGGAAGACCGAGTCGACGGCCGAGCAGAGCCTCTCGCCGTTGTTGTTCAGGCCGATGCGACCGCACTTGCCCGAGATCTTCGTGCTGTATGACGACTTGGGCGCCGCCGCGGACGACCCGCCCGACGACTTCGCCGACGTCGCGGCCCGTACCACCGGCTTGGGCTTCGGCTTCGGCTTGGGCTTCGGCTTGGCGACGGCCTTGACGCCGGACACGCCGACCTGCTCGGGGACGATCGGAGCCGCTCCCTCGGGAGCGGAGACCGCCGGCGCGACGGCGCTGCGGACGAACGAGCGGGAGGCCGCCGGCGCGTCGGCACGGGCGGCCGAGGTGGTGGCCGCGGGCACGGCGAGGGTGAGGGCGGCCGGGCTGGCGTCGACGGGCAGGGCGAGCGCGACGGCGGCGCCGCCGAGGACACCGACGGTGGCGACGGCCTTGGCGGCCCACGTCGCGCTGAGGCGCGAGAAGCCATCCGGGAGGCGACGTACGGCGCCGGGAGCGCGGCGTCGGCCGGGGGTCTGAGGACGGGACACGAGGAGGTGGAGCCTTCCGTGGCGGGTGGGGAACCCCGACACCGTAACGGGATCAGACGCCCGAAGTCACATTCCGGTAACGACGGATTTCCCTGACGTCCACGTCATGGCCACCCGCGGCAGCGCCCTGACCAGCGCGGATGCCGCTCTCCGAGTGGTCGACGGACCGTCCGTCTCATGAGACCCAGGTCACGCCCCCGCGGCGACCTGCTCGCCGCCGCCGCTCCGGAGCCGTCAGGTGGCCTGCACGAAGACGTGCGAGGCGATGTCGTCGGGCAGCGAGACCCCCGAGGACTCCTCGGCGCCGTCGCGGCAGGCGATGACCCGCACGCCCTCACGCCGCACGCGCGCCGGCTGGCCGGGCAGCAGGCCCGCGGCGGTGAGCAGGCCCAGCGCCTCGGAGTCGACCTGCACCGGCTCGCCGATGCGGCGGACCACGACGGTGGTGGGCTCGGCGGCGGCGATGACGTCGAGGGTGGTGAGGCCGGTGCGGAAGTCGGCCAGCTCGGTGAGGTCGCCGAGCTCGTCCAGGCCCGGGATGGGGTTGCCGTAGGGCGACTCGGCGTGGTCGGGCAGCATCGCCAGGATCTTGCGCTCGACCCGCTCGGACATCACGTGCTCCCAGCGGCACGCCTCGTCGTGCACGAACTCCCACTCGAGCCCGATGACGTCGCGCAGCAGCCGCTCGGCGATGCGGTGCTTGCGCATGACCCGGGTCGCGAGCGTGCGGCCGTGCTCGCTGAGCTCGAGGTGCCGGTCGCCGGCGACCTGGAGCAGGCCATCGCGCTCCATGCGCGCCACCGTCTGCGAGACGGTGGGCCCGGAGTGGCCGAGCCGCTCGGCGATGCGGGCGCGCAGCGGCGTGATGCCCTCCTCCTCGAGCTCGAAGATGGTGCGGAGGTACATCTCCGTGGTGTCGATGAGGTCCGTCACGTAGGCAAGCCTACGTTTACCCGGCGACACGCGCGGTGCCGCCTGCTCCACCTGGGGCGCGTCACCTCTCGTCGAGCGCCGACACGGCGCGCCGACGGGGGTCGTACTCGGGCACCCAGCGGGCCAGCCAGGCACCGCCGACGAGGGTGAGCAGGCCCACCGCCACGCTGGCGGCACCGATGGTCGCGACCGCGGCGACGGCGCCCACCACCAGGGCCGCGCCGTTGTGGCCGACCAGCGAGATCAGGCGCCACACGCCGAGGAAGGGTGCGCGCCCGGCGGTCGGGGCGGCATCCGCGCCCAGCGTCATCACGATGCCGGAGCCCAGGCCGTTGCCGACCCCCATGAGCAGGGCCAGCGCCGCCACGCCCGCGAGGGTGGTGGTGAGCGGCAGGGCGAGCAGCCCCAGGCCCAGGAGCAGGGTCACCGGCACGGCGACCCAGACCCGGCCGTGCCGGTCCATCACGGTGCCGGCCGGGTAGAACAGCAACACCTCGACCAGCGCTGCCGCCGCGAAGACCAGCGAGGTCTGGGCGGCGTCGAGCCCGATGTGCTCGGCCCACAGCGGCACCACGACGACCCGAGAGGACCGGGCCAGCCCGATGGCGAGGACGCCCAGCCCCACGGTCAGCAGCACCCTGCGGTTCTGCCGCACCACCTGCGTCACCGGCACCCGCTCGTGCTGCGCGGAGAGCCGCTCGTGGTGGGCGCCGAGGTCGGGGGTGGCCAGGGCCAGCCCGGCCGCGAGCAGGCCCGCGACCACAGCCACGGCGAACGCCGCCTGCGGTCCCCACCGCGCGACGACGGGTGCCCCGATCAGCGGCCCGACGAACAGGCCGATGCGGGTGACCCCGCCCAGGGTCGACATCGCCCGGGCCCGCACCGCCACGGGGGCGGCGGCGGTCAGGTAGCTCTGCCGGGCCAGGAGGAAGACCGCGCCGGTGGGCCCCATGAGGAAGACCGCGACGCCGAGCACCCACAGCGACGGCGCGACGAGCGCGAGCGCGCAGGCCACGGCATCCAGCGCGCCCGCGGCCACGAGCGCGCGCCGCTCGCCGATCCGCTCGACGAG
Organism: Actinomycetales bacterium; assembly: GCA_038330415.1. Taxonomy (GTDB): domain Bacteria; phylum Actinomycetota; class Actinomycetes; order Actinomycetales; family Dermatophilaceae; genus Fodinibacter. The sequence goes on along the minus strand of JBBQNZ010000021.1, from coordinate 24,406 downwards.
CACGCCGGCGGGCACAGCGGCCGCGAACTCCGAGACGGTGGTGATGCCGACGAAGAGCGCGGCCAGGCCGACCGAGGCCCCCAGCCCGCGGGCGCTCAGCGCCACCACGGGGAGCACCGCGCCGGCGCCGACCGACCAGAGCACCGAGGGGCCGAACGCCGGCACGGCGATCCGGCGCAGCGAGAACGGCGCGTCCTCCCCCACGTGCGCCACACCCACCTCCTGTCCCGACCTTCCGCCCGATGCGGTAAAGCCGCCCTTCGCACCACAACGGGTTCCGGTGCGGACCTCACCCTTCCCCTGCACACCTCCCGACCACAGTTATCTTGACGTCAAGATAACCCTGGGAGCCCTCCTCTGGGTAGGTTGGCGACGTGGAGATCAGCATCCCCCACCGCTACTGCGGGCCCCCCGAGTCCGGCAACGGCGGCTGGGTCTGCGGCACGGTCGCAGCCCACGTGCCCACCACCGCGGCGCGCCCGGCCGTCACCGTGCGGCTGGCGAGCCCGCCGCCGCTCGACCGGCCGATGGCCCTGGAGGCCGAGCCGGCCGACGGCCTGATGCTGCGGCTGCTCGACCACGGGCACCTGGTCGCGAGCGGCACGGCATCCGCCGACCTCGCGGGGGAGCTGCCGCCGACGGTGACCCTCGAGCAGGCGCGAGCCGCGGAGGGCCGCTTCGAGGGGCTGGCCGACCACCCGTTCCCCACCTGCTTCGCCTGTGGCACCGGCCGCGACCCCGGCGACGGCCTGTGCCTGCGGCCCGGGCCGCTCGACGACGGCACCGGCCGGTATGCCGCGACGTGGGTGCCGCAGGAGGTGACCGGGCCGCTCGTCTGGGCCGCGCTCGACTGCCCCGGCGGTTGGTCGGCCGGCATCGCGGGGCGCCCGATGGTGCTCGGCACGATGACCGCCCGGGTGCTGGCGCTGCCCGAGGTGGGCGAGCCGCACGTCGTGCTCGCCTGGCAGCGCGGCAGCGAGGGGCGCAAGCACCACTCCGGCTCGGCGCTGTTCTCGCCCGAGGGCGCGCTGCTGGCCCGCGCCGAGGCGACCTGGATCGCCGTCGACCCCACCACCATCCGACCCAAGGACCGGCCATGACCTCGACATCGCAACTCTCGAGCACGGCCGGGCCCGGCACCCGGGTCGCCGTCGTCACCGGCGCGAGCAGCGGCATCGGCGCCGCGACCGCGCGGCTGCTGGCGGCGCAGGGCTTCCGGGTCGTGTGCGCGGCGCGGCGGGCCGAGCGGGTCGAGGCGCTGGCCGCCGAGATCGGCGGGGTGGCCGTGGCGTGCGACGTCACCGACGACGACGACGTCGCCCGGCTCGTGGCCGCGGCCGGCGAGCGGGTGCACGTGCTGGTCAACAACGCCGGTGGCGCGCTCGGCCTGGAGCCGGTGGCGCAGGCGGATGTCGACCTGTGGCAGCAGATGTACGCCACCAACGTGCTCGGCACCCTGCGGGTCACCAAGGCCCTGCTGCCGGCGCTGGTCGCGGCCGACGGCGAGGGGGTCGTGGTCAACGTCGGCTCGATCGCCGGGTTCCTCGCCTACGAGGGCGGCGGTGGCTACACGGTGGCCAAGCACGGCGTGCACGTGATGACCGAGACGCTGCGCCTGGAGCTGGTCGACCAGCCGGTGCGCATCACCCTCGTGGCGCGCGGGATGGTGCGCACCGACGAGTTCTCACTGACCCGGTTCGCCGGTGACCAGGAGCGCGCGGATGCCGTGTACGCCGGGGTGCCCCAGCCGCTGGTCGCCGAGGACGTCGCCGACGCCATCGTCTGGATGGCGACCCGTCCGGCCCACGTCAACATCGACCTGCTGGTGGTCAAGCCGCGGGTGCAGGCCGCGCCCCACAAGGTGCACCGCGACCCCACCTGACCACGACTTAGTGCACGGTGGTCAGGGCTGGCGGCGCGATACCTCCCACGAGGCGGCATCGCCGAGGTCGCCCTCACCGGTGCGGGTGAACACCAGGCGGTCGTGCAGCCGGTTGCGCCGGCCCGCCCAGAACTCGACCTCATCGGGCACGATCCGGAAGCCGCCCCAGAAGTCGGGCACCGGCACGTCGTCGTCTCCACCGCGGTCGGGGAAGGCCGCCGCCCGCGCCGTGTACTGCGCCTCGAGCTCGCGCCGGGAGCCGATCGGCTCGGACTGCCGCGAGGCCCACGCCGAGATGCGCGACGCCCAGGGTCGTGAGTCGAAGTACTGCTCGACCTCCTCGCGCTCCACCTCGATCGCGGTCCCGCGGAACCGAATTGCGCGGTACATCGCCGGCCAGGTCAGGGCTGCCGCCACCGCCGAGTTCCTGGTGAGCTCGCGCCCCTTGGTCGACGTCAGGGCTGTGACGAAGCCCGGGCCGCGCTCGTCGAAGAAGCGCATCAGCACGGTGCGCACGTTCGGGCGCCCGCTGCCGTCGACGGTTGCGACCGAGATCGCCAGCGGCTCGAAGACGTCGCGGCTTACCTCCGCCCGGGCCACGGCATCGTCGACCCAGGCCCGCGCCTGGGCGTAGGGCGTCTCGAGCAGCGCCTGCTCGGTGAGGCCGTCACCGTCATAGTCGACGCGGGGGGATGCCGGGCGACCGCCGCCGACCTCCGTGGATGCCGGTCGCGCGCTGCCGTCGTCCTCGATCCGTCCGTCGCTCATCGTCGGATCGTATGTCGTGCCGGGCTCCCTGACTTTCCAGACGAGACGCCGCCGGAAACGGGTGCTGCGCGGCGTGTTGCCCGGCGCCTCCCCTACAAGGTCGGGGAGGCGTCAGGGGGTGGGGTGACGGGCGTCGTAGCGCAGGAACCCCGGCTGGCGCAGCGACAGCAGCCCGATGGTGACGATGCAGGCGATGCCGCCCCACACCGCGGTCCAGCCCTCACCGACCCGCTCGGCCACCGCGCCGCCGAGCAGCTCGCCGACCCGCGGGCCCCCGGCCACCACCACGATGAAGACCCCCTGCAGGCGCCCGCGCATCCGGTCGGGCGCGGCCGACTGCAGGATCGTGGTGCGGAAGACGGCGCTCACGGCGTCGGCCGCACCGGCGAAGGCCATGGCGACCAGCGCCCCCCACAGCGCCTGGGTCGGGGTGAGCCAGCCGTTCGCGCCGAGCAGGGCGAGCCCGAGGCCGATGATGCCCACCCCCCAGCCGACGATGCTCACCATGATCGCCAGGCCCTGCCGCCGCACCCCGCCGAGCCGGCCCGACGTGAGCGTCGCCAGCACGGCCCCGAGCGCAGCCGCGGCGTAGAGGTAGCCCACCGTGCGCGCGCCCCCGCCGAGGATGACGGCGCCCGCCGCGGGGAAGAGCACCCGCGGCTGGGCCAGCAGCATCGCGGCGATGTCGGCCACGAACGTCATCCGCACGTTGGGCGCACCCCGAAGGAAGCGAAAGCCGTCGAGCACCGACGCGAGCCCGGCCCGCTTCGCCTCCCCCTCGGCGTGCGCCTCGGGCGGCAGGGGCTGCAGGCGCCACAGCCCCCACAGCGCAGCCAGGGTGACGAGCGCGTCGACCGTGTAGGCCGTGGCGAACCCGCCCCAGTCGACGAGCAGCCCGGCCATCAGCGGCCCCACCATCATCGCGGTGGACATCGCGAAGACCCCCAGGGCGTTGGCGGCCGGCAGCTGCTCGCGGGGCAGGATGCGGGGGTAGATGCTCTGCCGCGCCGGCGAGCTCACCCCGAACGCACCGTTCCAGACGGCGACGAGCAGGTAGAGCACCCAGACGTTCTCGTTCCCCAGCCAGGCTTGGAGGGCGCAGGCGATCGAGGTCCCCCACGCCACCAGGTTGGCGACGAGCGCGACGAGCCGCCGGTCGTGGTGGTCGGACAGCGAGCCCCCGTAGAGCCCGAACGCCACCAGTGGCACCAGCGCGAAGAACCCCACGAGCCCGACCGACGCCGTCGACCCGGTGATCGCGTAGACCTGCAGCCCGATCGCGACCACGGCCATCTGCGAGCCGACGTTCGAGAGCGTGAAGCCGGTATACAGCCTGCGGTAAGACGGGTTCACCCGCAGCGGGGTGAGGTCCGGCAGGTTGGCGCGCAGCACCCGGTGATTGTGCCCGAGGGTGCCGACCTGCCGGCTCCCAGCCGTGCGGGCATAGGGTCCGACCATGGACAAGCCGGCGCAGATCGCGCTCCTCATCGACGCCGACAACGCGACGGCGTCCCGCATCGACGTCATCCTGGGCGAGCTGTCGCGGCTCGGCGAGACCAACGTGCGCCGCGCCTACGGCAACTGGACCAAGACCGGCCTGAAGGCGTGGCAAGAGGTGTTGCACGAGAACGCCATTCGCCCCGTGCAGCAGTTCGACCCGAGCAAGGGCAAGAACGCCAGCGACATCGCCCTCGCCGTCGACGCCGTCGAGATCCTGCACACCCAGCGCCCCGACGCCTTCGCGCTGGTCTCCTCCGACGCCGACTTCACCCCGCTCGTCATGCACCTGCGCGAGCACGGCGCCCACGTCTACGGCTTCGGCGACGCCAAGACGCCGCAGCCGTTCCAGAGCGCCTGCACCCGCTTCCTCGTGCTCAACCGGCTCTCCTCCCCCAGCGGCCAGGCGGAGCCCGGCCTCCCGGATGCCGGACCGGCGAATGCCGTGGCGTCCCCGGACGACGAGCCCGCGCCCCCCACCACCAAGCGGCGCCGGGCCACGGCCAAGGCGACGAGCACGGTGACCGAGGCGACCGCGCCACCGGCCGCGAAGGCCACGGCATCCGCGAGGAAGACCACCGCCAAGGTGGCCACGAAGGCCGCCGCCGCCACCGAGGTTCACGCCCAGAACTCGACGCCGGCCCGCGCCACCCGCGCCCAGCTGCGCGGTGACCGCAAGCTCGTGGCACTGCTGCGCCGGGCGGTGGAGGGCGCCGCCGACGACGAGGGCTGGGCCCGGGTCGGCACGGTCGGCAACCACATCTCCAACCAGTCCTCGTTCGACCCACGCAACTACGGCTACGCGAAGCTGAGCAAGCTCCTCGAGGCCACCGACGTGTTCGACATCCGCGACGCCGGCGGCCAGAACATGGCGGTCAGGGACCGCCGCGGGGCGCCCGGGACGTCCACCAACGGGACAGCCGGTGGGAACGGATGACGGCGGCGTGCACAATGGGCCCGCCCGACAAAGGCGACGAGCGACGATTGGGGACCCCATGAGCACCGCAGCACAGACCGGGACGGCCCACCCGGAGAGCGACCCGGACTTCCAGCCAGGCCTGGAGGGCGTGGTCGCCTTCGAGTCCGAGATCGCGGAACCCGACAAGCAAGGTGGCGCGCTGCGCTACCGCGGGGTCGACATCAACGACCTCGTCGGTCGGGTCTCCTTCGGCCAGGTGTGGGGGCTGCTCGTCGACGACGAGTTCGACCCGGGCCTGCCCCCTGCGGAACCGTTCCCGCTGCCGGTGCACAGCGGCGACATCCGGGTCGACGTGCAGTCGGCCATCGCCCAGCTCGCCCCCATGTGGGGCTTCAAGCCGCTGCTCGACATCGACGACGACGAGGCCCGCGACAACCTGGCCCGCGCCTCGGTCATGGCGATGTCGTTCATCGGCCAGGCGGCCCACGGGCAGTCGACGCCGATGGTGCCGCAGAGCGAGGTCGACAAGGGCCGCACCATCGCCGAGCGGTTCATGATCCGCTGGCGGGGCGAGCCCGACCCCAAGCACGTCGAGGCGATCGACTCCTACTTCATCTCCGCGGCCGAGCACGGCATGAACGCATCGACGTTCACCGCCCGGGTCATCGCGTCGACCGGTGCCGACGTTGCCGCCTGCCTCTCCGGGGCGATCGGCGCCCTCTCCGGCCCGCTGCACGGTGGCGCCCCGAGCCGGGCCCAGCACATGATCGAGGGCGTCGAGAAGATGGGCGACGCCCGGCGCTACGTCAAGGAGGTGCTCGATCGCAAGGAGCGCTTGATGGGCTTCGGGCACCGCGTCTACCGTGCCTACGACCCGCGCGCCACCGTGCTGCGCGACACCTGCAAGCGCCTGCAGACCCCCCGCTACGAGGTCGCCATCGAGCTCGAGAAGGCCGCCATCGCCGAGCTCGCCGAGCGCTACCCAGAGCGCCGGATGGAGACCAACGTCGACTACTGGGCTGCGGTGCTGCTCGACTTCGCCGACGTGCCGGGCGACATGATGACGCCGCTGTTCGTCTCAGCGCGCACGGCCGGCTGGTCGGCGCACATCCTCGAGCAGAAGCGAGCCGGGCGGCTCATCCGCCCCAGCGCGCGCTACGTCGGGCACGGTCCGCGTCCCATCGAGGACGTCAAGGGCTTCCGCACCCACTGACCCCTCCTCCCCGACTTCGTAGGTCAGCAGCCGGTCGACACGCCGCGACAGCGGCGAGTCGACCGGCTGTTGCCATGAGAAGTCGGGGAGAAAGGGCAGGCAGCGCGCGCCTCGAGGGGCGCGCTCGGCAGCACTTCCCTCCGGCCTCGCACCGGTCGCCGTCGGCGCGCAACGGACTTACGCTCGCTGGAGCCGGCCGAACACCGGATGCTGCCCTGGAGGTGCCCGATGTCGCACTCCCGCCGTCTCTCCCCACTCGCCGTGGTCGGGCTGGGCCTGGCCCTCGCCCTGGGCGCCGGGCCGTCGCCCAGCGCCTCCGCCGAGCCGTCGATCCAGGTGACCACCGTGGTCAGCGGCCTGAGCAACCCCTGGGACCTGACCTGGGTCGAGCCCGACCTCATGCTGTACGACCTGAAGGCGGGCCAGGTCTGGAGCAAGCGGGGCTCGGCCGCCCCGCAGCAGGTTGCCATCGCCGGCTTCCCGGCGATCTTCAACGTCAGCGAGTCCGGGCTGCTCGGCATCGTGGCCGACCCGGCATCCACCACCAACCGGCGCTTCTACACCTGCCAGGCCGTGCAGAACGCGAGCGGCGGCGCCCTCGACATCCGGGTGCTGCGGTGGCGGATGACGAGCGACACCGCGGCGACGTCCGACGGCGCCCCCGTCGTCACCGGCCTGCCGCTGAGCAGCGGGCGGCACGGGGGCTGCCGGCTGCGCTTCGGCACCGACGGCTACCTCTACGTGGGCACCGGCGACGCCGCCGTCGGCACCAACCCGCAGAACCTCGCCTCGCTGGGCGGCAAGGTGCTCCGGGTGCGCTGGGACGGCGCGATCCCCGCCGACAACCCCTTCGTCGCCCGCGGCGGGAACGCCCGCTACGTCTACAACTACGGGCACCGCAACGTGCAGGGCCTCGCCGCGCGTCCCGGCACCAACGAGATGTGGTCGGTCGAGCACGGCACCGACCGCGACGACGAGGTCAACCTCGTGGTGCGCGGCGCGAACTACGGCTGGGACCCCATCCCGGGGTACAACGAGGCCAGCCCGATGACCGACCTCACCAAGTTCCCGTCGGCGCGCCCGGCGATGTGGACCTCGGGGTTCCCGACCGTCGCGACCAGCGGCGCCGCCTTCCTCACCGACGCGCGCTGGGGGGCGTGGCGTGGCGCCCTCGCCGTCGCCCTCCTCAAGGACCAGGGCATCTCGCTGATGCGGATGAACCCGACGCCAGGCCCGAGCCGGGTCGTGGCGGTCACCGCGCTCGCCCAGGCCGAGGGCTTCGGGCGGATCCGCACGCTGATGCAGGGTCCGGACGGTGCCCTGTACTTCACGACGTCGAACGGCACCAACGACCGCATCGTGCGGATCGCGCCCACCGCGACGCCTCCCGTGCTCTCCGCCGGCACACTCGTCTCGCCCTCCGGCGTCACACTCGCCCGCACCGGCAGGCAGGTCAGCGTGTTCGTGCGCAGTACCGGCGACCATGTCTCCATGCGGCGCAGCACCAACGACGGCAGCACGTGGGGCGGCTACACCCCCGCGGGGGTCACCTCCACGAACGCCCCCTCGGCCACGTCGTCGGCGGCCGGCCGGGTCGACCTCGTCACCCGCCTGGCCTCCGGCGCGGTGGTGCAGTCCTGGTACCGCGGCGGCCCACGCGTGGGGTCGACGAACCTGGGCGGCAACGTCATCGCGCAGCACGCGGTCTCGCTCGGCGACGGCACGCTCGACGTGTTCGCCGTCTCGCCGCAGGGCAGGGCGCTGCGCCAGCACTGGAACGGGCAACGCTGGAGCGGCTGGGTGTCCGTCGGTGGCCTGTTCACCTCCGGGCTGTCGGCGTCGGCCGACCCCGCCCGCAAGGTCATCCTCGTGAGCGGGCGCGGCACCGACGGCGCGAGCTACGAGCGCGCGTTCAGCCCCACCGCGGCGCTGGGCGGGTGGGCCCGAGCGGCCGGCGGCATGTCCGCCTGGTCCGACCGCGCCCTCGGTGACACCTGGCCCGGCGACGCCCGGCTCTCGGTCACCGCGGCCTCCGACGGGCGGGCGGTCGTGCAGCGTGGGTCCCTCGTGGTCGCCACCACGGCGGTGTGGACGTCGGCCGGCGACCTCGTCTCGCGCCCCGACGGCAGCTTCCTGATGGCCGGGCGCGGCAGCGACGGCGGGCTGTGGGTCACCCGCGGCGGTCCGACCAGCTACAGCAACGTGGGACTCGGCGGGGCGGTGCGCTGATCGGCCACCGCGGCCCGGCAGGGCACCCCGGGCGATCCACGTGGTGGACCTCACGTCCGGCATCCGGTCACCATCGGTGAGGATGGAGGCCGGCCGTGGAGTCCCGACGACGTCGACCCGCGGCGGCCGGACGGCCCCGGTGGCACCCACCGCCGGGCCACCCCGACGGCCGACTCCCCTCCGCACCACCCCCGACCAACGACACCGGAGACCCCCGTGAGCGACACCGCCCCCATCACCATCCCTGCCGAGCTGCTCCCCGCTGACGGCCGGTTCGGGTCCGGCCCGTCGAAGGTGCGCCCCGAGCAGATCGAGGCGCTCACCGCGATCGGCCGCACGGTGATGGGCACGTCGCACCGCCAGGCGCCGGTGCGCAACATCGTGAAGTCGATCCGCTCCGGTCTCGCCACCTACTTCGACGTCCCCGAGGGCTACGAGGTCGTGCTCGGCAACGGCGGGGCGACGGCATTCTGGGACGTCGCTGCCTTCGGCCTGATCCGCGACCGCGCGCAGCACCTCACCTTCGGGGAGTTCTCGAGCAAGTTCGCCACGGTCACCAGGAACGCACCGTTCCTCGGCGAGCCGACCGTCATCTCCAGCGAGCCCGGCAGCCGCCCCGACCCGCGCGCCGAGGCCGGCATCGACGTCTACGCCTGGGCGCACAACGAGACCAGCACCGGCGTGATGGCCCCCGTGCAGCGGGTCGAGGGCGCGGATGCCGACGCCCTCGTGCTCATCGACGCCACCTCGGGCGCGGGTGGGCTGCCCGTCGACGTCAGCCAGGCCGACGTCTACTACTTCGCCCCCCAGAAGTCGTTCGCCGCCGACGGCGGGCTCTGGCTGGCCCTGTTCTCCCCCGCCGCGCTCGCGCGGGTCGAGGAGATCACGGCATCCGGCCGCTGGGTGCCCGACTTCTTCAGCCTGCCCACCGCGATCAGCAACAGCCGGCTCGACCAGACCTACAACACCCCGGCCATCGCCACGCTGGCGATGCTGGCCAACCAGGTCGGGTGGCTCAACGGGCAGGGCGGCCTCGACTGGGCGACCGCGCGCACCAAGGACTCCTCGGGCCGGCTCTACGACTGGGCCGAGGCGAGCGACTACGCCACCCCCTACGTCACCGACCCGGCGAACCGCTCGCAGGTCGTCGCGACCATCGACTTCGATGACGCCATCGATGCACCGGCCATCGCGAAGACGTTGCGCGCCAACGGTGTCGTCGACGTCGAGCCCTACCGCAAGCTGGGCCGCAACCAGCTGCGGGTGGCCTGCTTCCCGGCGGTCGACCCCGACGACGTCAGCAAGCTGATCGGCTGCATCGAGCACGTGGTCGAGCGCCTCGCCTGATCCCGATCGGCTCAGTGTCGTTCAGCCGGATGCCGAGAGGCCGGCGGCCACGCGCTGCGCCAGCCACGCGGACTCGGGCACCAGGCGCGGGTCACACACCAGGGTGACCACGAGGCCGCCCGCATAGGACAGCACGTCGAAGGACACCGCGACATTGCCGGGGTTGACCGCCACCGGCACGACCGCGGCCACGACCGACCCGGCGACGCGCAGGCGCTGCGCTGGGCCGCGCACGTTGGTCACGAAGGTGTGCACGAGCCGCTGGTGGTCGACGAACGCCTGGAACGCGCCCACTGCTGCGAGGCCACGGAAGACGGGGGTCAACACGGCCGCGGACCCGCCACGCCCCGGTGCGCGCACCCGGCCGCGCTCGGCGACCAGCGCGGCGAGCCGCGTCGCGGCATCCGGTACGGCCGGGACCCGCACGGGCACGACGCCGGTGGAGTTTCCCAGGGCGGCGGCGTCACCCTGGGCCCGACGGCTCACCGGCACCGACACGACGAGGTGCCCCACGCGCTCACCACGCCGGGCGAGCAGCTCGACGAGCGCGCCGGTCACGGCCGTGACGACGACGTCGTTCACGCTGGCACCGTGCGCCCGCGCGGTCGCCTGCACGAAGGAAAGGTCAGCCCTCGCGACCTCCATCCGACGGGTGCCGCCCGTGCGCCCGAGCAGGCTGCAGCGATCGGCCAGGCGCGGTCGGCCGACCCCGAGCTCGCCCGCGCCGGCGCCCACCCGTCGCAAGGAGCCGGGCAGTGCGCGAACCGACGTCGACCGCGACCGCCAGGCGTCCCGCGCCAGCGGCCCCCAGGCTGGGATGCCGGAGGACGCCCCACGCGAGGGCAGGGGCGGGTCGCCGCGGCGCTCGTCGTCGGCGAGGGCATCGAGCACCGCCAGGCCGCCCATGCCGTCGGCGAGCACGTGGTGGGCGGCGAGGGCGATGCCGGCGACACCGCCCCGGCCGTCGAGCAGGAGTCGGGCGCGCCACAGCGGGCGGTCCAGACCGAGCCGGGTCGTCACGAGCTCTGCGGTGGCGTCGAGGAGGAGCCGCGGCACGGCATCCCCGGCTTCTCCGTCGTCGACCTCACCCACGGCCAACGTGTCGACCAGACCTGCGCGCTCCTGGTGACCGACGTCGACCCAGACCGGCCGTCCGGCGCCGGGGGGCGTGCGCACGAGCCGCTGCCCGAGCCGTGGCACCGAGCCCGACCGCCTCAGCAGGGCCGATCTCACCGCGCCGGCATCCGGCCGCGACGCCGGGTCGAACACCAGCAGCGCGCCGATCGCCATCGGCACGCGTCCGCGGTCGACGGCGAGCTGCAGCACGTCGTCGGCGCCGGCCCGGTCGATCATGGTGGTGCGGGATGAGCCCACGACCCCACGGTAGGCGCCGCCGCCGCTCCAACCGCAGTGGGGTCAGGGGGCGTCAGCGGGTGAGGGCGTAGACCAGCGCGACGCCCACCAGCACGCCGAGCACGCCGAGCGTCATCCGACGTCGGAAGAGGGGGGTCATCGGGCCGGCTCCGGCACCGGCACGGTCGGCCGCACGGACAGCACCGGCACCGAGGTGACCCGCACCCGCGGGCGGCGCTGCGACTCGTAGCTCACCCGGACATTCTCCGACCTGGCGAGCCACAGCGACACCCCGACGAGCACGAGGCCGACGGCGACCGAGCCGATGCCGATGGTCCAGCGCGGCCCGAACTGCTCCGAGATCCAGCCGATGAGCGGTGCCCCGGCGGGCGTGCCGCCCATGAAGATCGCCATGTACAGCGCCATCACGCGCCCGCGCATCTCGGGCGCCACGCGGGTCTGCACCATGGCGTTGGCCGTGGTCAGGGCCGTGAGCGCGGTCAGCCCGACGGGTACCAGGGCCAGCGCGAACAGCCAGAACGTCGGTGCCAGCGCGGCGAGCGCGGCGGCGACGGTGAACCCGGCCAGGGACAGCAGCAGCACCCGCAGCCGCGGCACCTTGCGGCGGGCCGACAGCAGCGCGGCGGTCAGCGAGCCGACGGCCATGATCGAGCCGAGCAGGCCGAACTCGCCGGCGCCCTTGTCGAAGACCTTGGTCGCCATCAGCGCCATGGTGATCTGGAAGTTCATGCCGAACGTGCCGAGCACGAAGACGAGCAGCATGACCAGCTGGATGTCACGCCGCATCCGCACGTAGTTGAACCCCTCGCGGATGCCGCCACGCCCCTTCGCCCGCGGCGCCGGGCGCAGCTCGTTGCTGCGCAGCCGCAGGAGGGCGACGATGACGAACACGAAGGTCACCGTGTTGAGAAGCAGAGCCGGGCCGACGCCCCACAGGGCGATGACGACGCCGGCCAGCCCCGGGCCGATGAGCCGGCCGAGGTTGAACGAGGCCGAGTTCAGCGAGACCGCGTTGGTGAGCTTGTCGTCGGGCACCATCTCGGACACGAACGCCTGCCGGGCCGGGTTGTCGATCGCGGTGACGACTCCCTGGAACAGCGCGATCGCGTAGACCTGCCACAGCTGGGCCAGCCCCGCGACGGCAAGGATGCCGAGCAGCAGGCTGGAGACGGCCAGCAGGGTCTGGGTGAGCAGCAGGATGCGGCGCTTGCGGAACTTGTCGGCGATCAGGCCGGCCCACGGCGCGAGGAGGAGGAAGGGGAGGAACTGCAGGCCGGTCACGATGCCCAATGCCGTGGCGGACCCGGCGGTGAGCACGGTGAGCACGAGCCAGTCCTGGCCGACCAGGCCCATCCAGGTGCCGACGTTCGACACCAGGGCACCGGATGCCCACAGGCGGTAGTTGCGGACCTCGAGCGAGGAGAAGGTGGGGCTCACTCGGCGGCCACCCGTTCCAGCAGCGCCGTGGCCTGGGCCAGCACCGCCCGCTCGTCATCGGTGAGCTTCTCGAGCCGCGCGGCGAACCACTGGTCGCGGCGGCGCCGGATGTCGCGGATGGTGCGGCGCCCCTCGGGCGTCAGCGACAGGATCACCGAGCGACCGTCAGCGGGGTCGTCGGCACGCGCGACGAGGCCGCCGTCGACGAGGCCGGACACGGTGCGGGTCATGCTCGGGGCGCTGACCTTCTCGAAGGCCGCGAGCTCCTTGGGGGTGCGCGGCGCCTCCTCGAGGCGGGCCAGCACCGAGAACTGGTGGGGGGCGACCGGCGCGGTGCTCTCGAACCGCACCCGACGCGAGATGCGCATGCACGCCATGCGGAGGTCACTGGTCAGCCGGTCGCGCTCGCCGCGGGTCATCGCGGGGCGAGCCGGGCCGGGCGCCGAGGTCGGCGCAGTGGTGGAGATCGGCTCAGCGGTCGAGGCCGGCGCACTGGTCGAGGTCGACGGTCGCACCGACGTGGTGGTGGGGGCCATGGTCGCCTCCTCGTGATCGTCGATAGTTAGCACAACTCATTACCTCTGCTAACTATTCCGAACCCAACCTACCCGACCAACAGCGGCCAGACGTGCGGATGCCGCGCCTCCCCGCGAAGGGGCGGCACGGCATCCGTGGTGGTCGTGCGGGGCCGGGTCAGGTGACCAGGGCGGTGAGGGGGGCGATGAGGAAGTAGATGGCGAACAGGCCCGAGGTGAGCCACATCATCGGGTGCACGGTGCGCCACTTGCCCAGCACCACCTTGATGAGCACGTAGGACACGAACCCGGCCCCGATGCCGACCGTGATCGAGTACGTGAACGGCATCAGGATGATCGTGAGGAACGCCGGGATGGCGATCTCGACGTCGTTCCACTCGATGTTCTGCACCTGCTGCATCATCAGGAAGCCGACCAGGATCAGGGCCGGCACGGCAGCCTCGTTGGGGACGATGCGCACCAGCGGGGTCACCAGGATCGACGCCAGGAACAGCACGCCGGTCACGACCGAGGCCAGACCGGTGCGGGCGCCCTCGCCCACGCCGGCCGCCGACTCGATGTACGACGTGTTCGACGAGACGCCCGCGGCGCCGCCCGCCGCGGCGGCGAGCGAGTCGACCACCAGGATGCGCTCGGTGTGCGGCGGCATGCCGTCCTCGTCGAGCAGGCCGGCCTCGGCGCCGATGGCGGTCATCGTGCCCATGGTGTCGAAGAAGTCGGCGAGCATCAGGGTGAAGACGAGGAGCACCGTGGCGACGATGCCGACCCGCCCGAACGAGCCGAGCAGGTTGAACTCGCCCAGGGTGCCGAAGTTGATCGGGTCGATCTGCGCGGGCCAGGCCGGCACGTTGAGGTTCCACCCGAGCGGGTTGACGATGTTGTTGCCGGCGGCGTCGGCGCCGGTCACCGTCGGCCCGACCTTGGCGATGGCCTCCACGACGAACGCGACCGCGGTCATCACCAGGATCGAGATGATGATCGCGCCCTTGACCTTGCGCACCCACAACGTGATCAGCAGGCCCAGCCCGAGGGCGAAGACGACCGTCGGCCAGCCGTTGAGCTGGCCGCCGACGCCGAGCTCCACCGGCACCGGTCCGGCTCCGGTGCGGCGCACGAACCCGGCGTCGACCAGCCCGATGAGCGCGATGAACAGGCCGATGCCGACCGAGATGGCCACCTTGAGCTGGCTCGGCACGGCGTGGAAGACCGCCGTGCGGAACCCGGTCAGCACGAGCACCAGGATGACCAGGCCCTCGAGCACGATCACACCCATGGCGTCGGCCCAGGTCATCTGGCTGGCAATCGAGAACGCGACGAAGGCGTTGAGCCCCAGGCCCGTGGCGAGCGCCAGGGGGTAGTTGGCGAAGACCCCCATCAGGATGGTCAGGACGCCCGCCACCAGGGCCGTGCCCGCCGCGATCGCCGCGAGGTTCGGGGTGGCACCGCCGCCGAGGTAGTTGCCGTCGGCATCCTTGACGAAGCCGAGGATGAGCGGGTTGAGGACGACGATGTAGGCCATCGTGAAGAAGGTGGCGAAGCCGCCGCGCACCTCCCGGCCGACGGTCGAGCCGCGGTGCGAGATCTGGAAGAGGCGTTCGAGGAGACCGGTCGACGGTGGGCTGGTCGTGGGTGCTGAGGGGGCCGCCGTGTCGGGCGCTGTGTCAGGCATGGCATCGGGCATGGCCCGGACCCTAGCGGGAGCACGTTACGGCTGCATGGCGTGGGCACGAGGCGGTCGGCGTGCCCCGTAGGCTGGACCCGTGACGACCCCGGACCTGCCCTCCGAGCACCACCCGGCGCTGGGGTCCCCGGCACCCGTCGAGCCGCTCGCCGTGCCTTCGCGCCCGATCGTGGCGGCCGGTGTCGGCCTGTGGGTGGTGGCCCTCGTCGTGACCCTCGTCGTGCCGGCGCTGCACACCGGCGACCGGTCGTGGTGGCCGTGGACCTGCGTCACCGGCATCGCCCTGGGGGCCACCGCGTGGTGGTACGTCGGCCGCGGGCACGACAACGCCGCCACGGCCTGAGCCCCGGGCACCCCTCCGGCAGGGCAACGACGGGCCGGATGCCGTCAGGCCGGGTCGAGCTCGAAGTCGTCGAGGATCGGCGGCGCGACGCGCTCGGCGGTGTGCAGGTCGACGTCGACCTCGGAGTGCGCCCCGCACCCGTGGTCGAGGCTGACGACGCGGGCGTCGGAGGGTGACCACTCGTTGGCGCAGACGCCGAACACCGCGCGCAGCGCACCGGCCATCGGCACGAAGAATCCGCAGCTGGAGCACGGCGCCGGGGCCTTGACCGCCACGGGTGCGCTGGGGCCGGACTCGCCGTCGTACCACCGCTGGGCGGCGGCCTCGCGGCCCTCCGCCGACAGCACGCGCGGACGCCCGAGGCCGAGCTCCCACAGCGCCACCTGGTCGACGTCCTCGTCGCCGGTGGCCTCGAAGCCGGGCTCCAGGCTCGGGTCGTCGGCCACCAGCGGGGTGACGTCACCGGGGCCGACGTCGCCGGGCGCCAACCGCTCCGCATAGGGCACCCAGTCGGGTGACAGCAGGGCGCCATCGCCGGGCACCAGGTTGGCCTCGCAGACGGTGATCGTCTTCGAACGCGGCACCCGGGCCACCGACACCGCCCACCGCCAGCCGAGGTAGGCCCGGGCCGTGCACGTGAAGTAGTGCGTGGCGAGGCGGTCCTCGACCATCTCCATCCCGAGGTGCTCGCCGACCGCGCCCGCCTCGGCGATCGAGACGGCCGCCTCGTGGGCGACCTCGACCGCCCCGCGCAGGGCGGGGTCGGTCTTCAGGGCGGCGGTCACAGCTCGAGGTCGCCCGCCACCGCGTGCAGCACCTGGGCGACCTTGTTGCCGTGCGCCTTGTCGGGGTAGTGGCCGCGGCGCAGCGACTCGGACACCGAGTCGAGCAGCTTGATGACGTCCTCGACGATGACGACCATCTCGTCGGGCGACTTGCGGTTGGCCACCCGGCGGTTGGTGGTCACCGACGGCGCCGGGTCGAGCAGCGTGACCGACAGCGCCTGGGCGCCTCGGCGACCCTCCGCGATGCTGAACTCGATCCGCTGGCCGCCCTTGAGGCCGGCCACACCCTGCGGCAGGGCGCTGGCGGGGACGAAGACGTCACCCTCACCGGCGTCGCCGGACACGAATCCGAAGCCCTTCTCCGAGTCGAAGAACTTCACCTTGCCAGTCGGCACGGTCCACCTCTTGTCACGTCTGCGGGTTCGGCGCCCGGACGGGCACCAGCGCCAAGGCTAACCGCTCCCGGACGTGGTGCGCGTCCGGGTTGTGGATGCCGGACCCGCCCGGGTACGCCAGGTCGCCTCCGCGCAGGGTCGGGAAACCCGGTCGATCGGTGTCGGTGCCCCGTGGCACCGTTGGACGATGTCCGAGACCACCGACTCCCGGGGCGGGCGGGGGCAGGCGACCCCTGGCACTCCGCAGGCCCCGCAGCACGACCGGTTCACGCTGCGCGGCTTCTGGCGGTCGCTGCCCACTCCGGGCCGCTGGCTGCTCTCCACGACCGCCATCTCGACGCTGGGCCGGGGGATGACGCTGCCCTTCACCGTCATCTACGTGCACGAGGTGCGCGGTGTCCCCCTCGACGTGGCCGGTCTGCTCATGGGCCTGATCGCCGCCGTGGCCCTGGTGGTCACCGGGCCGGTGGGGGCGCTGATCGACCGGCTCGGCTCGCGGGTGGTGCTGGTGTGGGGCAACGCAGCCCAGCTGGTCGGGGCGGTGGTGCTGGCGTTCGCCACCTCGGTGCCGGCGTTCGTGCTGGCCTTCACGCTGCTCGGCATCAGCTTCGGCGTCGGCTGGCCAGGGTTCAACGCCCTCACCGCGAGCATCGTCTCGGGCCCCCTGCGCACCCAGTTCTTCGGCATCAACTTCGCCCTGGTCAACCTCGGCATCGGGATCGGCGGCATCGTCAGCGGGTTCCTCACCGAGGTCGACCGTCCGGGCACGTTCACCACGATCTTCCTCGTCGACGCGGCCTGCGTGCTAGTGCCCATCGGCCTGTTGCTCGGGCCGCTTCGGCACGTGGCCGGCCGCCCGGAGCAGCCCCCGGCCGGGGCGCCCGACGAGGCCGGCACCGGCTACCTGACCATCCTGCGCAACCCGGCCGTCGTCTGGATCACCGCGCTCACCTTCCTGTCGAGCTTCGTCGGCTACGGGCAGATGGAGGCGGGGTTCCCCGCGTTCGCCCGGCAGGTCAGCGAGGTGTCCACCCGCACGATCGGCTTCGCCTTCGCCGCCAACACCGTGGTCATCGTCGGGATGCAGTTCCTCGTGCTGCGCTTCATCGACGGGCGCCGCCGCACCCGGGTCTTCCTCGTGCTGGTCGGGCTGTGGGCGGCCGCCTGGCTGCTGCTCGGAGCCACCGGCCTGGCGGCAGGCACGATGGCGGCAGCCGCCGGCGTCATCGTCTTCCACGTGCTGTTCGGGCTGGGCGAGACCATGCTGCAGCCCACCGTGCCCGCCATCGTCAACGACCTCGCCAGCGACCGCGACCGGGGCCGGTTCAACGCCGTGTCCGCCGGGTCGTTCCAGGTGGGTGCGATCACGGCGCCGATCGTGGCGGGGTGGCTGCTCAACCGCCAGCTCGGCGGGGTGTTCATCGGCGTCATCGTGGCCGGACTGGCCGGGGTCGCGGTGCTCGCGCTGGCGCTCGAGCGCCAGATCACGCCCGAGGTCAACGGCATCCTCGACGACCAGACGTCAATGACGAGCGGGGCGTCGGGGGCCGACTGACTCGCACTGATCGGCTCAGCCGACGACGACCGCCGTCACCTTCATCCCCTCCTTGGCCGCCACGACGCGCACCGTGGCGCCGACGGCCACCGGGGTGGCCGCGTTGCCGATGACGGGCGCGGTGCCGTCGAGGGTGTAGGTCGCCGTGAAACCGTCAGTGCTCTTGACGGCGAGGGACTTGCCGGCTGTGTAGGCCGTCACCTGGCCGGTCTGCACGACCATCACCGTGGGCGTCCCGGTCACGGAGGTGGTGAACTCACCGTGCAGCACGGCGCCGAGCGCGGCTCCGGCGCCCATCCCCGTCCCCTGCCGCGGTCCCCCGGGCACCTGCGGCACCCCGTTGCGGTTGCCCTGGTCGTTGCCCCGGCCCTGGCTGCCGTTCGGGCCCGTGCCGTTGCCCGGACCCATACCCATCCCGGGGCCCTGCCGGTCGTCGCCACCGCGCCCGTCGCGGGCGTTCGTCATGAAGCCACGCTCGCCGCCGTCGCGGTGCGACATGACCAGGGCGGCGGTCAGGCCGATGCCGACCACGACCACGAGGGCGGCCAGCGCGGCCGCCAGGCCGAGGGCGGCCCGTCCACCACCGGTGGAGGTCGCCTGCGCCCACCAGCGCCGCGGCCCGGAGGGCGGGCCGGTCGGCGCGCCCGAGGGCGGCCAGCCGGGCGGCGCCGGCGCGGCAGCGGTCGGCGCCGGGCCCCAGCCCGGCCCGACCGGCTGGTCCGGCTGGCCCGTCTGGGGCTGCTGCGGGGGCTGCTGCGATGGGAGCGCAGCGGTGTCGGCCGCCGGCTGCTGCTCGGGGTGGGACGGGCCGGGCCCGGGGGTGCTCTGGTCACTCATGCGCTCATGATCCGCTCTGGGGGGCGCGATGAGGCCCTGCGTCGGGGAAACTCACATCGAACTCACATGGAGTCACAGGTGCCACGCAGGTGCTGTTGCGCCACGCCCGTCTCGCCGGCTCAGCCCCCGGACAGCGCCCGCACGACGCTCGACGGCGACGGGCGGCCGAGCTGCGCGGCCATCCAGACGCTGGTCTCGACGAGGGCGTCGAGGTCGATGCCGGTCTGCACGCCGGCACCCTGCAGCGCCCAGACCAGGTCCTCGGTGGCGAGGTTGCCGGTCGCCGACTTGGCGTAGGGGCAGCCGCCCAGCCCGCCCGTGGAGGCGTCGACGACGCGCACCCCGTCGTGCAGGGCGGCCATCGTGTTGGCCAGGGCCTGGCCGTAGGTGTCGTGGAAGTGCACGCCCACCCGGTCGGGCCCGATGTCGGCGGCGTCGAGCGCCCCCAGCAGGCGGTGCACGTGACCGACGGTGCCGACGCCGATGGTGTCGCCGATCGAGAGCTGGTCGCAGCCGAGGTCCATCAGGCGACGGCAGACGTCGACCACCTGGGCGACCGGCACCGGCCCCTCCCAGGGGTCGCCGAAGCACATCGACACGTAGGCACGCACCCAGAGCCCCTCGGCGCGCGAGCGCTCGACGACCGGCCGGAACATCTCCACGGACTCGGCCACGGTGCGGTTGAGGTTCTTGCGGGCGAAGGTCTCGGTCGCGCTGCCGAACACCGCCACGGCCCCCACCCCGGCGGCCAGCGCCCGGTCAAGGCCCCGCTCGTTGGGCACCAGCACCGGCCGCTGCGTCCCGCGCCCCTGCTCGCCGAGCAGGCCGAGCACCTCCTCGGCGTCGGCGAGCTGCGGCACCCAGCGCGGGTCGACGAACGACGTCGTCTCGATCGTGGCCAGCCCCGCGCCGGCGAGCCGCCGCACGAACTCGGCCTTGACGGCGGCCGGCACGACGGTCGACTCGTTCTGCAGGCCGTCGCGGGGGCCCACCTCGTAGACGGTGACCGACCCCGGGAGGGTCGCATCGGGCTCGACCTGCGGCAGCGGAAGTCTCACGACCCGATCCTGACACGCGCGCGGGGCGACGACGACCGCGGAGGCGTTCAACCCAACCCGACCCGCCGCACGGGCACCTGCCGCTAGCCTCGTGCGCGGGCGCCGACCGGCACCGCGGGCACAGGGCGAGGACACACGAGCATGGACGACAGCACCGACCCGGCACGCTCCGGCGACGGGTTCGAGGACCCGACGGCACCGCCCTGGGCCAGCCCGCCCCCGGCCCCACCCACCCAGCCGCTCCCCTCGGGCCAACCGGTCACCCCGCCCTCGCCCTACGCCGCACCGGATGCCGCGCCCGCGCCGGACCCGTGGCCGCCGGCCGACCAGCCGCCCTACCCGCAACAGCCCCAGGACGGCCCGTACGGCTCCCACCCCTACGGCCAGCCCGGCTACGTGCAACAGCCGTACGGCTCGACCGCCTACGGCCAGGCTCCCTACGCCATGGCCCCCGCGCCCTACGGGTCGCCGCCCGGGCCCTATGCGCCGTACGGCGCCCCCCCGCCGACCAACACCGCCCTGCCGCTGACGATCGTCTCGGCGATCGCCACCGTGCTGTGCTGCCTGCTGTGCCTGCCGTCGCTCATCATCGGCATCGTCGCCCTGTCGAAGCAGAACACCGACCCCTACGGCGCGGCCAAGCTGACCCGCTGGGGGTGGATCGTCCTCGGCATCATGGTCGTGGTCGCCGTCATCGCCGTCGTCGCGTTCTTCGCCCTGGGCGCTGTTGGGGGCATGTTCGACAGCGGCACCTACGAATACCAGGGCACCTGACACCCCCGCCGACCCGACCGACGACGCCCGCGATGGTTCCAGCCGACGTCCAGCCAACTCACAGGTTCACCCGCCAGACTCGTCCCGTGACCACCCAGACCCCCGAGGCCCGCCTCCTCGTCGTCGAAGACGAACCCAACATCCGCGAGCTGCTCGCGACCTCCCTGCGCTACGCCGGTTTCGACGTCGCCACCGCGTCCAGCGGCACCGAGGCCCTGCGGGTCGCCGGCGACCACATGCCCGACCTGTGCGTGCTCGACGTGATGCTGCCCGACATGGACGGCTTCACCGTCACCCGACGGCTGCGCGAGCAGGGCCGCCAGCTGCCCATCGTCTTCGTCACGGCCCGCGACTCGGTCGACGACAAGATCAAGGGGCTCACCGTCGGCGGCGACGACTACGTCACCAAGCCGTTCAGCCTCGAGGAGGTCGTGGCCCGCATCCGCGCCGTGCTGCGCCGCACCCGCGGCGAGGCCGACGAGGACCGCCAGGTCATCGCCTTCGAGGACCTCGAGCTCGACGAGGACTCGCACGAGGTGCGCCGGGCCGGCCGGGTCATCGAGACCAGCCCCACCGAGTTCAAGCTGCTGCGCTACCTCATGCTCAACCCCAACCGCGTGCTGTCCAAGGCGCAGATCCTCGACCACGTCTGGGACTACGACTTCCGCGGCGAGAGCGGCATCGTCGAGTCCTACATCTCCTACCTGCGCCGCAAGATCGACACCGAGGGCCTGCCCCCGCTGATCCACACCAAGCGCGGGGTCGGCTACGTCCTACGCCGGCCGCCCCAGGGCTGATGGGCTCGGTCCCCACGCCGCTCACCGAGCGCGGGCCCGCTGCCCGCGTCGTGCGCCAGCTCGAGGCGGTTCCCTTGCGGACCCGCCTCGTGGCGATCGTGGGCACCCTCGTGGGCGCAGCGCTCATCCTCACCAGCCTGGTGACCGCGCTGCTGATGCGGTCCGACCTGATGGACGGCGTCGATGCCGAGCTGCGGTCGGTGGCGCGCCCGGTCGCGAACCAGGCGCTCGCCGACCTGAACCGGGACACGAAGTTCCCGTCCAACTACGCCTTCGAGCTGCAGAGCCAGTTCGGCGACCTCACCCGGCTGCCCACCGGCGTCACGACAACCCCCGACCTGCCCGACCTCTCCGTCGGCGACCCCCTGGTCATCAGCAACGAGCCCTTCACCGTCGGCTCCAACTCCGGCCCCCTCAAGTGGCGCTTCATCGCCGGGCGGGTCTCCGGCGCCGACGCGACGTTCGCGGTCGGCATCCCGCTCACCTCGGTAAACCACACTGTCGCAAGGCTGCTGGCCACCACCGCGGCCATCGGCTCCCTCGCACTGGTCGGGTCGATCGGGCTCGCCTGGTTCGCCGTGCGGCGCGCCTTCCGCCCGCTGTCGCGCATCGAGGACACCGCCTCGGCGATCGCCACCGGCGACCTCACCCAGCGAATCCCCGTGCGCCAGGCCGACGACGAGGTGACCTCGCTGTCACGCAGCCTCAACGTGATGCTGACCCGCATCGAGTCCTCGTTCGCGGTGCGCGAGGCCAGCGAGGAGCGGATGCGCCAGTTCGTCGCCGACGCCTCGCACGAGCTGCGCACCCCACTCGCCACCGTGCGCGGCTATGCCGAGCTCTACCGTCAGGGCGCCGTGCGCGACAGTGCCGCCGTGGGGTCCGCCATGGAGCGCATCGAGGCCGAGTCGACCCGGATGAGCGGCCTGGTCGAGGACCTGCTTACCCTGGCCCGCATCGACGACGTCCCCGTCGTGGAGACCACCTCGGTCGACCTCACCGTGCTGGCCGCGGATGCCGTGGCCGACGCCCGCGTGCGCGCCCCCGAGCGCCGTATCTCGCTGCTCGGCCTCGACGGCCCCGTCGGACCGACTCCGGTGCGCGGCACCGAGTCCCAGCTGCGCCAGGTGGTCACCAACCTCGTCGCGAACGCCCTGCTGCACACCCCGGAGGGCACGCCGGTCGAGGTGGCCGTCGGCCCGGACGACTTCGGTGTCGCCCTCGAGGTGCGTGACCACGGGCCCGGCGTGCCCGAGGAGGTCGCGACCAAGGTGTTCGAGCGGTTCTACCGGGCCGACCCCTCGCGCGGCCGGGCCGGCGGCGGCGGCAGCGGCCTCGGGCTGGCGATCGTCGCGGCGATCGTGTCGCAGCACCACGGCCGGGTGGGGGTCGCCCCGACCCCCGGCGGCGGCGCCACCTTCGTGGTCCGGCTTCCACAGGGGACTCCCAGCCACTGATCAGGGCCCTTGCACCTCGGCCGGTTTGACTGGGCGTCAGACCCCCCAGACCAAGGAGCACCCGATGAGCGAGCAGCACCCCACCCCCCAGTGGTACACCCCCAGTGGCGGCACCACGACGGCGCCGAGGCACGAGGGTGCCGGTGCGCCGAACTCCCCGATCCCCGCCGGCTACGGGACCACTCCCCCGCCGATGGGCCCGCTCGGGCCGCTGGGCCAGCCGGCCCCGCAGGCGCCCGCCCCGAAGCCCGCCAAGCGCGGTGCGGGCCAGCTCACCGCCGTCGCGGTGCTCGCAGCCCTCCTGGCCTCCGGTGGCACCGTCGCCGCGACCCAGTACCTGGACGACAACACCTCGGCCGCCTCCACCACCTCCTCGGCCACCCAGCTCGGCAGCAACGCCTCCGCCCCGGTGAAGCAGGGCAGCGCCTCCGCCCCCGACTGGACCGCCACGGCATCCGTCGTCTCGCCGAGTGTCGTGAGCATCTCCGCCACGACCGCACAGGGCGGCGGCCAGGGCTCGGGCGTGGTCATCGACAAGACCCACGTGCTCACCAACAACCACGTCGTGTCAGGTGCCCAGAAGCTCACCGTGACCCTCGCGGACGGCCGCACCTACGACGCCGAGGTGCGCGGCACCGACCCGTCGACCGACCTGGCGGTCATCACCGTCAAGAACGCCCCCAGCGACCTCACCCCCGTCGCCATCGGCAACTCCGACAAGATCGCCGTCGG
Organism: Actinomycetales bacterium; assembly: GCA_038330415.1. Lineage (GTDB taxonomy): Bacteria > Actinomycetota > Actinomycetes > Actinomycetales > Dermatophilaceae > Fodinibacter. The sequence continues at coordinate 790 of JBBQNZ010000021.1, read as the reverse complement.
TGACCCGGTCATGGCCGTGGGCAACCCCCTCGGCCTGGCCGGCACCGTCACGACCGGCATCGTCAGCGCGCTCAACCGCCCGGTCAAGACCCAGGCCGAGAGCCCGGCCCCGAGCGACGGCTCGCAGCTCGACCCCAACGCGCAGCAGCAGCAGCAGCCGTCGGCCGGAGAGACGGTCGTGACCAACGCGATCCAGACCTCCGCGGCGATCAACCCCGGCAACAGCGGTGGCGCCCTGGTCAACGCCAGCGGCCAGCTGATCGGCATCAACTCGGCCATCGCGTCGCTCGGGTCTTCCTCCGGCGGCCAGTCGGGCAGCATCGGCATCGGCTTCGCGATCCCGGTCAACGAGGCCACGTCGATCGCCAAGCAGCTCATCGACAACGGTGCCGCGGCGCACGCCTACCTGGGCGTCACCCCGCAGGACGGCAGCGCGAGCGACGGCTCGGCCACCCGGGCCGGTGCCGAGGTCACCTCGGTGGGCGACGGCACCCCCGCCGCCAAGGCCGGTCTCAAGGTCGGCGACGTCATCATCGCCGTCAACGGCAAGCCGGTCGACTCGGCCGACTCGCTCGTCGGCCACGTCCGCGAGAAGACCACCGGCGACCAGGTGACGCTCACCGTGCTGCGCGACGGCAAGAGCATCCAGGTCCAGACCACCCTGGCGGCCAAGCCCACCACCAACGGCTGAGCCGGCAGCGCCCCCCGGGGGGGGGGGGGGGGCGGGCCCGCCGCCCGCGGCGGGGGCCCGCCGCCCCGGCCCGCCCCCGCCCCCCCCGCGCCCCCCCGC
>JBBQNZ010000020.1:0-38428 GCA_038330415.1 Actinomycetales bacterium | reverse complement strand
CACCACTCGATGCGGCCGGGTCGTGGACCGCGACATCGCGACCAGTTCCTCGCGTTGCTCAGCCGAAACCGGCAAGGGTGCAGCAGGCGCTTTGGGCATGCACCAAGAATACCTTGTTATTTCGCCGACGGACCACTAGCGGGTGCGACCGGCGGACTCGTCCCCGTGGTCGACAGCGGCCGGAGTGAAGTGGATCATCGGCTGCTTCCACAGCGGGACCGCTGTCTGGTCCTGGCCGCGGAGCCTGGCGATGACGGTGAAGCTGCGTCTCATCAACCGCGCGGCACTGGTGGCCAGCAGGATCGCCACGGGCAGCTCCACGAGCGCTCCAGCCACCGAGCTCCAGTGTTCGGCCGTACCCCACGACAGGCAGACGTCGAACCAGAGGTCGCAGGTCAACAGGGTCGAGGTGACGACCAGGGCGATGACGGCCACCTGTCGACGGAGCCAGACCGTCAGCACCGTCGCGGCAAAGGCGGCCACGAGGGCGACGTCGAAGCCGACCCAGGCGATGCGCCAAGCACCACCGTCGGAGGTCGCGGGAAGGGTGGCTGACAAGAAGACCAACCACGGCAACAGCACCAGGACACCGACCCCGCCGACAGTCAGGACGAGCTTTCGGCGCCCGGGAGACCGCATCGTCGAGGGGGAGTGGTCGATGCTCTCGGCCAGCAGCCGCGCGACGGTGGCCCGCTGCTCGGCACTCCATCCGCTCACATCGTCACGGGTGGGCGTAGCGGCCTGTCGTTCACTCATGCTGACCTCCAGAACCGGACCGGCACGAACCGCGGAGTACGCGCGGCGTAGTCGGCGTATCCCTCGAATCGCTGAGCCAGGCGGGTCTCCTCCCATCGTGCTTTTCCGTTCAGGAGCAGGACCAGCGCTGCGAGGGTGAGCAGCCTGAGCACGCTTCCTGACGCCACGGTGATCGAGGCCATCATGAGCATCAACCCGCTGTAGATGGGGTGCCGCGCGTACCGGTAGAGGCCTCCGGTGCGCAGCTGCGCGTGGGCGTTCGGCAACGGCGTGGCGGTCAGGCCTCGGCCGAGTCCCGTTGCGCCGATGACCATCACGGCCAGCCCCAGGACGGTGCCCGCGCTGCAGGCGACGGTGAGAGCGGTGGGCACCGACCAGTCGTGGCGGTTCGGGAGCAGCACCAGGATGCCGATCAGCATGAACTGGCCGGCCACCAGCAGCCGTGCCGTCCTGACGTCACCAGAGGCCGAGCTGCTCTCGTCCGCAGCGGCTTGCGTGCTTGGGCTCATCGGGTCGTGTTCCTTCGCAGACGGGAGAACAGCATCGGCCGCGTGGTGGAAGGCCGAGGCTTCGCGGAGGTGGATGAGCACCATCATCCCTTGGTCCTCAGGACACCCAGGGTGCGCTGCCGCTGTGAGCACCCTCACCTCTGCCCGTCAGGGCGCGTGGTCGGGTGGACGATTCAGGCATGGCTGAATCAAGATCCATCGAACTGATCAGCCGTCGCCAGGCAGCGCGGATGGACAAGTCCATCACCCTGCTGTCGGCCGTCGCAGACCCGGTGCGATGGGCCGTGCTCAGCCAGCTCGCGCAGCAGGGGACGAGCTGCGTGTGCGTGCTGCAGGAGCGAGTTCCGGTGGCGCCCAACCTGTTGAGCTACCACCTCAAGGTGCTGCGGGATGCGGGTCTGGTCACCACGAGCAGGCGGGGGAGGTGGATCGACTACTCCTTGGCCGACGGCGCCTCGAGGCGCCTCGCCGAGGCCCTTCCGGTGAGCGATGCAGCCGTGCTGCCATGAGCGTCACGACGCACCTGCCCACCACCCGATCCGGACGCGGAGCGACCCTCGTCGGTGTGGCGGGCCTGTGGGTATTGGCGTACTGGGTCAACGGGTGGCTCTGGGACGCCGTGTTCCACGACCTGCTCGCGATGCCGGCCGACGCGCGGCTGACCGAGACGCTGCACTTCTTCTTCTACGACACGGTGAAGATCGCACTGTTGCTGTCCGGCATCATCTTCGTGATCACGATCCTGCGCTCCTACATGAGCGTCGAACGCACCCGGGCGCTGCTCGGCGGCCGGCACGAGGGCGTTGGCAACGTCATGGCCGCGGGGCTGGGTGTCGTAACGCCGTTCTGCTCGTGCAGCGCGGTGCCGGCCTTCATCGGCTTCGTCGCCGCCGGGGTGCCCTTGGGCGTGACGCTGAGCTTCCTGATCGCCAGCCCCCTGGTCAACGAGATCGCGATCGGGCTGCTGCTCACCCTGTTCGGCTGGCAGGTCACGACGGCCTACGTCGTCGCGGGCGTGTCCATCGCCATCGTCGCGGGATGGGTGCTCGGGCGCCTGCGGCTGGAGCGCTACGTCGAGCCCTTCGTCTTCGAGACCAAGCTCGGTGGGCAGGTCATCGACTCCGCCGCCGGCCTGACCCTCGCCCAGCGGGTGCAGATGGGCGCCGAGGAGGTCGGCTCGATCCTGCGCAAGATCTGGCCCTACCTCCTGGTGGGCATCGGGCTCGGCGCGGTCATCCACGGCTGGGCGCCCGAGGACCTCTTCACGCGCTACGCCGGCCCGGGCAGCTCCTTCGGGGTTCTGGTCGCGGTGCTGATCGGAATCCCGTTGTACTCCAACGCCGCCGGCATCCTGCCGCTGGTGGAGGCGCTGCACGACAAGGGCCTGCCGATGGGCACCCTGCTCGCCTTCATGATGGCGGTCGTCGCGCTCTCCCTCCCGGAGATGATCCTGCTGCGGCGCGTCCTCAAGCCCCAGCTGCTCGGCATCTACGTGGCGATCGTCGGAACCTCGATCGTCGCCGTCGGCTACCTGTTCAACCACCTGCTCGCCTGATCGTCAACGAAAGGAACGACCGTGATCATCAAGATCCTCGGACCCGGCTGCAGCAACTGCCAGAACCTCGAGCGCGTCACCCGGGAGGCCGTCGCCGAGCTGGGGCTGGACGCCACCGTGGAGAAGGTGACGGACTACCCGACCATTGCGGGCTACGGCGTGATGTCCACCCCAGGCCTGGTCGTCGACGAGAAGGTGGTCGTCGCGGGCCGGGTGCCCAGGGCCGCGGAGGTGAAGGTGCTGCTCACCGGGGCCATGTCCGCCTGAGCGTCCTCGATGTATCCCTTCGCGAGGCTCATGCGTCCAAGGAGGTGACCGGTCCCGCTCGGGGGCCGAACCACCGAAGGAGCGCAATCCCCATGACTGCCAACGTCGGCTCCACCGACAAGATCGTCCGCCTCGTCCTCGCCCTGGTGGCGTTGGTGTTCGCTGTCGTCACCGGCATCGGCACCGCCCTCGGCATCGTGCTCGTGGTCGTGGGTCTGGTGCTCGCAGGGACCGCGTTCACCGGCTTCTGCCCGATCTACCGGGTCTTCGGCATGAGCACCTGCCCGGTCCGCCGCTGAGCCCTCGGGCTCGGCGGCCTAGATTCGACCCATGGCCCTCGACCCGGACGTGCTGGCGGCGGAGCTGCCCGGGCTGGTGCGCTACGCGCGCTACCTCACCCGCAACCCCGCCGACGCGGACGACCTGGTGCAAGACACCCTCGAGCGAGCCGTCGCGCGCGGCCACACCTTCCGCGGCGACAGCTCGCCGACCACCTGGTTGCACCGGGTCATGCACCGCAGGTTCCTCGACACGCGCCGTCGCCGCACCCCCGAGCCGACCCAGGATGACGAGCTGCTCGCGCGGGTCGAGGCCGCGTGGCGCGACGACGCCTACACCGTCGACCCCCAGGTGGTGCTCGGCCGGGCCGAGGTGCAGGGCGAGCTGCGCGATGCACTCGTGCACCTGCCCGTCATCCTGCGCTCGGCCGTGGTGCTGCACGACATGCAGGGGCTGACCTCGCTCGAGGTCGCGTCCGTGCAGGGCATCGGCCTCCCTGCCGCCAAGCAACGGTTGCGGCGCGGCCGGGCGCTGCTGGTCAGCCTGCTCGCTGACGACGACGACCGTCGCCTTGCCATGAAGGGAGTTCCGATGCGCTGCTGGGAGGCACGGTCCCTCGTGGGGGACTACCTCGACGACGAGCTCGGTGCGCGCGAACGTGCGCTGCTGGAGGGGCACCTCGCGACGTGCCCCACCTGCCCGGGCCTGTACACGAGCATCGTCGGGGTGTCCGCCGCGGTCGGCCGGCTGCGCGATCCCGACTCGGTGGTGCCGCCGGAGATCGCGCACCGGCTCGCCGCAGGCGGCTCGGACTAGGCCGGCTCAGCCGGTGACGACCTCGCCACCGGCCTGCTGCCAGGCCGTGATCCCGCCGTCGAGGTGATAGGCGTTGGTGAAGCCCTGGCCGGTCATCGCGTCCACCGCCACCCCGGAACGGTTGCCCGAGTGGCAGTACACGGCATACGGCGCGCTCGGGTCGAGCCCTGCGATCTGCGTGGTGAAGGCGGGCGAGGACACGTCGATGTTGACGGCGCCCGGTAGGTGCCCCTGGGTGAACTCCTGGACGGTGCGCACGTCGATGATGGTCGTGCCGGGACGCTTGAGCGCGGCCGCGAAGTCGGCGGCCGCGATCTTGGCGCCGTCGGCCGGGGCGGCGGCTGCCGTGGGCCCGGCGGAGACGGCGACCGTGCTGTCGCCGTTGCCGGAGCAGCCGGAGGTGACGAGCGTCGCGGCCAGGATGGCGGCGAGGGCGAGGGCGGCGGTGGGACGACGGGTCACAGCGGTTCTCCTGAGGTCGAGGCTGACGGATCGGGGGTGCGGAGGTACTCGAGGTCACCGAGCAGCTCGAGGCGGCGCCACAGGACACTGCCCGGAACGGCCTGGCTGGCGTGGCAGGCGATCGCCATGCGCTGGCGCCTGCGGTCGACGGCCACCTCCATCAGCTCACCCCTGGGGTAGCCGACGAAGGAGGTTCCGTACTCGGCGTTGAGGCCGTCGGCGACGGCGTCGGGAAGGGCCCAGCCGAGCACCGGGAGGCCCCAGCGGTCGGCCGCCGCGATCGCGACGAGCGACGCGGCCTCGTGGTCGGGGTGCCCGGTGACTCCCGAGGCGGGGTCGAAGACGAGGATGCCGTCGGGCCGGGACTGCTCGAGGTGCCGGTCGACGTCCGCGGCCAGGACGGCGGGGTCGAGGGTCGCCAGTGCGCCGTCGGGGTGGCTGAGCGCCGTGGTGGAGGCGATGCCGATCACCGCGCCGGCCGCGGCGAGCTCCTCGGCGCGCACCGTGGCGAGGTCGGCGGCGTCGGCCCCCAGGGTCGAGGCCTCACCGCGCGTCAGGCAGAGCATGGAGACCTCCGCGCCGTCCTTGACCAAGCGGTCGAGGAGGGCGCCGAGAGCGAAGGACTCGTCGTCCGGATGAGCCACGACGACGAGGACGCGGTCCCAGTCCGGTGGCCAGGTGTGGGCGTTCATGGTGCTCATTCCGGCACGCAGATCTGGCGGCGGGCGGCGGCTCGCAGCGTGAGCGCGGCCACGGCGAGCACCAGCACGGTGGTGCCGCCCAGTAGCAGGACCGCCACCACGTCGTAGGCCGGCTGCGGGCGCGCCGTGGCCATGGTGATCGCGGCTGCCGACGCGGCCGCCAGCGGGAACGTGTAGGCCCAGGCCGGCAGCGCGAACGGCAGCCGGCGCAGCCGCGGCACCTGGGCGAGCAGCAGCACGACGAAGAACATCGTGGCGGCGTAGAGGACCCGCACGACGGGGCCGTCGGCGACGCCGGTGAGCGCCTCCCAGGAGAGCATGGCCACGGCCGGTGGGGCGATGAAGAGCGCGATGGTGGGGAGCAGCTTCGATGGCAGGGGCGGGTCGTGCAACAGCACCCGCTGCAGCAGCAACGGCAGCAGGGCGAGCCAGAAGACGATGCCTACGCCGAAGGCGAACCAGGCCAGCTCCAGCGAACCTAGCCGGGCTGCTGCCAGCGGGGTGATCACGTTGCCGACGACCGGGACGAACCATGCGGGGGTCACCGCACCGGGGCCGATGTCGGGCCGCGAGAACCAGGCGCTCAGCACGGCGGCGGTGGCGGCGAGGTGCCCCACGGCGCCGATCCACCACAGGGCCGAGGCGAGCCCCGGCGCCACGGACTGCCCGGCGGTGGCTAGCACGAGCACCGAGATGGTGATGGTCGGCGCGAAGGTCATCCGCACCGGGTGACGAAGCTCTGCGCGCGCAGCCGCCGGATGCCGCAGCCACTTGACGATGTACAGGGTGCCCACCACCACGAACGCGGTCGTCGCGAGTGCGAGGAGCGCGAGCGAGGGCCACTGCGGCACGCCCCAGGAGAGTGCCGCGCGGCGCCAGGCGAGCGACAACCCGCCCAGGCCCATGACGGACGCGAAGAGGGTCACCGGAAGGTGTGCGAGGGACCCTGACGACCGACCTGGCGGTGCCGGCACGGCAGCGGGCAGGGTCGAGGCGGTGGTCGCGGTGTTCGTCATGGGCGTCTCTCCTTGTCAGTCACGACTCTATACCCCCGGGGGTATGGTGTCACACCGACAGCGGGCCGGTGCGGTGCGGCGTCCGTCACCCTTCGCGGTGAGCACGCCGACCATCCCGGCGTGGGCGTACGCCACCACCGGTTGATCGCCCCTGACCGACGCGCACACCCAGGTGGCGGTCATCGCTGACACGTCGGCGACCCGGCCGATCCGGAACAGCGAGGTGGTCTCCTCCACTGCTGGGTCCTCGCCGGCGCGCAGGACGGTCCGCACCTCGGGGGAGAGGGCCAGGGCGCTGATGACGACCGCGACGTTGTCGAGGTCGTCCGACCCCAGTGCGGCCAGGGCACGTGCGCGGGGCAGGCCGACCCGCTCGAGCACTGCCAGCTCGGCCGCGTCGCCGATGACGACCGGCAGCCCGCTCGAGCGTGCCTGCGGGAGGTTCACCGCGTGGGCGACCCGCTCGACGACGACGCACGGCACCCCGAGCTCGCGCAGCAGCTGACCAACGCGCAGTCCGACCTGACCCAGCCCGGAGATCACGACGTGGTGACCCACGGGGATGCTGCGCGGCCCGGCCAGGGTGGTGGTCCGAGCACTGACGATCCACTCGACGAGACCGGCCACCAGGGCGCCGGTGAAGCCGATGCCGGTGAGCATGAGCAGCGCCGAGACGACGAGGTACCAGCCGGGCGCGTCGTGCGACGGTGCGTCCGCCGGACCTACCGTCGCCACGAGCCGGGTCGAGGCGTAGAAGGCGTTGAGGACCCCCTCGTGGAGCACGAGGACGGCCAGTACCCACTCGATCGTGATGATCGAGGCCAGCCCGAGCAGGCCCGCGACGAGAAGCCCGTCGGCGCCGCCGTGGCGGTGCGGCACCCACTGGGCCAGTCGCTCCCTCGGGCCGGGACGCTGCGGTGTCCAGGGTTCCGGTACGGCCACGCCGTCGCGGTCGATGAAGGCCCGCGCCGTGCTTCCCCCCGGGAGTACCGCGAGCGCGTCAGGGTGGATGCACGCCGCCACGACGGAGGGCGCGGCGACCTCCGCGGGCGAGGTGACCGTGCAGTTCGGTACCACCGAGGCCAGCTGTCGGCCGATCGTGCGGTCGAAGACCGAGACCACCATCGGCACCCCGGGTTGGACGTTCTCGACCAGCAGCGCGTGGCGCAGCGCGACCACGTCGCCGCGCACGATGACGGCGACGCCCGCGACGGGGTCGGCGAAGGCGCTGCGCAGTGATGGCTCGTCCGGGGCGAGCAGGTGGATGGTCTCGGCGCCCTCCTCGGTGAGCAGGGTGCACAGCAGCCGGGTGGCCTCGAGGTCCCCGATGACGACGACGCGCGGAGGAGGGGTCATCTGGTGCTCTCGGATCAAGGGGCCTGTCCGGCTCGCTCTGACAATATACCTAGGGGGGTATGTCTGGATGTGACCACACGCACACTGTCGAGATACCCCTATAGGTATACGGTCAGGGCAACCACCCACGTCGAAGGAGACGCCATGGCAGACGTCGTGATCCTCGGGGCAGGCGTCGCCGGGCACACCGCTGCGCTGCACCTGAGCCGCATGCTCCCCAAGGGGCACACCGTGACCGTCGTGTCACCGAACTCACGCTGGAACTGGATCCCGAGCAACATCTGGGTCGGGGTCGGCAGGATGAGCAAGGAGGCGGTCGTCTTTCCGCTCGCACCGGTCTACGCGAAGAAGGGCATCGGGTTCCGCCAGGCCAAGGCCGTGGCGATCCGCCCCGAGGGCGACACCGACGGCACACGGGGAGCGGTCGACATCGTGCACACCAGCCCGGAGCGTGCCGGTGAGGAGGAGCGGATCCGCTACGACTACCTCATCAACGCCACCGGGCCGCAGCTGAAGTTCGGCATGACCCCCGGGCTCGGCCCCGATGGTGGCCACACCGTCTCGGTCTGCACCGCCGACCACGCGACCGCTGCTGCGGCGAGACTGCGCGAGACCATCGCGGTGCTGAAGACCGGCGTGCCGCAGACCCTGGTCGTCGGCATGGGGCACGGCACCTGCACCTGCGAGGGCGCGGCCTTCGAGTACGTCTTCAACGTCGACCACGAGCTGCGCGAGGCCGGGGTGAGGGACCTGGCCCGGTTGGTCTACCTCACCAACGAGGCCCAGCTGGGTGACTTCGGCGTCGACGGCATGACCTTCGCCGAGCACGGCTTCCAGACCACGTCGGAGCTGTGGACCTCGAGCCTGTACCGCGAGCGCGACGTGGAGGCGATCCTCGGCGCGCACGTCCATCGGGTCGAGCCCGGCGTGGTGCACTACGAGACCCTCGACGGCGAGATGCACGAGCTCGCCTTCGACTTCGGGATGCTGCTGCCGCCGTTCGGTGGGGTGCCGCTACAGGCGTTCGACCGCGACGGCGAGGACATCACCGCAGAGCTGTTCGCGCCGAGCGGCTTCATGAAGGTCGACGCCGACTACACGCCCAAGCCCTACGAGGAATGGCGTGGTGCCGACTGGCCGAAGACCTACCAGGCCGTCGGGCACCAGAACGTCTTCGCCGTGGGCATCGCCTTCGCCCCTCCCCACCAGATCTCCCGACCGCGCAAGAGCAGCAACGGCACGGTCATCGCGCCGTCACCACCACGCACCGGGATGCCGTCGGGGATCATGGGCAAGACCGCTGCCCTGACGATCGTCGACCGCATCACGCACGGTGACGACCGGCCGGCCCACGAGGCGTCGATGGCCCGGATGGGCGCTGCCTGCGTCGCGTCCGCCGGGTCAGGCCTGCGCAGCGGGTCGGCGGCCGCGATGACCATGATGCCGGTCGTGCCGGACTACTCACGCTTCACCACCGGTCGCGACCTGACCGACACGAGGGGCGAGATCGGGCTCAGCGGCCACTGGGCCAAGCTGATGCTGCACTACCTGTTCATCTACAAGGCCAAGGGCCGTCCCGGCTGGCAGCTGATCCCGGAGTGAATGACATGAGCCACGAGACGTCCAGCCCCACCCACGACCTGCGCGGCGCGCCGCTGCCGACCGCGAAGACCCTGAAGATGCGGCACAACCTGCCCTACCAGGCGTACCGGTTCGCCGTCTTCAACGTGCGGATCGTGCGGATGGTGGTCAAGGGTCACCACTGAGCCCGACCGCAGGCGCGTGCTTCACGAAGGCTTCACAGTCGGCAGCGGGGTCGCTTCATCCTCACCCGGTTACCTCGGGGGTGGGACAACCACCACCCGAACCACCACCCGAGGAGCACACCATGAGCACCACGATCCGCGTGACCGCAGCAGCACTGGGCGTCGGAGCCCTCCTGGCCGGAGGCATGGCCGTGAGCCAGGCGTCCGCCAGCACCCCCAGCACCCCGAGCGCGCCCTCGGCCACGGCCGACAGCACCCTTACCAGCGCGCTGGCCTTCTCCCGCGAGGAGGAGCGGATGGCCCGCGACCTCTACGCCGCACTGGCGAAAAAGTACGACGGCGCCCGGCCCTTCAGCATGATCACGAACAGCGAGGACCAGCACTTCGACGCCGTGGGCACCCTCATCGAGCGCTACGACGTCACCGACCCGTCGGCCGGCAAGGCCGCCGGCGTCTACGCCATCCCGGCCATCCAGGACCTCTACAACGGGTGGCTCGCCAAGGGCAACACCTCCATCGAGGCCGCCTACCAGGTCGGGGTCGACCTCGAGAAGCGCGACATCGCTGACCTGAACAAGAGCATCGCCGCGAACCTGCCGGCCGACGTCGACACCGTGTTGGGCCAGCTCCTCAAGGGGTCGCAGAACCACCTCGCGGCCTACCAGCGCGGCGTCAGCGGCGACCTCGGCACCGGCGCCGGGATGATGGGGAACCGCTCCGGCACCGCCACCACGCCCGGCCGCGGCGGCATGCGCGGCAACGGTAACGGTAACGGCACGGGTGCCGGCAACGGCACCGGCATGCGCGGCGGCAACGCCGGCGGAATGGGCGGGGACTGCCCCTACACCGACGCGGACGCCACCTGAGCATCGCGCGCCACAGGCAGCCGGGCCGTGAAGGTCGCACCGCGACCACGGCCCGGCGACTGCGCGTCGAGGCTGCCCCCGTGCCCGCGGACGATGTCGCGAGCGATGGTGAGGCCGATGCCCGAGCCGGTGTCCGCCCCCGGCCGGCGTCGGTCCGGCACCCGGTAGAAGCGCTCGAAGACCCGCTCCAGGTCGTCGGGCGCCAAGCCCTCGCCGGTGTCGGTCACCGCCACCGCAGCGAGGCTCTCGTCGGTCGAGACCGCGACCTGGATGCGTCCGCCGGGGCCCGTCGCTCGCAAGGCGTTCCCGACCAGGTTGGTCACCACCTGGGCGAACCGGTCGGCATCGACGTGAACGGGGACGGGGCTCCCCGGCATCCCGAGGTGCAGTGCCACGCCCGCGTCGTCGGCCTGGGGGCGCAGCCGCTCCGCGGCATCGGTGACCACGGAGCGCAGGTCGGCCGACACCAGGACGAGCCCCAGGCGGCCCTCCTCGGTGCGCGACAGGGCGGAGAGGTCGTCGGAGAGCCGCCGGAGGCGGCGCACCTCGTCGCTCACCAGGCCGAGCCGCTCAGGGCCGACGGGCAGCACGCCGTCGATCATCCCCTCGACCGACCCCTCGATGACGGTGAGCGGTGTGCGCATCTCGTGGGCCACCTCGCCGAGCAGGCGCACGCGGCGTGACTCGGTCTCGGCCAGGGTGCGGCCCAGGGTGTTGACGTCGTCGGCCAGGAGGGCCAGCTCGTGCTCCTGGGGCCGGTGCACGTGCACGTCGTAGCGCCCGGCGGCGATCTCGCGGGTGGTCTCACCCAGCTGGCGCAGGGGTCGCACCAGGCGCTGTGCGGCGAAGATCCCGAACACCGTGGCGGCGACGACACCGACGAGGACGCCGACCAGCAGGGCCTGCGTGACCGCATCGGCCACCTGCCCCCGCAGCGATCCCTCGCGGCCCGGCCCCTGGCCGGTACCCATCATGGGGCCCTCGCCACCCATTATCCGGTCGAAGAGGGCCGGCGTGAGCAGGCGCACGACGAGGAAGGTCGCCAGCCCCCCGAGCAGCGCCACCAGCACGTGGGAGAGCACGAGCCGGGCGGCGAGCCGGTTCACGAGGGGCTCCCGACCGGGCGGAGGAGGAACTTGTAGCCGACGCCCCGCACCGTGCCGATGACGCGGGGGTCGCTCGCGTCGTCACCGAGCGCGTGGCGCAGGCTGCGCACGTGGACGTCGACGACCCGCTCGTCGCCGTAGAAGTCATAGCCCCACACGTCCTCGAGGAGCTGAGCACGCGAGAACACCCGACCCGGTGAGGACGCCAGAGCGTGCAGCAGGTCGAACTCGAGGCTCGACAGGCGTACCTCGGCACCGGCGACCGCGAGCTCACGTCGGCGCTCGTCGAGGGTGAGCTCCTCGAAGCGCAGCACGTGGTCGTCGTCGGGGGTGGCAGCGCCACGCGCCGCGGACCGTCGCAGCACCGTCCCCACCCGGGCGACGACCTCACGGGGGGAGAACGGCTTGGTGACGTAGTCGTCCGCGCCGGTGCGCAGCCCGACGAGCGTGTCGACCTCGTCGGCGCGGGCCGTCACCAGCACGACGTAGACGTCGGAGGCCCTCCGGATGGTGCGCAGCACCTCGAGGCCGTCGAGGTCGGGCAGGCCGATGTCGAGCAGCACGACGTCAGGCTCGGTGCCGTCGGTCGCCAGCGCCCGGCGCAGCGCCTCCGCGCCGGTGCCCGCCTCGGAGACCACGAAGCCGTCGTGCTCGAGGTAGGCGCGCAGCACCGCGCGGATCTCCGGCTCGTCGTCGACGACGAGCACGCGTCGGGCCACGGGGGACCTCCTGGTCGGGTTCGACCCCAGCGTAGGAGGCGGGCCTGTGCTCGGCGGCACCGGCGCGGCGACGCCCCCGCCAGAGATGGGTCTGGCGGGGGCGTCGGGACGCTGCGGGTCAGGGCCTGATCCGGCCCGGTCGGTCAGGTGTCGGGTCACATCTCGCACTCGCACCGCATGGCTCTGTGCCCGTCGGCTTCCGGTGAACCAAATCAACACTTTGCTGAGGTGGACGTTGACGACCGGGCGGCGGAGGGCGAGAGTCATGTGACCGCAGTCACAGTGGTACCACTGGGAGGTCGCAGATGCAGGTTCCCGCCCCGTTCGAGTACGAACGAGCCACCAGCGTTGAGCACGCCATCGGGCTGCTCGAACGCCTCGGCAGTGAGGCCCGGCTGATCGCCGGCGGCCACAGCCTCCTGCCGATGATGAAGCTGCGGCTGGCCAACCTCGAGTACGTCATCGACATCAACGACCTGCACGACGAGCTCGGCTACGTGCGGGTGGGTGCGGACGAGGTCCGGATCGGGGCGATGACGCGCCACCGCGAGCTCCTGGAGTCACCAGAGCTCGCGGCGCTCTTCCCGATCTTCGCTGACGCGGAGGCCGTGATCGCCGACCCCGTGGTGCGCAACCGCGGCACCATCGGCGGGTCGCTCTGCCAGGCGGACCCGTCGGAGGACCTCACCGCCGTGTGCACCGCCCTCGATGCCAGCTGCGTGATCCGCAACGCCGCGGGCGAACGGGTGGTCACCATGGAGGAGTTCCACCGGGGACCCTACGAGACAGCCGTCGAGCACGACGAGATGCTGACCGAGGTCCGGATCCCGGTGCGGCCCAACGGCTCCAGCGCCTACGCCAAGGTCGAGCGGAGGGCCGGGGACTGGGCGGTGACGTCCGCCGGGGCCGCGGTGTGGATGGACGGCGACGTCATCTCCGACGCGCGGGTCGGGCTCGCCGCCGTCGGTCCCAACACCACCGGCCTGCCCGCCATCTCCGAGGTGCTGCGAGGTCAGCCGCCGTCCGACGAGCTCTTCGCGCGAGCGGGTGCGCTCGCTGCCGAGGGCTGCTCTCCCACCACCGACAACCGTGGGAACGCCGACTACAAGCGGCACCTCGCCGACGAGCTCACCCGACGCACCCTGCGCACGGCGGTCGAACGCATCCGCGCAGGCATCGCCGGCGACCAGGGCCACGACAGGAGGAACGGCTGACATGCAGGTCACGATGAGCGTCAACGGGGAGACCGTCACGCGCGAGATCGAGGGTCGGATGCTGCTCGTGCACTTCCTGCGCGACGAGCTCGGGCTCACCGGCACCCACTGGGGCTGCGACACCAGCAACTGCGGCGTGTGCGTCGCCTGGCTCGACGGGGAGCCGGTCAAGACCTGCACCGTCCTGGCAGCGATGGCCGGCGGCCGCGAGGTCCGCACGGTGGAGGGCCTCGAGACCGACGGGGTGCTCGACCCGGTGCAGGAGGGCTTCATGCGCTGCCACGGTCTGCAGTGCGGGTTCTGCACGCCCGGCATGCTGATGACCGCCCGAGCCCTGCTCGACCGCGACCCCGACCCGAGCGAGCACACCATCCGTGAGGCGATCTCGGGGCAGATCTGCCGGTGCACCGGCTACACCACGATCGTCCGCTCGGTGCAGTGGGCGGCCGAGCACGAGCGGGCCGCGCACGACGCTGCCGCCGCCTCGACCGTAGGAAGTGAGTCATGACCACGGTGGACCACGGAGTCGGCGGCGTCGCAGCCACCCAGGAGGACCTCGAGCGGGCCGACAACGACCAGCACCCGGTCGGTCACGGCCGGATGCTGCGCAAGGAGGACCCGCGCTTCATCCGCGGCATGGGCAGGTACGTCGACGACCTCCAGCTCAAGGGCATGCTGCACCTCGCGATCCTCCGGTCGCCGGTGGCGCACGCCAACATCGTCAGCATCGACGTCTCCGCCGCCCAGGCCCACCCCAAGGTCAAGGCCGTCATCACCGGCGCCGACCTGGCTGCCCAGGGGCTGGCGTGGATGCCCACCCTGTCCAACGACGTGCAGGCCGTGCTGGCCACCGACAAGGTGCGCTTCCAGGGCCAGGAGGTCGCCTTCGTGGTGGCCGAGGACCGGTACTCCGCACGCGACGCCCTCGAGCTGATCGACGTCGAGTACGACATCCTCAAACCGGTCATCGACGTCCGCACGGCTCTCGCGCCGGATGCACCGGTGATCCGCACCGACCTCGAGGGCAAGTCCGACAACCACTGCTTCGACTGGGAGACCGGCGACAAGGCCGCCACCGAGGCGGTCTTCGCCACCGCCGACGTCGTGGTGACCGAGGACATCGTCTACCCACGCGTCCACCCGGCCCCGATGGAGACCTGCGGCTGTGTGGCGGACTACGAGCGGGTCAGTGGCCAGCTCACCTTGTGGACGACCAGCCAGGCGCCGCACGCCCACCGCACCGTCTACGCCCTGGTCTCAGGGCTTCCCGAGCACAAGATCCGGGTCATCGCGCCCGACATCGGCGGCGGCTTCGGCAACAAGGTGCCGATCTATCCCGGCTATGTCTGCGCGATCGTGGCCTCGCTGGTGATCGGCAAGCCGGTCAAGTGGATGGAGGACCGCTCCGAGAACCTGGTGTCGACCGGCTTCGCCCGCGACTACGTGATGCGCGGTGAGATCGCGGCGACCAAGGAAGGAAAGATCCTCGCCATCCGCACCAACGTGATAGCCGACCATGGCGCGTTCAACGGGACGGCAGCCCCGATCAAGTACCCCGCGGGCTTCTTCGGCGTCTTCACCGGCAGCTACGACATCGAGGCGGCGTACTGCTCGATGACGGCGGTCTACACCAACAAGGCACCGGGGGGCGTCGCCTACGCCTGCTCCTTCCGGATCACCGAGGCCGTCTACTTCGTCGAGCGGATGGTCGACGTCCTGGCCTACGACCTGGAGATGGACCCCGTCGCGCTGCGACGCAAGAACCTGATCCAGCCCGAGCAGTTCCCCTACACGAGCAAGACCGGCTGGGTCTACGACTCGGGAGAGTACGAAAGGGCGCTCGACCTCGCGCTCGACATGGCGGGGTACGACGACCTGCGTGCCGAGCAGGCCGAGAAGCGCTCTCGCGGTGAGCTGATGGGGATCGGCGTCTCGTTCTTCACCGAGGCCGTGGGCGCCGGGCCGCGCAAGGACATGGACATCCTCGGCCTGGGCATGGCCGACGGCGCCGAGCTGCGGGTGCACCCGACCGGCAAGGCCGTGGTCCGGCTGTCCTGCATGAGCCAGGGGCAGGGACACGAGACCACGTTCGCCCAGATCGTCGCGGAGGAGATCGGCATCCCGCCGGCCGACATCCAGGTGGTCAACGGCGACACCGACCAGACGCCCTTCGGTCTCGGGACCTACGGCAGCAGGTCGACGCCGGTGTCGGGCGCGGCCGCCGCCCTGGTGGCTCGCAAGGTGCGCGACAAGGCGCAGATCATCGCCTCGGGGATGCTCGAGGTGTCGGTGGTCGACCTGGAGTGGCAGAAGGGCGCCTTCCACGTCAAGGGTGACCCGAGCCGGTCGGTCACCATCCAGGAGATCGCCATGCGTGCGCACGGCGCGGGGGACCTCCCGGAGGGCCTCGAGGGCGGCCTGGAGGCCCAGATCTGCTACAACCCGTCCAACCTCACCTACCCGTTCGGTGCCTACATCTGTGTCGTCGACATCGACCCGGGCACCGCTGTCGTCAAGGTGCGCCGGTTCATCGCCGTCGACGACTGCGGCACCCGGATCAACCCGATGATCATCGAGGGCCAGGTGCACGGTGGGCTGACCGACGGTGTCGGCATGGCGCTGATGGAGATGATCGCCTTCGACGAGGACGGCAACTGCCTCGGCGGCTCGTTGATGGACTACCTGATCCCGACTGCGCTCGAGGTGCCGCACTGGGAGACCGGCCACACGGTGACACCGTCGCCCCACCACCCGATCGGAGCCAAGGGCGTCGGGGAGTCCGCGACCGTCGGCTCGCCGCCCGCAGTGGTCAACGCGGTGGTCGACGCCCTCAAGCCCTTCGGCATCCGTCACGCCGACATGCCGCTCACACCGTCGCGCGTGTGGGATGCCATGCAGGGCCGACCCACCCCACCGATCTGACGGGGCCGACGATGACCACGACACTGTCGGCGCGGATCGACGAGCTCAGCACGACCGGCGTGCCCTTCGTCCAGGCCACGGTGGTGCGCGCCCAGGAGCCCAGCTCGGCCCGGCCGGGCGACCGCGCGATCATCCTGGCCGACGGCTCCATCGAGGGCTTCGTCGGTGGACACTGCGCCGCCGGATCCGTGCGGACGGCGGCACTGGACGCCCTCGGCTCGGGGGAGAGCATGTTGCTGCGCGTGCTCCCCGACGGTGACGACGTCTTCCCGGAGTCTCCCGGTGCCAGCATCGTGGTCAACCCGTGTCTGTCGGGTGGCGCGCTCGAGATCTACCTCGAGCCGCTCCTGCCCTCGCCGCTCCTACACCTGGTCGGCACCTCCCCGGTGGCCGATGCCGTGGCCGACATCGCGCGGCTGCTCGGCTTCGTGGTCGAGCGGGGCGAGACGCTCGGCCGGCCGGCGACCGCCGTGGTCGTGTCCATCCACGGAGGCGACGAGGCCGCAGAGATCCGGGCGGCGCTCGAGGGCGAAGCCGGGTTCGTGGGGGTGGTCTGCAGCCGCACCCGTGGCACGGCGCTGCTGGCCGACCTGCAGCTGACCCCGGCGGAGGCCGCGCGGGTGCACGTGCACGTCGGGCTCGACATCGGCGCGCGCACCGCGCCCGAGGTGGGACTGTCGATCGTGGGCGCGATCATCCGCAGCATCCGGGTCGACGGCATGGTGCCAGCACCTCAGGAACACGAGGCACCGCCACCCGCCCAGGCCGTGGACCCGGTGTGCGGGATGACCGTCACCGTCGGCCCCGACACCTCGCACGCCGTGGTGGGCGGTGTCGACCACTGGTTCTGCATGACCGGCTGCCGCGACCGCTTCGTGGCAGACAACGCCCCGTGAGCGTCCCCGCCCGGGTGCTCGCCGTCGGCGGGTCCCCCCGGCCCGGTCAGGGCGCTTCGTCCGAGGACGACCGATGACGGACCTGTCGTCCGCCGAGGAGGTCCGCCGACGGTTCGACGACCACGGCTACCTCGCCGACGAGGGGATGGCGACCGCGGTCTTCCTCACCCTGCGCCTGGGCCTGCCGCTGCTGCTCGAGGGGGAGCCCGGGGTGGGCAAGACCGCCGCGGCCCAGGTGCTCGCGAAGGCACTCGACGCACCCCTGGTGCGCCTCCAGTGCTACGAGGGGCTCACCGCGAGTGAGGCGCTCTACGACTGGAACCACCAACGCCAGCTGCTGGCCATCAGGATCGCAGAGTCGCAGCACGAGCGGATCGGGGAGGCCGAGCTGTTCAGCGAGGAGTACCTCGTCGAGCGGCCGATCCTGCGCTGCATCCGCCACGACGGCCCGCGCGCGCCGGTTCTGCTCATCGACGAGGTCGACCGAGCCGACGACGAGTTCGAGGCGCTGCTGCTGGAGGCGCTCGGGGAAGGGTCGGTGACCGTGCCCGAGCTGGGCACGTTCACGGCAGCCCGGCCGCCGATCGTGGTGCTGACCTCCAACCGGAGCCGCGACCTGCACGACGCGCTGCGGCGGCGCTGCCTCTACCACTGGCTCGAGTACCCCGACCTGGCCCGGGTCGTCGCGATCCTGCGTCGCAAGGCGCCGGGGGCGAACCTGGCGCTGATCGAGTCGGCCGCCCAGTTCGTCGGCCACGTGCGTGAGCAGGACATGGACAAGCCGCCCGGGGTGGCCGAGGCGATCAACTGGGTCGCGGCGCTCTCAGCGCTGGGGGCGACCGAGCTGGTCCGGGAGGTGGTGGTGCCGGCGCTGAGGGCGCTGGCCAAGACCCCCGACGACCGGGACCTCGTGCTCGCCTCCCTCGAGACCTACGCGTTCGGCTGACGAGGTGGACACCTTCGCGCGGACGCCGGCCCCGGTGCTGGCCGGCATCGACCGCGCGGCCCTGGTGGCTGCCCTCGGCCACCGGCTGCGCGCCGCCGGCGTGCCGGTCACCCTCCGGTCGATGTCGGCGTTCGCGGAGGCGCTCGACGTCGCGCCGCCGGTGCAGGTGCACTCGCTGTACTGGCTGGCCCGGCTCACGCTGGTCAACCGCCAGCACGACCTGGCGGTGTTCGACGCCGTCTTCGAGGCGGTCTTCGGCGACGCGGTGCTCCCGGTCGACCCGCACGCCCGCAGGACGGCCACCGAGGCCGAGTCGACCGAGGACGTCCTGGCTCCGGTGGACGGCGCGTCGTCCGGAGGCGACGTCACCGGCGACCTGCCCTGGCAGCTGCTGCCTCGGACCGTGCCGGCCGACGACCAGGAGGGCCGCGAGCGGGCGCTGCCCGAGCTGCTGCCGAGCGCGGTGGCGCGGATCGCCGACACCCCGCTCGAGGCGCTCGACGAGGCGGAGCTGGCCATGCTCGGCCGGTGGCTGGAGGAGTCAGCGCCGCGCTGGCCGACACGGCAGAGCCGGCGCCAGCGGGTCCGGCCAGCAGGTCACCGCATCGCGTTGCGCGAGACGATCGCCGCCTCCCGGCGTACCGGCTGGGAGCCCATGGAGCTCCAGCGCTACCACCCCGTGCGTCGCCCCCTGACCGTCACGCTGGTCTGCGACGTCAGCCAGTCGATGCAGAGCTACTCCACCGCCTACCTGCACCTGATGCGGGCGTTCGCGCGCACCCGCAGGGCCGAGACGTTCGCCTTCTCCACCTCGCTGACCCGACTGACCCCGGCCCTCTCGCACCAGTCGGCCGCCGCGGCAGTCGCACTGGCGGGGGAGCAGGTGACCGACCGGTTCGGCGGCACCCACCTGGCCTCCTGCCTGCGGGAGCTGCTGGTGTCGAGGCACGGCAACGCGGTCCGCGGTGGTGTCCTGGTGATCGCGTCCGACGGCTGGGACAGCGGCGACCCGGCCGACCTCGCCGCCGTGATGGCGCGCGCCCGGCGCCGAGCCCGACGGATCGTGTGGCTCAACCCGCGGGCCGGAGCGGTCGGCTACCAGCCGCTGGTCGGCCCGATGGCGGCCGCGCTTCCCTACTGCGACGCGTTCCTGCCTGCGGACACCCTGAGTGGACTGACTTCGACGCGATCGCCGGCGCCACCGCGAGCCGCCCGGCTAGCTCCAGAGGGTGACGTGGACGGCCGGCTTGAACCGGCCCAGGTTCACCCCGGCGCCTCGAACCATGGCCTGGGTGGCGCGTGGGGTGGTGATGAAGCGCAGCAGCTCGGCGGCCGAGGCGGTCTGGTCGGGCGGGGGCAGGGCCATCGCCGACCACCGACCCTTCGCGCTCAGGCCAGGACCCTCTAGGGTCACCAGCCGTCCCGCTGTGAGGTCGCCGGAGACCGCGAAGCGCAGCGCCAGGGACAGTCCGTCACTGCGTTTGGTCTCCTCGAGGGCAGCCGCGTTGCTCTGGAAGATGCGCTGTTGCTGCTCGGGGACACCGAGTCGTCGAAGGGCCACGGGCACCAGCCCGTCGTCGTTGATGGCGGACGGGCCCAGGCACCAGGTCTGGTGACGAACCTGCTCGTGGGTCGGCACACGACCGGCCAGCGGGTGGTCGGGACGGGCGACGGTGATCACCTCGTAGACGAGCACCTGCTGCTGCACGAACCCGTCGAGCGGGGCGCTCGATGCCGGACCGATCGCCACGTCGACGTTGCGGGCCGCGAGCAGTGCGGGGAAGTGAGCGACCGGGTGCACGCTGAGCTCGACCTCGAGGTCGGCCGCACGGCTGGTGAAGAGGTCGATCAGGCCGGGGGCGGCGTGCTCGGCGAAGAGGCTCGAGGTCGCCACCCGCAGCACCCGCCGGCCGTCGCCGGCCTGGCTGACCTCGCGGACCGTGCGGTCCTGGAGTCCGAGGATCTCGACCGCTCGGCTGGCCAGCCGCAACCCGCCCGGGGTGAAGGCCAGCCCGGACGCAAGTGCGGGTGAAGAGCAGGTCGTCGAACTCCTTGCGCAGCTGCGCGACGTGCATCGAGATGGCCGCTTCGCTGACCCCGATCTCCCTGGCCGCGGCCTTCACCGACCCCAGTCTCACCACGCCGGCGAAGGCGCGGAGCTGGGTCGGGGTCACCCGGTCAACCTAGGAGGGAAGGCGCTGAGGTCGGACAGCCGTTCTTCCCTCGACCCGCGACCACCTGCCCCGCTCCTCACGAGCCCTGGGGGGGAGAGGTGGCGCCGGCACCCGCGACCCCTGCTGCAAGCCGCCGACGGTCGACAGCCACGGGCATCCGTGGCCGGAGGCCGACGAGTCCTCACGAGCGGCCGTCGCTGCGGCGTTGATCGCTCGTGAGGACTCGTCAAGGACTGACCAGGCTGAATAGCGCTTTGACCTGCGGGTTTGCTCAGATATCGAAGTACATCTCGAACTCGTGCGGGTGCGGCCGGAACCGGATGGGGTCGACCTCGTTCTTGCGCTTCCACTCGACCCAGGTCTCGATGAGGTCGGTCGTGAAGACGTCACCCTCGAGCAGGAACTCGTGGTCGGCCTCGAGCGCCAGCAGCACCTCGGGCAGCGAGCCCGGCACCTGCGCGATGGCCTCGTGCTCCTCCGGCGGCAGCTCGTAGAGGTCCTTGTCGACCGGGTCCGGGGGCTCGATGCGGTTCTTGATGCCGTCCAGGCCCGCCATCAGTTGCGCCGCGAAGCACAGGTAGGGGTTCGAGCTCGGGTCGGGGATGCGGAACTCGATGCGCTTGGCCTTGGGGCTGTCGCCGGCGATCGGGATGCGCACGCAGGCGGACCGGTTGCGTGCGGAGTAGACCAGGTTGACCGGGGCCTCGTAGCCGGGGACCAGGCGGTGGTAGGAGTTCACCGTCGGGTTGGTGAACGCCAGCAGCGCCGGGGCGTGCTTGAGCAGGCCGCCGATGTACCAGCGGGCGAGGTCGGACAGGCCGCCGTAGCCGCGCTCGTCGTAGAAGAGCGGCTCGCCGTTCTTCCACAGCGACTGGTGAGTGTGCATGCCCGAACCGTTGTCGCCGAAGATGGGCTTCGGCATGAAGGTGGCGGTCTTGCCCATCTCCCACACGGTGTTCTTGACGACGTACTTGAACTTCATCATGTCGTCGCCGCTCTGCAGCAGCGTGGCGAAGCGGTAGTTGATCTCCTGCTGGCCGGCGGTGCCCACCTCGTGGTGGCTGCGCTCGACGCTCAGGCCCACGTCGGCGAGGTTGAGGCAGATCTTGTCGCGGGTGTCGGCGAAGTGGTCGACCGGGGGTACGGGGAAGTAGCCGCCCTTGTAGCGCGTCTTGTAGCCGCGGTTGCCGCCCTCCTCGGCGCGCCCGGTGTTCCAGGCCGCCTCGACGGAGTCGATGTAGTAGTAGCTGGCGTTCTGCTTGGTCTCGAAGCGCACGTCGTCGAAGACGTAGAACTCGGCCTCGGCGCCGAAGTAGGCGGTGTCGGCGATGCCGGTGGAGGCGAGGTAGGCCTCGGCCTTGGCGGCGATGTTGCGCGGGTCGCGGCTGTAGGGCTCACCGGTGAACGGGTCGACGATCGAGAAGTTCATGATCAGCGTCTTCTCGGCCCGGAACGGGTCGAGGTAGGCGCTCTTCGGGTCGGGCACGAGCTTCATGTCGGACTCGTGGATCGCCTGGAAGCCGCGGATCGACGAGCCGTCGAACATCTGGCCGTTGGTGAAGAAGTCGATGTCGACCGTCTGCGCGGGCACGTTGAAGTGCTGCATGACGCCCGGCAGGTCGCAGAACCGGATGTCGACGAACTTGACGTCCTGGTCCTTGATGTAGTCGAGTACCTCCTCCGGGGAAGTGAGCTGCTTGAAACCGTCCTCAGCAGAGCTGGACACGAAATGAACCTCCTGGTGCGGGACAAGGGGCTATGGGGGAGCCAGCCCTGGGGCTTTCCGACGACACTAGGGAGCAGCGGTTTCCCGACCGTGACCCGCATGTTTCGCCGGTGTAACGCACCCCACCGTATCGGTAGGTGAGACGCGGCGCCCGAGGGGCGGACGTCTGGTGAGACGTGGGCCGGTGTCCGGCCGGTCACCTCGCAGCACCGGCCGCCGGCCGCGATCGTGACCACGCGGCATACAGTGTCGTGGTGCCAGCGCCCGCCGACCCCGCACCCACCGACCCCGGGATGCCGCCCGCCTCCGCCGACGGGGCCGCCGGCCCCGAGACCCCCACCTTCCTGCGGCGCTTCGGTGCCCTGCTGGTCGACTGGGTCATCGCGCAGCTGATCGTGGTGCTGGTGCTGCGCATCGACACCATGGCCGGCGGCGCGCCCGCACTCGCCCCGGTCGGGGTGTTCGCGATCTACACCGTGCTGCTGCTCGCCCTCACCGGGGGAGCCACCCTCGGGCACCGGCTGTTCGGGCTGCAGGTGTGGAAGGTGCGGCCGGGAGCGTTCGCGCTGCAGGTCGTCATCCGCACGCTGCTGCTGTGCCTGGTCGTACCGGCGGTGCTCACCTCACGCGACGGCCGCGGATTCCACGACGTCGCCGCCGGCACCCGCATCGTCCGCCCCTGACGGCGTAGGGCTTTCCCGGACGGTTGATCCGGTCGCAGGGGAGCACAGTGGGCGACCTGACCGGGCGGCGCGTCCTGTGGATCGGCTGAGGGATTCCTGTGACGAAGGTGACACCATCGCGGGTATCTACTACGTCACGTAGGACAGTGAACGTGCCGGAAGGACTCGGTACCACCTCTAGGTAGGAGCGGACATGGCCACCACAACCGCAGGAATCGAAACCGCAGCCGTCACCACTGACGGCCACAGGTTCGTCAAGATCTCCGGACTCGTCGTCGCCATCATCGGCGCGATCATGCTGATCGGCGGGGCGGGGACCTGGGTCCTCGTCCAGACCTCGCTCTCCGCCGAGAAGATCACGGTCTCGGAGGACGCCTCGACCAACGCCGGCAAGGCCGTCAACGGACCCTTCACCGCGTACTCCGAGGCCAGCGTCATCGAGAAGCACTCCCTGGAGGCCTCCGGGGGCAAGACCTACGCCGAGCTGGACCGCGAGGACCCGGCCCGCGCCACCGTCATGAACGGCTCGTTCCTGAGGGCCTCGCTCTTCACCAGCGTCCTCGCCTTCGGCGTCAGTGCCATGGCCATGGGCCTGGGCCTGGTCCAGATCCTCCTCGGGGTCTCGATCCGCAAGCTCGCAGGTGCCAGGTTCTGACCGACCCTCGACCCCGAGACACCCCCGGCTCCGAGCAGCCGGGGGTGTCCGACGTGCGGGGCTACTTGCCGCGCATCGCCTTGCGGTCGACGCGGGCCCGGGTCGGGTCGACGCCCTTGGGGATGGGGGGTCGCATGCCGCCGAGGGACTTCAGGCGCTTGTTGACGACCGAGGTCTCCTGCTTGGAGAGCACGGGCCGCATCCGGGTCAGCTTGCTCGAGACCTTCTTGATCGGCACCTGGCCCTCGCCCTCGCCGACCACCCAGAGGTGCACCGGCACGCCGGGCGCCACCCGGCTGACCTTCTTCTCCTCCTGCTTGAGCAGCTTGGTCACCCGGGCCGGAGGGCCCTCGCCGATCAGGACGACGCCGGGTCGGCCGAGCGCGCGGAAGACCATCGCGGCATCCACCATCTCGCTGGGGCGGGTGCCGCGAGCGCCCTCGATGGCGACCGGCTCCTGGCCGGCATACCAGCCGCGCTTGCCCAGCCCGGTGAGGGTGGCACCGGCGGCTCCGGGCTGGCCCTCGAGGGCGCGGTACATCGCGGTGTTGCCCCGGCGGTTCATCACGACCACGGCCGCGAGCAGCGCGGTCGGGATCGCCATGACCACGGCGTACCAGACCCAGAAACCGCCGAAGAGCGCCCCGATACCGATGACGACGGCCGCCGCGAGGAGCGCGGCGCCCAGCATCCACCAGCCCAGCCTGGGGTCGAGGTTCTTGATCGCGGTGTAGGCCTGGCGGATCTGGGCGATGCGGCCGGTCTTCTTCTCGGGCTGGTCGGACACGGGAGGTCGAGCTCCTGGATCAGTGGGGCAGGGCCCGGGGGATGCCGCGGGCTGAGGTGATCAGGATACGGTGCGCGCCGCGCGGGCGACCAACGACGCCGCCTCCTGGCGGGCCGGGTCGGCGGCCGCGGCCGCGAGGTGCGACAGGTGCTCGGGAACGGGGCGTCCCCACTTGGCCATCGCGGTGGCCCACAGGCGCCCGGCGCGGTACGAGCTGCGCACCAGCGGGCCGGCCATGACGCCCTTGAAGCCGAGGTCCTCGGCGACCCCTGACCAGTGCACGAACTCCTCGGGTGTGACCCAGCGGTCGATCGGGTGGTGCTTGGGGGAGGGGCGCAGGTACTGGGTGATCGTGAGGATGTCGCAGCCCGCCTCGTGCAGGTCGCTGATGGCCTCCTCGATCTCGTGGTCCTCCTCGCCCATGCCCAGGATGAGGTTGCTCTTCGTGACGAGCTCGGCGTCGCGGGCCATGGTGAGCACGCGCAGCGACTTGTCGTAGGTGAAGGCCGGGCGGATCCGCTTGAAGATGCGCGGCACGGTCTCGAGGTTGTGCGCGAAGACCTCGGGGCGGGCGTCGAAGACCTGTCCGACGAGCTCGGGCACGGCGCCGAAGTCGGGCGGCAGGATCTCGACCCCGGTGTTGGGGTTGAGGGCGTGGATCTGGCGGATCGTCTCGGCGTAGAGGCCGGCGGCGCCGTCGGCCCGGTCGTCGCGGGCCACCCCGGTCACGGTGGAGTAGCGCAGGCCCATCGAGCGCACCGACTCGGCGACCCGGCGGGGCTCGTCGAGGTCGAGCGGCTGAGGGCGGCCGGTGGCGATGTCGCAGAAGTCGCAGCGGCGGGTGCAGGTGTCGCCGCCGATGAGGAAGGTGGCCTCGCGGTCCTCCCAGCACTCGAAGATGTTGGGGCAGCCGGCCTCCTGGCACACGGTGTGCAGGCCCTCGCCCTTGACCAGGGCGGAGATCTGGGTGAACTCCGGCCCCATCTTGGCGGTGGTGCGGATCCACTCCGGCTTGCGCTCGATCGGGGTCTGCGCGTTGCGCGCCTCGACCCTCAGCATGCGGCGTCCCTCAGGTGCGACAGTCACCCGCGACAGCCTACGCCGGGCGTGCGACACGCCCGAATCCTGCGACAGCAGAGTTGATGGGCGCGCGGTGGATGCCGGAAGCCGGCTCAGCCGAGGACGTCGGTGAGGTGCTTCTCGGCGTAGGGGAGCACGTCCTGCACGGTGATCGGGCGACCGGCTTCGAGGGTCAGCGACGAGACGCCGGCATCCGCGATGCCGCACGGGATGATCGCGTCGGCCCACGACAGGTCGGCGTCGCAGTTCAGCGCGAAGCCGTGCATGGTGACCCGGCGGCTGACCCGTACGCCGATGGCGCCGAGCTTGCGGTCGGGGCCGCGGTCGTCGGCGGGCACCCACACCCCGCTGCGCCCCTCCACCCGCACGACCTCGACGCCGAAGTCGCGGCAGACCCGGATCATGACGTCCTCGAGCCGCCGCACGTGGGCGACGACGTCGATCGGCACCTGGGTGAGCCCCACGATCGGGTAGCCGACCAGCTGGCCCGGGCCGTGCCAGGTGATCTTGCCGCCGCGGTCGACGTCGATCACCGGGGTGCCGTCGGTGGGCCGCTCGTGCGGCTCGGTGCGCTTTCCGGCGGTGTAGACCGCCGCGTGCTCGAGGAGCAGCGTGGTGTCGGGCAGGATGCCGTCGACGACCTGGGCGTGTACCTCGCGCTGGGTCTGCCAGCCCTGCTCGTAGTCGACGAGGTCGGGCGCGAAGCCGAGGTGCACGAAACGCATGGGCCCCACGGTACGCGGCCCGGGGGCGCAGACCCGGGCTGTGCCTCGTCGGGACCGAACCCTAGGCTTCGGCCCATGAGCACGGAGCCCGACGCCTCACCTGACGACACCCGCGCCAGCGCGCGCCGTCCCCGCATCGCCATCTGGGGCGCGCTCCTGGTCGTCCTGGCGTGGCTCGTCATCGGTGGCCTCGGCGGCAGTGCGCAGGGCAAGCTCGCCGGGGTCCAGTCCAACGACAACTCCACCTTCCTGCCCAAGAGCGCCGAGTCCACCCTCGTCAGCAACGCCGTAGCCACCTTCAACGACAGCGACACGCTGCCCTACCTCGTGGTCGTCGAGCGCCAGGACGGCGGGGCGATGACCCCGCAGGACCTGCAGGCCGTCACCACGCTGGCGCAGGGTCTGCCCGACCTCGCCCTGCCGGCGATGGGCGAGGGCAAGACGCTGGGCGACTACCTCGTCGCCGGCAGCACACTGGTGCCGATCCCGTCGCAGGACGGCAAGGCGGTGCTCGTGTCGGTGCCGCTCGACGCCACCACCGGCACCGAGGCCAGCGGCGACACCTCGGCCCTGGTCGAGGGTGCCACCGCGATGCGCGACGAGATCGCGAAGACCCTCGTGCCCGTGGGCCTGAACGGCTATGTGGGCGGCCCCGGGGGCCTGATCGCCGACTTCGCCGCCGCGTTCGCGGGCATCGACGGCATCCTGCTCGGCGTCGCCCTGCTCGTGGTCCTGGTCATCCTGCTCATCGTCTACCGCAGCCCGATCCTGCCGTTCGCGGTGCTGCTCAGCGCTGTGTTCGGGCTCAGCGCAGCCTCGTTGGTGGTCTACCAGCTCGCACTGAACGATGTCATCACGCTGTCGGGTCAGTCGCAGGGCATCCTGTTCATCCTCGTCGTGGGCGCCTCCACCGACTACGCCCTGCTGCTCGTCAGTCGCTTCAAGGAGGAGCTGCACGACCAGCCGAACTCCTGGGTCGCGCTCAAGCGGGCCTGGCGCGGCTCGGTCGAGCCGATCGTCGCGTCGGCCGCGACCGTCATCCTCGGCCTGCTCTGCCTGCTGCTCGCCGAGCTGCGCAGCACCTCGGGGCTGGGCCCGGTCGGCGCGCTCGGCATCGCCGGCGCGCTGCTGGCGTCGCTCACCTTCCTGCCCGCGGTCCTGCTGCTGTTCGGGCGCCAGGCGTTCTGGCCGTTCGCACCCAAGCTCGACCACGTGCACGCCGAGGACGTCGTCGGCACCAAGGGCATCTGGGGCCGGGTCGCCGACCTGGTCGGCCGGCACCCGCGCCGCACCTGGGTCATCACCTTGGCCGTGCTCCTGGTCGCGGCGGCGTTCGCGCCGACCTTCAAGGCCGACGGGGCCACCATCGACGAGACGTTCCTCGACGACACCGACTCGATCGTCGCCCAGCGGGTCATCGGTGAGCACTTCCCGGCCGGGTCCGCGACGCCGGTGCAGATCGTCGTTCCCGAGGCCGATGCCGAGGCCGCGCTCGCGGTGGTCACCAAGGACCCCGGCGTCGACAGCGCCTTCATCGGTGTGGTCCCGCCGCAGCCCGGTCAGCCGCCGGTGCCGCCGAAGGTCGTCGACGGCACGGTCCTGGTGCAGGCCACGACCAAGGCCGCCTCCGACAGCACCGAGGCCGAGGACACCGTCAACCGGCTGCGCTCCGACCTCGACGCCGTCAGCCCCGACGCCCTGGTCGGCGGGAACGCGGCGACCAACCTCGACGTGCACACGGCGAGTGGACGCGACCTGCGGGTCATCGTGCCGACGATCCTCATCGTCATCTTCCTGGTGCTCGCGCTGCTGCTCCGCTCGATCGTCGCGCCGCTGCTCCTGGTGGCCGCCAACGTGGTGTCGTTCGCGGCCACCATCGGCATCTCCGCCCTGGTCTTCCAGCACGTGTTCGGGTTCGCGAGCAGCGACCCGTCGATCGTCCTCTACGGGTTCGTCTTCCTCGTGGCGCTCGGCATCGACTACTCGATCTTCCTGATGACCCGGGTGCGCGAGGAGTCCAAGGCCCGGGGGACCCGACCCGGCATCCTGGTTGGGCTCGCGGTCACCGGTGGTGTCATCACCAGTGCGGGCATCGTGCTGGCAGCGACCTTCTCGGCGCTGGCCGTGCTGCCCCTGGTGTTCCTGGTGCAGATCGCCTTCATCGTCGCGTTCGGCGTGCTGCTCGACACCTTCGTGGTGCGCTCGCTGCTCGTGCCCGCGTCGGCCTACGACATCGGCCCGCCGATCTGGTGGCCGCGGCACCTGGCGTCCGACCGCGAGGCGCGCGAGAGCGAGGCTCGCGAGCCGGTCGCGCCCTGAGGTCGCCCCTAGGCTGTCGCGCATGACACGCGTCGCACTGGCCGGGTACGGGTTCGCCGGGCGGGACATCCACGCCCCCCTGCTCGCCGAGGCGGGCTGCGAGGTGGTGGCGGTGTCGACGCGCAACCCGAAGCGGGCCGCGGCGGCCCGCGACGACATCCCCGGGGTCGAGGTGGCGCCCGGGCTCGACGAGCTGCTCGCGGTGCCCCGGCTCGACCTCGTGGTGCTGGCGACCCCGAGCGGTGGCCACGCCGAGCAGGTGCGGGCGGTGGTGGATGCCGGGGTGGCGTGCGTGGTCGACAAGCCGTTGGCCGTCGACGCGGCGTCGGCGGCCGACGTCGTGCGGTACGCCGCGGCATCCGGGGTCGCGCTCACCGTCTTCCAGAACCGGCGCTACGACGCCGAGCAGGCGACGGTCGCGCTGGTGGTGGCCGAGGGGCTGGTGGGGGAGCCGTTCCGCTACGAGATGCGCTGGGAGCGGTGGCGCCCGGTGCCCAAGGAGCGCTGGCGCGAGCGGGCCAGCCCGACCGAGGGCGGCGGCATCCTGCTCGACCTGCACACCCACCTCGTCGACGCCGCCGTGCAGCTGTTCGGCCCGGTCGCGGCGGTGTTCGCGACCGTGGACGCCCGCACCACCCCGTCCGAGGACGACGCGTTCCTCGTGTGCCGGCACGCCGGTGGGGTGGTGTCGCACCTGGGGGCGACCTCGCTGTCCGGTGCGCCGGGGCCGCGGGTGCGCCTGCTCGGCACCCAGGCGGCCTACGTCATGGCCGACTTCACCGGCGAGGTGCACGTGTGGAACGGGCAGGCCGACGCCGACGCCGCGCACAGCGGTTGGCTCTACCGCGGCGACTCGCGCGAGCCGGTCGAGCGGGCCGCCAGCGGGCAGGCCGACCTCTACCGAGCGGTGGCCGCGGCGCTGGCGTCGGACGACCCGCAGGGCGCCATGCCGGTGGACCCGTGGGATGCCGTGCACACCCTCGCCGTCATCGACGCCGCCCGCGTCTCGGCAGCGCAGGCCCAGGTCGTCACGGTGCAGACCCCGACCCGCTGACCACACCGTGCGCACTTCGTGCGACTTACCCGCGGATTCGCGGAGTCATGGGCGCCAGAACCGCAGGTAAGTCGCACGAAGTCGGGAGTGCCCCGGTCAGGGGGCGGGGAGGCGGCGGGGCTCGATGCGCTCCTCGCGCACCCCGTCGTCGCCGGCCGGGTCGCGGGTCACCCGGAAGGCGGCCTTGCCGTCGGCCTCGCTGACCGCCTCGACCAGCTCGGTGCCCCGGTAGAGCAGGCCCACGCCGTCGTCGGTGCAGTGCGTCTCAGGCAGGGTGCCGTCGGCGACCAGCCGGTGCACCGTGGGGCGGCGGCTCTCCTCGGAGTCGTAGTGCACGCCGCTGCCGTAGGGGAGCAGCCCGAGCCCGTTGGTCACCGCGCGCAGCTCGGGGCCGAACGAGTCGGTGCACCCGCCGAGGTACCAGCAGATCGAGCCGGCCGACACGCCGCCGAGCACGACCCCCGCCTCCCACGCGGCGCGCATCGCGGGGCGCAGGTCGTGCACGTCCCAGACGGCGAGCAGGTTGGCGACCGACCCGCCGTTGACCCAGACGACATCGGCCTCGAGCAGGTGCCCGGGCACGTCGTCGAGGTTGGGCATCGGGAACAGGTCGAGGCAGGTGACGTCGAACCCCGCGACCCGGCCGGCCTCGTGGGCCCAGTAGTTCATGTACCGCGGGTCGCCGGATGCCGTGCCGACGAAGGTGAGCCGCGGCCGCCGGCCGGTGGCGCCGGACAGCTCGACCGCGTGGTGCACCAGGGCGTCGAACTCGAGCTGGGTGCGGCGTCCGTAGCGGTAGCCACCGGAGGTGGCCAGGATCGTGGGGGCGTCGGCAGGCATGGCGCCCACCCTAGGGGGCCTGTGGATAACTCGGTGGCCCAGTCACCCGGTCGCGGCAGAGTGGGGCCATGGGCGATGAGGGGGATGCCGTGACGATGGTCGGGTGGCCCGGCGGGCGTGGGGAGACGGCCGGGTCGGCGCCGGGCGGCGACGAGCAGCCCGACCTGCCGGCCGCGCCCGAACCGCCGCAGGTGCCCGGGTACGAGCTGGGTGAGCTGCTGGCCCGCGGTGGCACCAGCGAGGTGTG
This sequence comes from Actinomycetales bacterium, assembly GCA_038330415.1. GTDB lineage: Bacteria > Actinomycetota > Actinomycetes > Actinomycetales > Dermatophilaceae > Fodinibacter. The sequence goes on along the minus strand of JBBQNZ010000020.1, from coordinate 7,986 downwards.
GGCCGCGGTGGCGCTCGACGGCGGGCGGCGGGTGGCGGTCAAGGTGGTGCACGCCGAGCTCGACGCGCTCGAGGTGGCCTCGCGCGAGGCCGCCGTCTCGGCTCGCTCCGCGAGCGCGCACGTGGTGCCGGTCGAGGCCTGCGTGCCGCTGCCCGACGGGCGGGTGGCGGTGGTGATGCCGCACCTGCTCGGCGGTGCGGTCGACGCGTTGGTGCTGGCTCGTGGCCACCTGTCACCGGGCGAGGTGGTCACCGTGCTGGCGCCGGTGGCGTCCGCGCTGGGGCGGCTGCACGACCTCGGGGTGGTGCACGGTGACGTCTCGCCGGGCAACGTGCTGCTCGACCTCGACGGCCGCCCGCTGCTCGCCGACCTCGGGCTCGGTCACATCGTGGGCGACGTCTCGCCCGGCGTCTGGGGCACCGACGGCTACGTCGCGCCCGAGGTGCTGCTCGGGGCCGACCCGACCCCGGCATCCGACGTCTACGCCCTCGGGGCGCTGGGCTGGTTGTGCCTCACCGGCACCGTGCCCGGTCCGCCGGGCCTGCGGCCCGAGCTGTCCGACGTGTGCCTGGCGGGGGAGGGCTGCGAGCCGGTGGTCAGCGCGCTCGCCATGGCCGTCAGTGCCGAGCCACGCGACCGGCCGGGCGCCCACGAGCTGGCCTGGCTGCTGTTCGCCGCCGCGGAGCCCGAGCCGCTGCGCCTGGTGCACGGTGATGACGAGGTCACCTCGGTGACCTACCGGCTGCGGGCGGCAGCGGGCCGTCCCCCGGCCGACTCCGCGCCTCGGCGCCGACGGTGGCGGTGGTCGTCCCCACGTCTGGGCGGGGGTGCGCTCCAGATGGTCCACGGGGTGCCCCGACGGCCGCTGCGACAGCGCGGTGAGCGCGCGACCTCGCAGCGTTCGCTGCGGTCCGGTCGGCACGGCGGCGGTGTGGTGCGCCGCGGATGGGGTCCGGTCGCGCGCCCCGCGCGGCGTGGGGTGCGGATCCCCAGGGGGGCGAGTGCCGCTGTGCTGTCGACCCTGCTGTGCCTGGCGCTGCTCTCGCTCGTCGTGCTCGGCACGGCGGTGCTCGGGCGCGCGGGCGAGGCCGCCCAGGCCCGGCCGGGCCTCGCCGCCGTCCCGACCATCGGCGGCGCACCGACTCCCTCCACGCGAGCCAGCACCACCTCGACAGCCGCCGGGACGGACCCCCGCACCGACGCCCGGGCGCCGACCACCCGGGCCGGTGAGCTGCTCACGGTGCTCGCCGATGCGCGAGCCGCCGCGTGGCGGGACGCGGCTCCGGCGCTGCTGCACGCCGCCGACGCGCGAGGTTCCGCCATGGCCGCGCGCGACTCCGCCGATGTGGCCGAGGTCGAGCGAACCGGGTTGCGCTACACCGGTCTCCGCTACACCGTCGCAGACGTCAGCGTCGTCTCCGCAACCACGCAACGAGCCGTGCTCCGGGCCCGCGTCGACGCGGGTCCCTACATCGTGACCGCCGCCACGGGCTCCACGCCGCGACCCGCCGTGGCCGGCACCCCGGTGCTCGTCGACCTGGTCCGCACCGACGTCGGCTGGCGGATGGCCGACCTGCGGCCGGTGCCATGAGCACCGTCGGTGTCGACCTCCGCGTGCGCGGTCCGCCCCGGCGGGGTGAGCCTGCCGAGCGAGCCTCGAGGGTCCGCCCTGCAGGGAAGAGCGCCGCCGGGCCAGCCTGCCGGTCAGCCCTGCCGAGGAGAGCGCCGGTCAGTCCTGCGACGCAGCCTGCGAGGCGAACAGGTTCAGCCCGAGCCGCTCCGCGAGGTACTTGGTCGCCAGCTGCCCGCGCACGCTGTTGCCCGCGGCATCCAGGGGTGGCGAGAAGGTGGCCAGGCCGCCCTTGCCGGGCGAGACCGTGACGATGCCTCCGCTGACGCCGCTCTTGCCCGGTATCCCGATCTCGTAGAGCCAGTCACCCGACAGCTCATAGAGCCCGGCGGTGGCCATCACGGCGAGCACCCGACGGCACACCCCGGGCAGCACGACCACCTCTCCGGTCACCGGGTTGACGCCACCATTGGACAGGGTGGCGGCCATCACCGCGAGGTCGTGCACCGTCACCTCCAGCGAGCACTGCCGGGTGTAGACGTCGGTCGCCTCGTCGGGGTCGAAGTAGAGCCGTCCATAGCTCTCGAGGAGGTGGGCGATCCCCTGGTTGCGCAGGTTCGTGGCCGACTCCGAGGCGTAGACCTCCTCGTTCACGTGCAGCTCGCGCCCGGCGAAGCGGGACAGCCCGCCGCGCAACCGCTCCCACTTCTCGTCTGCGGTGTCGCCCGGCACCAGGCTCGTGGTGGCCATCGCCCCGGCGTTGACCAGCGGGTTCATGGTGCGGTCGGCGTTGAGCTCGACGGCCATCAGCGAGTCGAACGGGAAGCCGGTGCTGTTGACCCCGAGCCTGCGCCGCGCCTCGGGGTAGCCGATCGCGGCGCACACCAGCGCGAACACGAACGGCTTCGACACACTCTGGATCGAGAACGCGGTCGCGACGTCACCGATCTCGAACGACCGGCCCCGGGTGCCGACCACGGAGATGCCGAACCAGTCGGGCGAGGCCTGCGCGAGCACCGGGATGTAGTCGGCGACCGTCCCGTCGGTGTTCGAGCGATAGCGCTCGTAGGCCCGCGTGACGACCTCGCGGACCTCCTCGAGCCGGGGCAGCTCGCCGGTGGAGACCGGCGGCGGAGTGGCCTCCTCGTCGAAGGGCATCCCCTCGTGCATCGACAGGTCGGCCATGGCGCGGGCGAGAGCTCAGGCGACGAGCCAGCGGACGGCGGTCTCGAGGTCGCCGTGGATCAGCTGGTAGCCGCTGTCACGCAGGGCGTCTCCGACGATCCGTTGGCCACCGAGCACCTCCATGGCGAACTCGCCGAGCACGGCGCGCAGTGCGAACGACGGCGCGGGGAGCACGGCCGGGCGGTGCAGCGCCGCGCCCAGGGCCTTGGCGATCTCCTTCTGCCGCGCCGGCTGCGAGGCGGTGAGGTTGACCGGTCCGGTGACCTCGGGGTGGTCGAGCAGGTGCAGGATCGCGCCGACCTCGTCGGGCAGGGTGATCCAGGGCATGAACTGTCGTCCCGACCCCAGCGCCCCACCGGCGCCGAGCCGTGCCAGCCGCAGCATCGGCTTCATGGCACCGCCTTCGGGCGCCATCACGATGCCGGTGCGCAGCAGCGCCACCGACCCCCCGGCATCCACCGCGGGCTGGGTGGCGCCCTCCCAGGCGATCACGACGTCGCTGAGGAAGTCGTTGCCGGGGCTGCTGCCCTCGGTGAGCTCCTCGTCACCGCGGTCGCCGTAGTAGCCGACGGCCGAGCCCGACACGAGCCGCACGGGGTGGTCCGCCGCGGCGACCGCCTCGGCCACCGCGTGGGTGGAGTCGACGCGGGAGGCGAGGATCTCGTGCTTGTACGCGGGGGTCCAGCGCTTGTCACCGACCCCCGCCCCGGCCAGGTGCACGACGCCGTCGACCCCGTCGAGGGTGCGCGGGTCGAGGGTGCGGCTGGTGGGGTCCCACTGCACCTCGTCAGCCGCTCGCGGGCTGCGACGGACCAGGCGGACCACCTCGTCACCGCGCTCCCGGAGCGCGGCGACGAGCGGGGTACCGATCAGGCCCGAGGACCCGGTGACGACGATGCGGCTCATGGCGATGTCCTCGAGGCCGGCGGTCAGAGACCGAGGTCGGCCTCGAAGGCGCCTTCCTCGAGTCGCTGCTTCATCGTGGTGAGGAAGCGGGCGGCATCCGCGCCGTCGACGATGCGGTGGTCGTACGACAGTGCGAGGTAGACCATCGAGCGGATGGCGATCGTCTCGCCCTCGTCGCTGCTGACGACGATCGGCCGCTTGACGACTGCCCCGGTGCCCAGGATGGCGACCTGCGGCTGGTTGATGATCGGGGTGTCGAACAGCGCTCCGCGCGAACCGGTGTTGGTGATCGTGAAGGTGCCGCCGGCCAGGTCGTCGGGCATGATCTTGTTGTTCCGCGTGCGGTCGGCGACGTCGGCGATGCCGCGGGCCAGGCCGGCGATGTTGAGGTCGCCGGCGTTCTTGATCACCGGGACGAGCAGGCCCTTCTCGGTGTCGACCGCGATGCCGAGGTGCTCGGCGCCGTAGTAGGTGACCTCGTCGTCGTCGATGCTCGCGTTGACCGTCGGGTGGGCCTTGAGGGCCTCGACGGCGGCCAGCGCGAAGAACGGCAGGAAGCTGAGCTTGGTGCCCTCACGCTGGGCGAAGTCGCCCTTGGCCCGGTCGCGCAGCCGCGAGATGCGGGTGACGTCGACCTCGACGACGGTGGTGAGCTGGGCCGAGACCTGTAGCGACTCGACCATCCGGCGCGCGATCGTCTTGCGCAGGCGCGACATCTTCTCGGTCGTGCCGCGCTTCGAGCCCTCCGACGGGCCTGCGGCCTTGGCCGCGGGCGCGGGAGCCTGGGCAGCCGGCTCGGGCCCGGGGGCCTTGGCGGCCTCCGCGGCGGCGAGCACGTCCTGCTTGCGGATGCGGCCGCCGATGCCGGTGCCGCTCACCGTCGACAGGTCGATGCCGTGGTCGGCGGCGAGCCTGCGCACCAACGGGGTGACGTAGGCGGCGGCGTCGCGCTCGCCTTCGCCCGACGGCGCGCCGGACACCGCGGGGGCGCTGCCGGCACCGTCGGCCTGGGCCGCCGCCGTGTCGGGAACGGCCTGGGCCGGCGCCTCCTGCTGGGCCGGTGCGTCGGCCGGGGCGGAAGCCTCCTGCTGCGCCGGCGCGGACTCGGCCTGCGGCGCCGGGGGAGCGGACTCCGGTGCGGAGTCCTCCTGCGCCGGTGACGTCGCCTCGGGCTCCTCCACCTGCGCCGCCGGCTCGGCCTGCTCGGGCTCGGCGGCCGGCTCGGGCGCGGACTGCCCGCCCCCGCCGGACCCACCGACGATCGCGAGGTCGGCGCCCACGGGCACCGTGTCGTCCTCCTGGACGAGGATCTTGGTGAGCGTGCCGCCCACGGGCGAGGGGATCTCGGTGTCGACCTTGTCCGTCGAGACCTCGAGCAGGGGCTCGTCGACGGCCACCTCGTCGCCCTCCTGCTTCAGCCACCGGGTGACCGTGCCCTCGGTGACGGACTCGCCGAGCGCCGGCATCTTCACGGTGGTGCCGTCGCCGGCCCCGCCCGAGTCGCCGGATGCCGTGGGTGCCGGCGCGGCGGCCGGCTGCTCCTGCTGCTCGGGCTCGGCCTGGGGCGCCTCCTGCTGCGGGGCGCTGGTCTGCGGCTCGGCCGGCTCCTGGCCGCCCTCGTCACCGGCCTGGGCCACCGCGTCGCCGTCGGACTGGTCGGAGACCTCGTCGCTCGGGCCGGAACCCTGCGAGCCGGTCTGTTCGCCACCGGAGTCGCCACCCGCGGGTGCCGCGCCGTCACCGATGACCGCGAGGTCGGCGCCGACCGGGACCGTGTCGTCCTCCTGGACGAGGATCTCCTGCAGCGTGCCCGCCACGGGCGAGGGGATCTCGGTGTCGACCTTGTCGGTCGACACCTCGAGCAGCGGCTCGTCGACCTCGACGGCGTCGCCGACCCCCTTGAGCCAGCGCGTCACGGTCCCTTCGGTGACGGACTCGCCGAGCGCAGGCATCTTCACGCGTTCTGACATCGGGGCTGTTCTCCTTCGTGGGCGGTGGCGGTCATCACTCTAGTTGTGCGCGTGGAGGGGTTTCCCGGCGAGCGCCAGGTGGGCTTCGCCGAGGGCCTCGTTCTGGGTCGGGTGGGCGTGCACGAGGGCTGCGACGTCCTCGGCGTGGGCCTCCCAACCGACGATGAGCTGGGCCTCGCCGATCTGCTCACCCATCCGCGAGCCGACCATGTGGATGCCGACGACCGGCCCGTCCTTGGCCCGCACCAGCTTGACGAAGCCCGAGGTGCGCAGGATCTGCGACTTGCCGTTGCCACCGAGGTTGTACTCGTAGGTCTCGACCTCGCCGTGCTCCGCGAGGGCCTGCTCCTCGGTGAGCCCGACGGACGCGACCTCGGGCTCGCAGTAGGTGACCCGCGGGATGCCGGACTCCACGATGGGCGCCGGGTCCAGCCCCGCGATGTCCTCGGCGACGAAGATGCCCTGGGCGAAGCCGCGGTGGGCCAGCTGCAGGCCGGGGACGATGTCGCCCACGGCGTAGACCCCGTCGACCGACGTGCGGCAGCGCTCGTCGGTGACGACGAAGCCGCGCTCGAGGGTGACCCCGGCCTCCTCGTAGCCGAGGCCCTCGGTGACCGGGCCGCGCCCCACCGCGACCAGCAGCAGGTCGGCCGCGAGCGCGTCGCCGCCCTCGAGGTGCACGGTCACGGCATCGGCGTCGACGGTCGCCGACTCGAACCGCACCCCGGTGAGGAACGCGATGCCGCGCTTGCGGAAGGCGCGCTCCAGGGCGGTGCTCACGGCGGGGTCCTCGGCGGCGACCAGCCGCGGGAGCGCCTCGACGATGGTGACCTCGGCGCCGAACGAACGCATCACGGAGGCGAACTCGACCCCGATCACGCCGCCGCCCAGGACCACGACACGGGCGGGCACGGCATCCAGCGCCAACGCGCCGTCGCTGGTGACGACCGGGCCACCGATCTCCAGCCCGGGCAGGGTGCGCGCGTAGGAACCGGTGGCGAGCACGACGTGCCTACCCACCAGGCGTCGGTCGCCCACGACGACGGTGCGGTCGCCCTCGAGGCGGCCGGTGCCCTCGACGTAGTCGACCGCTCGTGACTTCACCAGGCCTTGCAGGCCCTTGTAGAGCCGGCCGACCACGCCCTCGCGGTAGGTCGTCACCGCCGGCAGGTCGATGCCCTCTAGCGTGGCCCGCACCCCGAACCGGCCCGCCTCGCGGGCCGAGTCGGCGACCTCGGCCGCGTGCAACAACGCCTTGGTGGGGATGCAGCCGCGGTGCAGGCAGGTGCCCCCCAGCAGGTCCTTCTCGACGAGCGCGACGCTCATCCCGAGCTCGGCGGCCCGCAACGCGCAGGCATAGCCTCCGCTGCCTCCGCCGAGGACGACGACGTCATGGGTGGTCTCGGCGGTGGCCGGCATCCGTTGCTGCTCCCTTGCTGTGGCGGGTCGTGGGCGTCGGCGACGGGGTGGGCCGACCGGACGCTGCCCAGCATCTTGTCACTCCGGAGCGGCTCGCCACACACCCCGCGCACACACCGGGACAGGGGGTGGTCGTCGAGGGCGCCACGGCCCACGCCTTATCCTCTGCGCATGGCGTGGTGGAGACGCGGTCGCGAGAAGCAGGCCCCGCACGGTGGGGGAGACCTCGCGAGCGCCCAGGCGCACTTCGCCGACTTCATCGCCACCCGGCGCGGGGTGGAGGCCTACGTGGAGCCGGCCACCAACATCACGGCGACCACGGTGGTGCTCATCGCGCACGACGGCGAGTGGACCCGGCGCGCCCTACCCTCGCGCCCGGTCGCCTTCGACGTGGCGCGCTCGTTCGACATCCCGGTCTACGACGTCAACCTCACCGGCTACCCCGCGCGGATGCGCCAGTGGACCTCCCGCCAGCGCAAGCCCAAGGGCCGCTGACCGCTGCCCCGCTCGTTGCGGTGGCCACCACCACGGGGCAAAGAGGTGGAGCGGGCGCGCTGCGTCTGCGAGGGTGGAGGGGACCTGCCCGCCGACGGAAGGACCCATCCATGTCAGCCCCGAAGAAGCCGCGCCCGGCGGTGGACGACGACGTGAAGGCGAAGTTCCGCGCGGCGCTGGACGCGAAGAAGTCGCACGGGGGCGCTGACGTGTCCGACCAGAGCGAGCACACCAAGGTCGACCACGCGCACGGCCCGGAGGCCAGCGCCACGCAGCAGATGTTCCGCCGCAAGAGCGGCGGCTGACCGCCCCCGGTCTCCCCGACCTTGTAGGCGAGAAGCCGCGGGGCCCCCCCCCGCACCGGGGGGTTGGGGCGGCTACGCCCGACCAAAGGGGGGGGGCGGGGGAGGGGGGGGGGGCCAGGCCCCCGGGGGGGCGGGT
>JBBQNZ010000019.1:0-38525 GCA_038330415.1 Actinomycetales bacterium | reverse complement strand
GGCACCCTCGTGCAGACCTTCCAGCCCGAACTCACCGCCCAGCAGCTACAAGTCCTCTCGCTCCTCGGCCTGTCGCCCAGCGCCTATACGCAGCCCACATAATCAACGAGATAACCCACGCGCGACGTGCGGAACGTCAGCCCGAAGGGCACCAGCTCGGTGGGTATTTCGCAATGAGTCGGGTCAGGCGTTGGCGACCAGACCGAGCTCGCTGGGCCGGGCCAGCCCGTCGTGCTTGGGCAGCACGCGCACGGTGTAGCCGAAGGCGCCCGACGATCGCAGCACCAAGTCGCCGGCGAACTGGTGGCGGCCGTGCTCGTAGGACTCCACGTGCTCGAGCGGCACCGACGAGACGTCGTGCAGCTCGTCGCCGTGGTGGTTGGTGCGCCCGTGCACGACCTGCACCTCGACGTCGTCGGGGGTGAGGTCGCCGAGCGAGACGTAGCTCGTGACGTGCAGCGTCTCGCCGAGCTCCGGGCTGTCACCGACGCCGGAGGACTCGACGTGGTCGACGTGCACGTGGCTCCACGCGGCGCGGGCCTTGGCTTTGTACTCCGCGAGGTCGCGGGCACCCGCGTAGTCGTCCTCCTTCAGGGCCCACCCGGCCCGGGCGGCGGGCACGTAGAGCTTCTCGGTGTAGTCGCGCACCATCCGGCTCGCCCGCACCTTCGGCCCCAGGGTGGTGACCGTGTGCAGCATCATCGCCAGCCAGTTCTGCGGGAGGCCGTTCTCGTCGGTGTCGTAGAACCGCGGCGCGACCTGGCGCTCGACGAGCTGGTAGAGCGCCCGGGCCTCGATGTCGTCACGCCGCTCGGGGTCCTCGACGCCGTCGGCGGTGGGGATGGCCCAGCCGTTCTTGCCGTCGAACCACTCGTCCCACCAGCCGTCGAGGATGGACAGGTTGAGCGCTCCGTTGAGCGCCGCCTTCATCCCGGACGTACCGCAGGCCTCGAACGGGCGCAGCGGGTTGTTGAGCCAGACGTCGCAGCCCGGGTAGAGGTGCAGCGCCATCGCGATGTCGTAGTTGGGCAGGAAGACGATCCGGTGGCGCACCTCGGGGTCGTCGGCGAACTTCACCAGCTGCTGGATCAGCTGCTTGCCGGTCTCGTCGGCGGGGTGCGACTTGCCCGCGATGACCAGCTGCACCGGCCGGGTCGGGTGCAGCAGCAGCTTCTTGAGCCGCACGGGGTCGCGCAGCATCAGGGTGAGCCGCTTGTAGGTGGGCACCCGGCGGGCGAAGCCGATGGTGAGGACGTCGGGGTCGAGGATCTCGTCGGTCCAGGCCAGCTCGGCCGGCGACGCCCCACGCTCGAGCCACGACTGCCGGGTGCGGCGCCGCGCGTCCTCGACGAGCTGCAGGCGCAGCTCGCGCTTGGTCGCCCACACGGCATCGCGCGGCACGCTGGAGAACGCCTCCCAGGACTCCTGGGTGTCGAGGTCGGTGACGTCGGTGTGGGCGCGGGCCAGCTCGAACACCTTGCGGTCGACCCAGGTGGGGCCGTGCACGCCGTTGGTGATCGAGGTGATCGGCACCTCGGTGTCGTCGAAGCCCGGCCACAGGCCGTCGAACATCTCACGGCTGACGACGCCGTGCAGCTGCGAGACGCCGTTGGCGCGCTGGGCGAGCCGGAGGCCCATGACGGCCATGTTGAACATGTTGGCCGAGCCGCCCTCGTAGGTCTCGGCGCCGAGGTGCAGCAGCCGCTCGACGGGCACGCCGTCGAGGGCCTGCGCCCCGCCGAAGTAGAGCTCGATGAGCGAGGAGTCGAAGCGGTCGATGCCGGCGGGCACCGGGGTGTGGGTGGTGAAGACGGTGGCACCGCGCACGGCCTCGAGCGCCTCGTTGAAGCTCATCGCCTCGGAGCGCACGAGCTCGCTGATCCGCTCGACCCCCAGGAACCCGGCGTGGCCCTCGTTGGCGTGGTAGACGTCGGGGGTCGGGGCGCCGGTGATCTGCGACCACAGCCGCAGCGCGCGCACGCCGCCCATGCCGAGCAGCATCTCCTGCTGCAGGCGCAGCTCGCCGCCGCCGCCGTAGAGGCGCTCGGTGATGCTGCGCGCCGCTTCGTCGTTCTCGTGCACGTCGGAGTCGAGCAGCAGCAGGGGCACCCGGCCGACCTGCGCCCGCCAGATGTGGGCGTGCAGCTCGCGCCCGCCCGGCAGCTCGATCGTGACGCCCGCCGGGGCGCCGTCGGCGTCGCGCAGCAAGGACAGGGGCAGGCCGTCGGGGTCCAGGACCGGGTAGTCCTCCTGCTGCCAACCGTCGCGGTTCAGGCTCTGGCGGAAGTAGCCGGTCTTGTAGAACAGGCCGACACCCACGATCGGCACGCCGATGTCGGAGGCCGCCTTGAGGTGGTCTCCCGCGAGGATGCCCAGGCCGCCGGAGTACTGCGGCAGGGCGGCGGTGATGCCGAACTCCGCGCTGAAGTACGCGACCGCCGAGGGCACGCCCTCGGCCTGCTCGCGGCCCCAGCGCTGGTACCAGCGATCCTCATCGAGGTAGCGGTCGAGGGCCGCCTTGGCGGTGTCGACCCGCTCGACGAAGGCCGGGTCGGCCGCCAGGCGCTCCAGCTCGACCGGCTCGACGGCCGAGAGCATCGCGACGGGATCCTCGCCCACCGCGGCCCACCGGGCCGGGTCGATGGACTCGAAGAGGTCGCGCAGCGGGGGGTGCCAGCTCCACCTCAGGTTCATCGCGAGATCGCCCAGGACGGCGATGCGGGTGGGCAGGACGGGACGCACGCTGAACCGACGGATGGCCTTCACGAGGGGTCATCGTAGGGCACGTGGGTAAACGCTTTCATCCGGAACTTTCACGCGGTCGTCATGATCTTGCGGTGCGAGATCCGGGATGCCTCCGGTCGTGTTTCCGTGCGGTCGTGGCCGGTAGGTTCGTCGTTGTGTCTGCAGCCCCTCACGCCTTCGCCCCCCAGCATCCGATCGGCCGCATCCCCGTCGTCGACGTCAGACCCTGCGTCGACGACGGCGCCCGCCCCGCCAAGGCGGTGGTCGACGAGCAGTTCGAGGTCAGGGCCACCGTCTTCCGCGAGGGCCACGACGCCGTCAACGCCTCCGTGGTGCTCACCGACCCCGCCGGCGCCGAGCACGTGCTGCCGATGACCTGCTCCAACCCCGGCCTCGACACCTGGGTGGCCAGGGTGGCCGCCACCTCGACCGGCTGGTGGTCCTACCGGGTCGAGGGCTGGTCAGACCCCTACGGCACCTGGGAGCACGACGCCACGATCAAGGTGCAGGCCGACGTCGACACCGAGCTGATGCTCGCCGAGGGCGCCCTGCTGCTCGAGCGCGCCCGCGACGAGGTGCCGCGCACGGCAGCGCAGAAGGCGGTGCTCTCGGATGCCGTGCTGGGCCTGCGCGACACCACCCGACCCGCCGCGGTGCGCCTCAAGGCCGGCACCGACGGTTCCGTCGAGCGCGAGCTGGCCGCCCGGCCGCTGCGTGACCACGTCACCCCGTCAGCCGACCTCGCCCTGCTCGTCGAGCGCGAGCTGGCCCTGTCCGGCGCCTGGTACGAGCTCTTCCCCCGCAGCGAGGGCGCGACCTACGACGAGAAGGAGCACCGCTGGACCACCGGCACGCTCCGCACCGCGGCGAGGCGCCTGCCCGCCATCGCGGCGATGGGCTTCGACGTCGTCTACCTCACGCCGATCCACCCGATCGGACAGGCGGCCAAGAAGGGCCCCAACAACACCCTCGACGCCCGTGCCGAAGACCCCGGCAGCCCCTACGCCATCGGCTCGGCCGACGGCGGCCACGACGCCATCCACCCCGACCTCGGCACCTTCGACGACTTCGACGCCTTCGTGGCGGAGTCACGCCGGCTCGGGATGGAGGTCGCCATGGACCTCGCGCTGCAGTGCTCCCCCGACCACCCGTGGGTCACGAGCCATCCCGAGTGGTTCACCACCCGCGCCGACGGCACCATCGCCTACGCCGAGAACCCGCCGAAGAAGTACCAGGACATCTACCCCCTCAACTTCGACAACGACCCGGGCGGCATCTACGCCGCCGTCCGCGACGTCGTGCAGGTGTGGATCGACCACGGGGTCACCCTGTTCCGGGTCGACAACCCGCACACCAAGCCGGTCGAGTTCTGGCAGTGGCTGATCGCCGATGTCGCGAAGGACCACCCCGAGGTGATCTGGCTGGCCGAGGCGTTCACCAAGCCGGCGATGATGCACACCCTGGGCAAGGTCGGCTTCCAGCAGAGCTACACCTACTACACCTGGCGCAACAGCGCCGCCGACCTGCGCGAGTACCTCACCGAGCTGTCCGGTGAGGCCGCGACCTACATGCGCCCCTCGTTCTGGCCCACCACGCACGACATCCTCACCCCCTACATGCAGTTCGGCGGCCCGGCCGCCTGGAAGCTGCGTGCGGTGCTCGCGGCCACCCTCGTGCCGACCTACGGCATCTACGCCGGCTACGAGCTGATGGAGCACGTGGCACGTCCCGGTGCCGAGGAGCAGATCGACAACGAGAAGTACGAGTTCAAGAACCGGCACTGGGAGCACTACGAGCCGGGCGGCAGCAAGGCGGGGCGCTCCCTGGCGGGCTGGCTCACCATGATCAACGACGTCCGGCGGGCGCACCCGGCGCTGCACCGGTTGCGCGACATCCGGTTCCACCACGTCGACGACGAGAACTTCCTGGCCTTCTCCAAGCGCCGCCGGCTGCCCGACGGCACCGACGACGTCGTCGTGGTCGTCGCCAACCTCGACCCCCACTCCACCCGCGCCACCACCGTGCGGCTCGAGATGGCCGCGCTCGGCCTGGAGCCCGGCGACAGCTTCGAGGCGCACGACCTCGTCACCGACGAGCGCTGGACCTGGCAGCGCGACAACTACGTGCGGCTGGGGCCGGAGGTCGAACCCGTGCACGTCATCGCCGTGAGGAGGCCCTGGTGACGGCGATCCTCGGCATGGGCCACTCCACCCCGGGGCTCGGCGCCAACCAGCCCGGGCTGCGCCACGACCCCGAGTGGTTCCGCACCGCGGTCTTCTACGAGGTGCTCGTGCGCGCCTTCGGCGACAGCACGGGCTCCGGTGAGGGCGACTTCGCGGGCATCGCCAACCGGCTCGACTACCTGCAGTGGCTCGGCGTCGACTGCCTGTGGCTGCCGCCGTTCTACGCGAGCCCGCTGCGCGACGGCGGCTACGACATCTCCGACTACACCCAGGTGCTGCCGGAGTTCGGCACCCTGCCCGAGTTCCGCGAGCTGATCACCCAGGCGCACGCGCGCGGCATCCGGATCATCACCGACTTCGTCATGAACCACACCAGCGACCAGCACCCGTGGTTCCAGGCGTCGCGCAGCGACCCCGACGGCCCCTTCGGCGACTTCTACGTGTGGTCCGACACCGACGACAAGTACACCGACGCCCGCATCATCTTCGTCGACACCGAGACCTCGAACTGGACCTTCGACCCGATCCGCCGGCAGTTCTTCTGGCACCGGTTCTTCAGCCACCAGCCCGACCTCAACTTCGAGAACCCCAAGGTGCACCAGGCGATGTACGACGTCGTGCGCTTCTGGATGGACATGGGCATCGACGGCTTCCGGCTGGATGCCGTGCCGTACCTCTTCGAGGAGGAGGGCCACAACGGCGAGAACCACCCGAAGACCCACCAGTTCCTCGAGGAGCTCCGGGCGATGGTCGACACCGAGTACCCCGGCCGCATCCTGCTGGCCGAGGCCAACCAGCCCCCGCGCGACGTCGTCGACTACTTCGGCACCGAGGACGCTCCGGAGTGCCAGATGTGCTTCCACTTCCCGGTGATGCCGATGCTCTACTACGCGCTGCGCGAGGAGAAGGCGGCGCCGATCATCGACGTGCTCGCCGACACGCCGGCCATCCCCAAGGGCGCGCAGTGGGGCACCTTCCTGCGCAACCACGACGAGCTGACGCTCGAGATGGTGACGCCCGAGCAGCGTGCCGCGATGTATGGCTGGTACGCCCCCGACCCGCGGATGCGGGCCAACGTCGGCATCCGCCGGCGGCTCGCGTCGCTGCTCGACAACTCCCGCCCCGAGTACGAGCTCATCCACGCCCTGCTGCTGTCGCTGCCCGGCTCCCCGTGCCTCTACTACGGCGACGAGATCGGGATGGGCGACAACATCTGGCTGAGCGACCGCGATGCCGTGCGCACGCCGATGCAGTGGACCCCCGACCGCAACGCCGGCTTCTCCACCGCCGACCCCGGCAAGCTCTACCTGCCGGTCATCCAGTCGCTCGTCTACCACCACAACCACGTCAACGTCGAGGCGCAGATGGCGAGCGGCTCGTCGCGGCTGCACTGGCTGCGGGGGATGCTGTCGGTGCGCCGTGAGCACCCCGTGTTCGGCCTCGGCGACTTCGAGGTGTGCGGGTCGACCCACGACCGGGTGCTCTCGTTCGTGCGGGTCGACCGGCGCGACCGCGACAGCGAGGACCGCTCGGCCCTGGCCGTGCTGTGCGTCAACAACCTGTCGTCGCGTCCGCAGTCGACCACCATCACCCTGCCCGAAGAGCTCTGGGACTGGGAGACACGAGACCTGTTCGGCGGCAGCGGTTTTCCCGACATCGCCCCTGACGGCACCATCACCGTCACCCTCGGGTCACGCGACTTCTTCTGGCTCGCCCTCGCACCACGACGGGGTGACATCCGTGGCTGAGATCCACACCGGCGCGTCCCTGAGCCCGACCAAGGTCGAGCTGGTCTCGGGCTGGATGGGCGAGCAACGCTGGTACGCCGCGAAGGGACAGCAGCCCAGGCTGCGGGTGCTCGCCACCTGGCGCCTCGACGACCCGGCAGGCGAGGTGGGGGTCGAGACGCTCATCCTGGCCGACGAGGCCGGGCCCGAGCCGGTCGTCTACCAGGTGCCGCTCACCTACCGTGGCGAGCCGCTCGGCAGCGCCGACCACGCCCTGGTCGGCACCATGGAGCACTCGGTGCTCGGGCGCCGGTGGGTCTACGACGGCCCGCACGACCCGGTCTACGCCGCCCAGCTGCTCGAGTTGCTGCAGGGCCGGGTGCAGGCCGCGTCGTCGAAGGTGTCCGGAGCGGTCGAGGAGTCGGTGGCTGGTGTGCCGCAACCGAGCTGGGGCAGCGAGGTGCACGTGCGCACCTCGCGGGTGCTGTCCGGTGAGCAGTCCAACACCTCGGTCATCCTCGACTGCGACCTGCCCGACGGACACCACACCCCGCTCATCGTCAAGGTCTTCCGGATGCTCTCCCCCGGTGAGAACCCCGACGTCGTGCTCCAGGGCGCGCTCGTCGACGCCGGCTCGGGCCGGGTGCCCGCGGTCGTCGGGTCGGTGACCGGGCACTGGCCGCACCCGGGCACCGAGGGCGACCAGCCGGCATCCGGGCACCTGGCCTTCGCGCAGGAGTTCCTGCCCGGCGTCGAGGATGCCTGGCGCGTCGCGCTGCACGCGGCCGAGGCGGGCACCGACTTCACCGGGCCGGCCCGGGCGTTGGGCGAGGCCACCGCCGAGGTGCACCGCACCCTCGCCGAGTCGCTCGGCACGGCGCCCACCACGCCCGAGCAGGCGGCGACGATCGTCGCCGAGATGCGGGCCCGCTTCGAGGCCGCCGTCGCCGAGGAGCCCGGGCTCGAGGATGTCCGAGGCCGCGTCGACGCGGTGCTCGACGCGGCTGCCGACGCGAGCTGGCCTGCGCTGCAACGTATCCACGGCGACTACCACCTCGGCCAGGTGCTGTACTCCCCCGAGCGCGGCTGGGTGCTGCTCGACTTTGAGGGCGAGCCGCTGCGGCCGCTGTCGGAGCGCTCGCTGCCCGACCTGTGGGTGCGCGACGTCGCCGGGATGCTGCGCAGCTTCGACTATGTCGGTGGCACCCGGGAGCAGGCCGGCGGGGTCTCCGCCCGCGACTGGGTCACCTCGGCCCAGCAGGCCTTCCTCGACGGGTACGCCACCCGCGCCGGACAGGACCCCCGCTCCCTCGGGGCCCTGCTCGCCGCGTTCGAGCTCGACAAGGCGATGTACGAGGTCGTCTACGAGGCCCGCAACCGCCCGGGCTGGGTCGCCATCCCCCTGGGCGCCGTGCGCCGCCTCACCGCTCACTTCTCGCAGCACCCCACCACGCAAGGAGACCCGTCGTGACCCCCACGCCCAGCCCCGAGGTCGGCGGCGCGATCACCGCCCTCGTCCAGGGACGACACCAGCAGCCGCACGACCTCCTCGGTCAGCACCTCGAGCCCGGTGGGCTGCGGATCCGGGTGCTGAAGCCGCTGGCGCAGTCGGTGCGGGTGCGCTTCGAGGACGGCGCCGAGCTGGAGCTGGCGCACGAGGCCGAGGGCGTGTGGACCGCGGTGCGCCCCGACGCGACCCGCACCATGGACTACCGCCTGCTCGTGGCGTGGGCCGACGGCATCGAGCACCTGCACGACGACCCCTACCGGTTCGCGCCGACCCTCGGCGAGGTCGACCTGCACCTGGTCAACGAGGGCCGCCACGAGCAGCTCTGGACCGTGCTCGGGTCACGGCTGCACGAGTACCCCGGGCCGCTGGGCAACGTGCGCGGCGTGGCCTTCGCGGTGTGGGCGCCGCGGGCCAAGGCAGTGCGGGTCATCGGTGACTTCAACGACTGGGACGGCCGCATCCACCCGATGCGGCTGATCGGCTCCTCCGGGGTGTGGGAGCTGTTCGTGCCCGAAGTGGGCGTCGGCAACATCTACAAGTACGAGATCCGCGGCGCCGACGACGTGGTGCGCACCAAGGCCGACCCGATGGCGCGGCGCACCGAGACCCCGCCCAACACCGGCTCCGTCGTCGACAGCTCCACCCATGCGTGGGCCGACACGACGTGGATGGACGAGCGCACCGGGCGCAACCCGCACGACGGCCCGATGAGCGTCTACGAGGTGCACCTGGGCTCGTGGCGCCAGGGCATGTCCTACCGCGACCTGGCCGAGCACCTCGTCAACTACGTCTCCGACCTCGGCTTCACGCACGTCGAGCTGCTGCCGGTGATGGAGCACCCGTACGGCCCGTCGTGGGGCTACCAGGTCACCGGCTACTACGCGCCGACTGCGCGCTTCGGCACCCCCGACGACTTCAAGTACCTCGTCGACCGGCTGCACCAGGCCGGCATCGGCGTCATCCTCGACTGGGTGCCGGGGCACTTCCCGCGCGACGCGTTCGCTTTGGCCCGCTTCGACGGCCTACCGCTCTACGAGCACCCCGACCCGCGGCGCGGTGACCAGCCCGACTGGGGCACCCACGTGTTCGACTTCGGCCGGCTCGAGGTGCGCAACTTCCTGGTGGCCAACGCGCTGTACTGGCTCGAGGAGTTCCACATCGACGGGCTGCGGGTCGACGCCGTCGCCTCGATGCTCTACCTCGACTACTCGCGCAAGGACGGCGAGTGGATCCCCAACGTGCACGGGGGCCGCGAGTACCTCGAGGCCATCGGCCTGCTCCAGGAGGCGAACGCCACGGCGTACAAGCTCGTGCCAGGCATCGTCACCATCGCCGAGGAGTCGACCTCGTGGCCGGGGGTCACCAAGGAGACCTCGAGCGGCGGGCTCGGCTTCGGGCTGAAGTGGAACATGGGGTGGATGAACGACACCCTGCGCTACCTCAAGGAGGAGCCGATCCACCGGCAGTACCACCACAACCTGCTCACCTTCTCGCTGATGTACGCCTTCAGCGAGAACTACCTGCTGCCGATCAGCCACGACGAGGTCGTGCACGGCAAGGGCTCGCTGCTCACCAAGATCCCCGGGTCGCGCGAGGACCAGCTCGCAACGCTGCGGGCGTTCCTCGCCTACATGTGGAGCCACCCCGGCAAGCAGCTGCTCTTCATGGGCTGCGAGTTCGCCCAGCCCGGTGAGTGGGCTGACGGCCGCTCGCTCGACTGGTGGCTGCTCGACCACGCTGCGCACTACCGGGTGCACGCCTTGGTCAAGGAGCTCAACACGCTCTACCGCGAGCACCCGGCGATGTGGGAGCTCGACTCGCAGCCGGCCGGCTTCCGCTGGCTCGACGCCGACGACAACACCGGCAACGTGCTGTCCTACCTGCGCTTCGCCCAGGCCGACCAGCGCGGCGACGTCGTGGCCACCGTGGTCAACTACAGCGGCGACGACAAGGCGTGGGTGCGCGTCGGGGTGCCCCGGGGCGGGCGCTGGGAGGTCGTGCTCGACACCAGCGGCTTCGACGAGGGCAGCAGCCCCAGCCAGGCCGGCGCGGTGCTGGATGCCGAGGCGTCGCCGTGGCACGACCAGCCCTACTCCGTGACGGTGCGGGTCGCCAGGCTGGCCACGCTCTACCTGGCGCCCGCGGCGAGCTAGCGGGTCAGATGAAGAGCAGCTGGGCGCCGTCGGTGAGCTCAATGAAGTCGCTCGCCGAGATGATCGCCTCGACGCCCTCGTAGAGGTCGTCCTCGGTGAGGTGGTTCATGTCGGCCGACATCCGGCACGCCCACAGGTGGGCGCCGGAGGCCGAGAGCAGCTCGAGGAACTCCGGGACCTCGGGCACGTCCTGCTCGGCGATCTGCTTCTTGAGCATGGCGGTCGCGGCAGCCGTGGCGCCGGGAAGGGCACCGAGCATGTGGTGGATGCCCATGCCGCTGTGGCCCGGCGGGTGCATCGCGGTGTTGCCCACGAAGGAGAACTTCAGGTCGCCCATCGTCGCCTTGTTGATCATGTCGAAGCCCCAGAAGGTGAAGAACAGGTGGGTCTCGATGCCCTCTCCCAGGGCGGCGTTGGCGAGGATCAGGCCGGGGTAGGCCATGTCGAGGCTGCCCTTGGAGCAGATGATGGCGAGCTTGCGGCCCTCACTGCCCGCGTTGTCGAACGACGGGACGATCATCGGCGCGGCGGCGGGAACGGCATCCGGCGTGGTGTCGGTGGCGGTCATGGCTCAGACACATCCCTTCGGCTTGGGCAGCCCGGAGACGTAGGCCATCTTCTTGGCGGGCTTGACCGGGAACAGCGCGAACAGCGCCTTGACGGGGGTGCCGGTCTGGGTCGACACGCGGCGCAGCGTCGCGGTCTCGCCCTGCACGGCGTAGTCGTCGCGCAGGAAGCGGATGAGGGTCCAGTGGGCGTCGGTGAGCTCCAGGCCGATCGCCTTGGCGAGCTCGGGCGCGAGCGACTCGTCCCACTGGGCGGGCTGGGTGAGGAAGCCCTCCTCGTTCACGTCGACCTCGTGGCCGGCGATCATGGTGGTGGTCATGGTGGTGTGCATCTCCTGACGTGGGGTTAGACGGGGTTCTTGCCGGTCATCGACATGTCGGCCGGCAGGCCGATCGGCCGGCCGGGGAGCAGGGCGTTCCAGTAGATGTGCCGGAACGCCAGCTTGCCGAGGTGGTTGGCGTGCGACTCCCCGAGCAGCTTCATGGGGCCCACCTTCGGGAAGGGGAAGTGGCCGGTCAGGGGCTGGGTGTCGTAGTTGAAGTCCAGGAGCAGCGCCTTGAAGTGCCCGGACTCCACGAAGCAGTTGGCGTGCCCGTCGAAGGAGTGGGTCATGGGCTTGCCGGCCGCCAGCTGGAGGAAGTTCTCGACGAAGACCTCGACCGAGAAGTGCGCGACCGACCCGGCCTTGGAGGTGGGCAGGTTGCCCGCGTCACCGAGGGCCCAGATCTCCGGGTGGGCGGTCGACTGCATCGTGTGCTTGTCGACCGGCACGTAGTTCAGCTCGTCGCCCAGGCCCGAGCGGGCGACGAAGTCGGCACCCATGTTGAGTGGGATGGTCACGAGCAGGTCGTAGGCGATCTCGCGCTCGTCGTAGGACACGATCACCTTCCGGTCCTGGTCGATCCGCTCGATCATGAAGTCGGGCTCGACGGTGACGCCCTTCTCCTCGAGCATCGAGCCCAGGGCCGCGCTGGCGACCGGCTTCGTGAACGCGCCGTCGAGCGGGGTCACGTAGACGATCTCGGTGCGGTCGCGCAGGCCACGCTTGGCGAGGAAGTCGTCGGCCAGGAAGGTGAACTCCAGCGGGGCGACGGGGCACTTGATCGGCATCTCGGTGATGTGCACGACGAGGCGCCCGCCACTGAACGCGGCGAGCTGGTCGTGCAGGGCGAGCGCGCCCTCGTAGGTGTAGAACTCGCCGACCTCCTTGCGCCACTGCGGGCCGAGCGTGCCGGGCACCTGGTCGGGGCGGGGCGTGGTCCCGGTGGCGATGACCAGCTGGTCGTAGGGCAGCTCGCGGCTTCCGGCCAGGTGCACGACCCGGGCGTCGGCGTCGACCCGGTCGACCTCGGCCAGCACCAGCTCGATGCCCGAGCCGATGAAGGGGTGCTTCTCGCGACGGACCTGCTCGGGGCTGTTGGTGCCGAAGGCCATGAACAGGTAGCCAGGCTGGTAGTCGTGGATGTCGTCGCGGTCGACGACGGTGATGGTCCACTCCGTGGTGGGCAGGGCGCGCCGGAGCTTGTTGACGACCATGGTGCCGGCCGTTCCCGCGCCGAGCACCACGAGGTTCTTCATAGTGGTGGTCATGCCTCGACGATACCCATGCGGGTATTCAGAACTACAGTGCGTAGGAGACGTTCCGGCTGTGATGTCCCCAACACCTCAGGCTGTCGTGCACACCCCCGCTCTGACAGGATCGGTGCCATGAACGCGCCCCGTGCCGGACAGCTCGCCCAA
This sequence comes from Actinomycetales bacterium, assembly GCA_038330415.1. Lineage (GTDB taxonomy): Bacteria > Actinomycetota > Actinomycetes > Actinomycetales > Dermatophilaceae > Fodinibacter. The sequence goes on along the minus strand of JBBQNZ010000019.1, from coordinate 25,900 downwards.
CCCTCCGACCTCGTCGACGTCGCGGCCCTCGTGACGGCCTACTACACGCGTGAACCCGATCCGGAGAACGTCGACGAGCAGGTCGCTTTCGGCACCTCGGGGCACCGCGGGTCGAGCCTGAAGACGTCCTTCAACGAGGCGCACATCCTGGCTACGACGCAGGCGATCTGCGAGTACCGGCGCGAGCAGGGCTATGACGGCCCGCTGTTCATCGGGCGCGACACCCACGGCCTGTCCGAGCCGGCCTGGGCCACCGCACTCGAGGTGCTCGTCGCCAACGACGTCACGGTGCTTGTCGACTCGCGCGACCGCTACACCCCGACGCCGGCGGTCTCGCACGCCATCCTCACCGCCAACCGGGGCAAGGTCACCGGCGTCGACGGGATGCCGGCCCACACCGGCCTCGCTGACGGCATCGTCGTCACCCCCTCGCACAACCCGCCCAGCGACGGCGGCTTCAAGTACAACCCGCCGCACGGCGGGCCCGCCGACTCCGATGCCACGAAGGTCATCGCCGCCCGGGCCAACGAGCTGATCCGCGCCGGCCTCGAGGGCGTCAAGCGGGTGCCGTTCGCGCGGGCCCGTGCCGCGGCATCCGGCTACGACTTCCTCGGCACCTACGTCGACGACCTGCCCCACGTGCTCGACATCGACGCGATCCGCGGGTCCGGGCTGCGCATCGGCGCCGACCCGCTCGGCGGGGCGTCGGTCGACTACTGGGGCGCCATCGGCGAGCGGCACGGGCTCGACCTGACCGTGGTCAACCCGCTCGTCGACGCCACGTGGCGGTTCATGACGCTCGACTGGGACGGCAAGATCCGGATGGACTGCTCCTCCCCCTCGGCGATGGCGAGCCTGATCGCCCAGCGCGACGTCTACGACATCGCCACGGGCAACGACGCGGATGCCGACCGGCACGGCATCGTGACCCCGGATGCCGGCCTGCTCAACCCCAACCACTACCTCGCCGTGGCGATCCAGTACCTCTACGGCGGCGCGCGCCCGCAGTGGCGCGACGACGGGTTCATCGGCAAGACGCTCGTGTCGAGCTCGATGATCGACCGGGTCGCCGACGACCTGGGCCGACGGCTGGTCGAGGTGCCGGTCGGCTTCAAGTGGTTCGTGCCGGGGCTGCTCGACGGGTCCGGCCCGTTCGGCGGCGAGGAGTCGGCCGGGGCCTCCTTCCTGCGGCACGACGGGTCGGTGTGGACCACCGACAAGGACGGCATCCTGCTGGCGCTGCTCGGCTCGGAGATCCAGGCGCGCACCGGCAAGAGCCCGAGCGAGCACTACCGCTCCCTCGTCGAGCGGCACGGCGAGCCCGCCTACGCGCGCATCGACGCCGCTGCCACGCGCGAGGAGAAGGCCAAGCTGGGCGCCCTCTCCCCCGATGACGTGACGGCCGAGTCGCTGGCCGGCGAGCCGATCACGGCCAAGCTCACCGAGGCGCCGGGCAACGGCGCCGCCATCGGCGGCCTCAAGGTGGTCACCGAGTCGGCGTGGTTCGCCGCCCGGCCCAGCGGCACCGAGGACGTCTACAAGATCTACGCCGAGTCCTTCCGCGGGCCCGACCACCTCGCCCAGGTGCAGGCCGAGGCCAAGGAGGTCGTCTCCGCCGCCCTGGGAAGCTGATCCGCGCTCGTCGAGAGTAGAGAACACGCCGGGGACCCTTCGGGGCACACGGCGTGTTCTCTACTCTCGACCGGGTCAGTCGACCGACCGGATCCGGCGCACGAGCACCGAGCCGAGCACGCTGACGGCGGCGGCCAGCAGGTACAGGCCCGGGTAGCCGAGCCCCAGCCCGAGCACCGCGGCGGCGAGCACCGGCGCCAGCACCTGCGGCAGCGCGTTGGCGATGTTGATCACGCCGAGGTCCTTGGCCCGGTCCCCCGCACCGGGGAGCACCTGTGTGATGAGCGCGAAGTCGACGGCGGTGTAGGCGCCGAAGCCGATGCCGAGCACCACCGCCCCCACGTAGGCGGCCGGCATCGTGTGCACGAACGCGAACAGCGTCAGCGCGGCGGCGGCGATCAGGCCCGACCAGATGACGAGCGGCTTGCGCCGGCCGATCCGGTCCGACCACCAGCCGCCCACCAGGGCCGTGACCACGGTGACCAGGCCGTAGACGGCCGTGAGGGTGAAGACGGCGTCCTCGGCGGCGTCGTCGGAGAGGTCGACCTCGTCCTTGAGGTAGAAGAGCAGGTAGAGGATGAGGATCGAGTTGCCCAGGTTCATCAGGAACCGGGTGAGCCAGGCCCAGCCGAAGTCGGGGTACTGGCGCGGCGACACCCAGAAGCTGCGCAGGAACGTGCCCCAGCGGAACTCGGGGCGCAGCTCGCGGGGCAGCGCGATATCGCGGGAGTTCACGGCATACGGCAGGGTCGTGACGACCAGCACCACCGCGATGGTGAGGTAGCCGGCGGCGATGCTGCCGGTCGCCGCCGCGATGCCGGACCCCACGATGACGCCGCCGGTCTGGGCGATCGAGAGCACGCCGCCAACCACCCCCCGATCGCGGGTCGGCACCTGGTCGGGCACGGTCGCCGTGATGGCGGCGAGCATCGCGTTCAGGGACGCCTGTGCGAGCGCCCAGGCGAGCACCAGCCGCCACACCGAGTCGGCACCGGACAGCAGCAGCATCGCCACGGCACCGCCGACCGCACCCCCGAGCACCCACGGCAGCCGGCGCCCCATCCGCAGCGTCGTGCGGTCGGAGAAGGCGCCCCACACGGGGTTCAGCAGCGTCGACACCAGCGCGCCCACGCCGGTCACCAGCGACAGCACGCCGGCCTTGTGGTCGGGCGAGATCGCCTCGGACTGCTGGGCGAGCAGCACCTGGATGGGTCCGAAGAAGCCCGACCACAGCCCGATGCTGGCCAGCACCAGCCAGGTGACCCAGAGCCGCGAGGCCCGCTCGGTCGGCTCCTGCAGCGCGCGATCGACCGGGTGGGTGGGGGTCGTCACGCGCTGCCCGGCTGGGAGCCGCGCTGGGTGCGGTGGGCCGCGATGACGTCGGAGTACCAGTCGAAGGACCGCTTGGGGGTGCGCACCTGGGTCTCGAAGTCGACGTGCACCAGGCCGAACCGCTGGGTGAAGCCGTGCGCCCACTCGAAGTTGTCCATCAGCGACCAGCAGTAGTAGCCACGCACGTCGACGCCCCGACGGGCGGCGTCGGCGACGGCCCGCAGGTGGCTGTCGAGGTAGTCGATGCGCGGCTGGTCGTCGACCACACCGTCCTCGTCCGGACCCATGCCGTACGAGCAGCCGTTCTCGGTGATGACGATGGGCGGGATGCCGGGGTAGCGCTCCGCCAGGCCCACGAGCAGGTCGGTCATGCCGCTGGGGATGACGGGCCAGCCGAAGTCGGTCGTCGGGTAGCTGGGGATGTCGCGGTACTCGAAGGGCAGCGCCGCGCCGTCGGCGGCGGCGCCCACGCCGATCGGGTTGTAGTAGTTGACGCCATAGAAGTCCAGCGGCGCAGCGATCAGCTGCAGGTCGTCCTCGACCGGTCCCGGCATCATGTCGCCGAAGGGGTCCGGGTAGGTGCCGAGCAGCACCGGGTCGGCGAACAGGCGGTTCCACAGCGTGTCGACGAAGCCGGCCGCGGCGGCATCCGCCTCGCTGTCGGTCGTCGGCCACACCGTGATGTGGTTGGTGGCCGTGCCCACCTGCCCGTCGGTGCCGGCCCGCAGCGCCTGCACCGCGAGCCCGTGCCCGAGCAGCAGGTGGTGGGCCACCGGCAGGGCACCGAACAGCAGCCCCCGGGCGGGCGCGAGCTCCTCCTGGGCGTAGCCGAGCAGGGTGGTGACGTTCGGCTCGTTGACCGGGCACCACTGCGCCACCCGGTCGCCGAGGCGCTCGGCGACGATCGCCGCGTACTCGCCGAAGCGCAAGGCGGTGTCGCGCTCGAGCCAGCCCCCGGCATCCTCGAGGGGTTGGGGCAGGTCCCAGTGGTAGAGGGTCGCCATCGGTGCGATGCCCGCCTCGAGCAGGCCGTCGAGCAGCCGGTCGTAGAACGCCAGGCCGCGCTCGTTGACCGGGCCGCTGCCGTCGGGCTGCACGCGGGGCCAGGCGATCGAGAAGCGGTAGCCGTCGGCGCCCAGGCGGGTCATCAGCGCGACGTCCTCGGGCCAGCGGTGGTAGTGGTCGCACGCGACGTCGCCGGTGCTGCCGTCGATCACGCGACCGGGCTGGGCGGTGAAGGTGTCCCAGATGCTCGGGCCCCGGCCGTCCTCGCGCACCGCGCCCTCGACCTGGTACGACGCCGTGCTCGTGCCGAAGCGGAACCCGGGCGGGAGCCCCAGGTCGCGACCGCCCTCGCCATTGCCGCTCACCGTGAGGAGACCTCGGCGCCGCGCAGCCGGCGCTCGTCACCCACCCACATCCCGAGCAGGCCACCGAAGTGCGCCTCGAACCGCTCCCACTCGTGGGGCGGGTAGGTCTGCTGGATCGTGGAGTGCAGCAGCGAGGCGAAGTCGGGGCCGTCGATCCACTCGAGCACCATCTCGTCGACGTGCGGCAGCGAGGTCTCGCAGAACGAGCGATAGCGCTCGTTCTCGAAGTAGTCGTCGGCCAGCGCCTGGTAGGCGGCGAGCTTGCCCTGGTAGTCGAGCACGTCGTCGTCGGCCACCTCGAACCACGGGCCGGTGTCGACCTGGGTGCGGGGCGAGCGCCCCGTCACTACGCAGTAGGCGGTCCAGCGCAGCAGCGCCTTCATCGCCCACGGGAAGTAGTAGTGCAGCGAGGTCACCGCCACGTCGGGGCAGGCGTTCGCGTAGTCGATCGGGTAGACCACGCCGTCCTTGACGAGCATCTCGCAGGAGTTGAACTCCCACCGGAAGAACGCGTTCACGGTCTGCGAGATGGTGATCGCCTCGCGGCCGGTCTGCTCCGACAGGAACCCGTGCGCCACGGCATACCGCTCGTGCATCGGCTCCTCGGGCCGGAACTTCATCACCATCGTCTCGGGGCCGATGGTGAGCGAGCGGGCGAAGTGCTCGTAGTCGGGCACCGACGCCTGCAGGTGCATCAGCATCTCGCCGGAGTCGTCGTAGGACCGGTGCAGGTCGGCTCGGTCGCGCACCTGCGACACCCCGCGCCATCCGCCGCCGTCGAAGGGCTTCATGTAGAGCGGGTAGCCCAGCGGGTCGGCCACCGAGTCGAGGTCGAAGCCGCGGTTGTAGCGCGCGGACGTGTAAGCCCACCGGGCGTTGTCGACCGGGTGCTTGTAGGGCACCAGCACCGTCTCGGGCACGTTCATGCCCAGCCGCATCAGGGCGCAGTAGGCCGAGTGCTTCTCCATCGACTGGAAGGTGAACGGGCTGTTGAGCAGGTAGACGTCGTCCATCAGCGCGACCTTCTTCAGCCACTCGCGCGGGTGGTAGTACCAGTGCGCGAGCCGGTCGATGACCAGCTCGTGGCGGGCCTTGTCGCGCAGGTTGAAGGGCTCGATCGTCAGCCGCTCGGTGGTGATGCTGTGCTGGCCGCCGTCCGGCGCGCGCAGCACCCCGAGCCGGCGGGCGAGCGCCTCGAACGCGGTGGGCCAGTCCTCCTCGGCGCCGAGCAGCAGCCCGACCAGGTGGTCGGTCGTGGGGGCCATGCGGTCTCCTTCTCTCCTGGTGCGGGTCAGACGAACCGGGGCAGGTGGTGCGCGAGCTGGCGGTGCCACCACGGCCAGTCGTGCGCGCTGTCGTAGCCCCACACGTCGAGCTCGTGACGAATTCCTTTGTCCTGCAACAGTTGCGCAAATGCCCGAGTCGCCGGTAGCGCGCGGGTGGGCGACACCTCGAAGGCACCCTGCCCCACCACGAGTAGCACCGAGACCCGCTGGCGCACCCAGTCGAGGTGGCCGCCCTCCATGTTGGCGACGTATGCCGAGGGGTTGGCGAAGTAGGTCGCGTCGCCGAGGTCCCCCCAGCCGTTCCAGGAGGAGGGGTCGTAGTTTCCCGACAGCCCGATGGCCAGGGGCGCGACGTCGGCGCGCTGGAAGGTCAGGTGCACGGCGTGGTAGGCGCCGAGCGAGACCCCGACGGTGATGACCCGCTGGTCCCAGCCCACCTGGTCGAGCACCCAGGGCAGCACCACGTCGGAGAGCCAGTCCGTGTAGGTCTGGCCGCGCCTGGCGCGCTCCTCGGTGGGCAGGTCGCTGTCAGACCATGACCAGCCGTCGAGCGAGTCGACGCAGAACAGGCTCATCCGGCCGGCGTCGATGAGGTGCCGCACGGCGTCGACGGTGCCGTTGTGCTCGGCATCGCGGGCCGACCCCGCCTCCGAGGGGAAGAGCAGCACCGGCCGGCCCCACGTCCCGTGGCGGACGACCTCGAGGTCGGCGTCGTGCCCCGGCACCCGCAGTCGCACGCTCGTGGTCTCCATGCGACCCCACCCTGCCGGTCGGCATCCGGACCCGCAACCATCGCCCGGCGATGCCCGACCTTTCCTGCGAGAAACCGCGCCCAACCGGGTCGGACCGGCGTGTTGCCCGGCTCCTCACCTACACGGTCGGGGAGCCCCAGACGCGCTGCAGGACCTCGGTGAGGCCGGGGTCGAGCGCGTCGCGCCACGCGGTGTAGTTGTGCAGGTCGGCCACCTCGCGCAGGGTGACCTCGTGGCCGGCACGGCGCAGCGCGGCGGCCATGTCGCGGTTGTTCGCGGCGTTCTCCTCGAGCGCACCGCAGGACATGCCGACCACGAGCGCGTGCTCGGCGTGCCGCATGTCGAGCACGCTCTGCACCAGGCGCGAGATCCGCCCGAAGTAGCGGTAGCCGCTCTCGGAGTCGTCGTGGCGCACCTGGAAGAACGACCCCGACTGGGAGTAGACCCCGCCGACCCGCGGTGCCGCGAGCAGGCCGAGCAGCAGGGCGGTCAGGCCGCCGAGGCTGGCGCCCACGATGACGACCGGCGCGTGCACGGCATACCGCTCCCCCAGCCGGTCCAGGCCCGCCTCGGCGATGGTGCGCAGGTAGCGCGGCGACCCGGAGTACCACGCGTCGCGCATCACGGGGTGCGCGAGCGCCACCCGGTGCGGCGGCAGCTGACCAGCGGCGACGAGCGCACCGCAGTAGGCCGTGATGCCCGCGAGCTGGTCGTACTCGGCGCCGTCGTGTACCAGCAGCAGCGGCGCGGGGTCGTCGTCGGCGAGGTCGAGCGGGCTCCAGACCGTGACCGGCACGTCGTCGGCCGTCTCGCCGGCCAGTGACATGGCCTCCAGCCGGCCCTCGACGGTCGGCGCCGTGAGCCACCACGGGGGGACGTAGCCGGGCAGCTCGAGCACCGACCGGTCACCGAAGGCGGTGCGCACGCTGCGCGGGTTGGCCGGGTCGAGCACCACCTCGACCGCGTCACCGCGCGCGACCTCGAAGCGGTACTCGAGGCGCTGCAGGGCCGGGCGCGGCACGTCGAGCACCCACCCGCGGCCCTCGCGCCGGAACTCGCGCCGGAACTCGCGCCGGCCGCTCACGACCCGGTCGCACTGCAGCACCACGCCGGTGACCTCCGGATCGGCGAGGTCGAGGCGGAACCGGACGTGGTCGTCGAGGAGCTTGGGGCCCACCTGGTCAGAAGAGGGCGCTCATCAGGGCCTGGCGGCCCTTGCGCACCCGCTCGTCGGCGCTGCCGACGACCGAGAACAGCTCGAGCAGGTGGGTGCGGGCCCGGTTGCGCTCTTCGCCGGCGGTGCTGCGCACGAGGTCGAGCAGGCGGGCGAAGGCATCCTCGACGTGGCCACCGAGCAGGTCGAGGTCGGCCACCAGGATGCCGGCCTCGACGTCGGTGGGGTCGGTCGCGGCCGCCGCGCGAGCCGCGGCCAGGTCGACGCCCGAGGTGCGCTGCATCAGCCGCACCTGGGCGAGGCCGACCTCGGCGTCGGTGTCCTTGGGGTCCTCGGCCAGCGCCTGCTGGTAGGCCGCGACCGCGGCGTCCAGGTCGCCGCGCTCGATGGCGTCGAAGGCCTCCTCGTGCAGCGGCGGCAGGGTGTCGTCGTCGTCGGAGCCCTCGACAGCCTCGAGCTGCACCCGGCCGGTGATGCCGTTCTGCACCGCGGCCTGGAGCAGCTGGTCGAACACCGCCCGCACCTCGTCCTCGGGCACGATGCCCGGGAACAGCGGCACCGGCTGGCCCTGGAGCAGCCCGAAGGTGGCCGGCACGCTGGGCTGGCCGAACGCCTGCTCGAGCAGCGGCTGGAACACCGTGAGCAGCTGCGGTGAGGTGGACAGGTCGGCGCTGAGCACGAGCACGCGCCCCTCGAGCGAGGCCGCGACCCGCACGACGGTGTCGAACAGCTCGCGGGTCTGGGGGTAGGCCGACCCCCAGAGCACCAGCACGCCGGGCACCTGCAGGGTGCGGTTGAGCGCCTCCTGGAGGTTGCCGGCGTCGACCTCGACGACCAGGCCGCCGGGCACGGCGCGCTGCTGCTGGGTTGGGTCCGTGGGCAGGGTGCCGGCCGGCATCCCCGCCCCGGCGGTCGCGGCGGTGGGTGCCGTCATCCCGGCGACGAAGGACAGGTCGACGGCGCCGCGGGTTCCTGCGGGCGGGGTGGTCTCGCTCATGGTCCCGATTCTGTCAAAGGGGCGGTGGGTGGGGGCTCAGCGGGCCCGTCCCGAGACGAGCAGGTCGCTCGCGCCGATGACCTTGGCCTGGCCGGTCTTCGGCAGCACCATGACGATCGGCTCGAGGTTGTTCAGGACGAGCGACTTGGTGACCTTGGGGGCACCGACCAGCTTCGCGTACTCGGCGGGCAGCACGAGCTCCTTGGCCCCGGGCTTGGGGGTGAAGGTGTCGGTGCGCTTCATCATCGTGAAGGTGACCGCGCCGCCGTCGGCCAGGCGGAAGGTGATGGCGTCGTCGAGCCGGGGGCTGTGCGTCTGGCTGAGCGTGCCCAGCGCGCCCAGCGTCTTGGCCTGGGCGGCCGCCGCCGCCTTCAGGCCGGTCGCGAACTGGTCGTCGGTCACGACGACGTCGGTGGCCTTGCCCTTCGGCTGGGCCACCGCCGCGGCGTAGGCCTTGACGGCGTCGGCCGGGGAGACCGGCATGCCGTTCTTGTCGGCGGTCTTGAGCAGCGGCGCACCAGCCAGCTTCTCACCGAGCGCAGGCAGCTCGGCGCCACCGAACATCGGCACGCTCGCGGCGATGTGGAACGGCTCGTCGGGTGTGGCGGAGGTCATGACGTGCAGCCACTGGGTGTTGGTGGCATCGTCGAGCGTCGAGGCGAGGATCGCGCGCGGCCACTGGCGGCCCTGCGACTGGGCCACGATCGTGGGCGTCGGCTCGGGGGCGAGCTCGGTGGTGTCGCCGGAGGAGATGGCCCGGGCGGCCTCGGCGTTGGCGAGGGTCAGCGCGTCACCGGTGAGCACCTCGGCCCGGGCGGCCGCCGCTGCCTTGGCGTCCTTGGCACCGCCGGCGGCTGCCGCGTCCTTGGCCGCGAGCAGCCGGGCGGCGACCGCGGTCGCGCCCTCGGCGTCGAGCGGCGCGGCGGCGGTCTGCTCGACGGGGGCGGCGTGCAGGCCAACCAGGGCGTCCTGGGCGTCCTGGGCGTCCTGCGTGCCGCAGCCGGCGAGCACGAGCGCGCCGAGCAGGGTGGTCGAGGCGGCCAGCCGGCTCAGGGTGCGGGGGGTGGTCATGGGGCGCGGTGATGTCACGGGGCGCGGGGTCATCGGGTGACCTCCTGGGGGTCGTGGGGGTCGGTCGGGTCGGTGTGGTCGGGTGCGTCGGCGCTGTCCGCGTCGGTGCGGGAGGTGCCGTCGGCATCCGGGCCGTCGGCATCGGGGACGTCGTCGGCCGGGCGTGGGCTGCGCACCGTGGTGGCGCGCAGCGGGAGCGTCGGGTCGCTCCCATCCTGGGCTCCAACGGCTCGGTCGGGGTCGGAAGTTCCGCCCGACCCCACCGGGACGAGCGGTGCCTCCGGCGCCGGGGCCTCCGGCGCCTCAGCCTCCGACACCTCAGGCACGGGCCGCACCTCGGCGGCACCGTGGTGCCGCGGGCGGCGGGCCGTGAGCAGCACCACGCCCGCGACGAGCAGGAACAGCCCGATCAGGGCCGCGACGACGGCCTCGACGAACCACGACTTGTCGGTGACCGACAGGGTCAGGGTGTTCAGCTGGCCGCCCTGGGCCTTCACCACGAGCGTCTCGGGGGCGCCGGACTGCTTCACGGTGAGCGTCACCGGGCCCTTGGCCTCGTCCTGCTGGCGCCACAGGTCCGCGGCGCCCAGCTCGGGGGCGGTGCCCGTGCCGGTGCTCGCGGTGTCGAGCGACCAGTCGCTGACCGTCACGCTTGTCACGGCCAGGTGCTTCGATCCCCCCACGACCGCGTCGGCGTCGGAGGGGTTGGCCAGCGCCATCCACATCGAGCCACCCGGGGTCGGGGTGGCGGTGATGACGACGTCGCCGTCGACCCGGTTGAGCACGTCGGGGCCGATCAGCACCGGGTCGGCCGTGGCGGGGTGCACCACGAACTCGGCGGTCCCGGAGGTGCCCAGCTGGGCGGCGAACCAGACGCCGACGGCGGTGAGCGCCAGGCCGACGAGCGCCAGGAGCGCGCCGACGACGCGCTTCACGATGGTGGCCATGTCAGGGGGTGTCCTTGCTGTCTGCGGGGCGTCCCGGATGCGGGTCCGGGCGGCGGGCTGGCCTTCCACCATGACAAACCAGACCCCGTGCCGACAAATCCCGGCCCAATATCACGTGACGTGCGCCACGTCGCGGCGGGGGTCCGCGACGGGTGCGGCGCACCCCGGATGCCGTGCCGCGGCACCCACGCGGCCCCCTCAGGCGTCGAAGTCGCGAGCCCCCACGCGCACCTCGCGCAGCAGGCCGAACAGGGCCGCGTGCTGCTCGTCGTCGAGCATGGACAGGCCGAAGTCGACCGCCTCGAGCTCGGCGGTGACGGCCTCCATCGCCGCGCGCCCGGCATCCGTGATGACGGCGAGGGCACCGCGCCGGTCGGTGGGGTTGGGCACCCGCTCGACGAAGCCCTGGGCCGCCAGCCGCTGCACGATGTTGGTGGCGCTCGTCGGGTGCACCATGAGGCGCTCACCGATGCGCGACATCGACAGCCGGCCCTCGCGGCTGAAGGCCAGCAGCACCAGGGCCTCGTAGCGCGCGAAGGTGAGGCCGTGCCGGCCGGCGATGCCGTCGAACTGGCTCAGCAGCAGCTGCTGCACCCGCATCACCGAGGTGGCGGTCGCCATCGAGACCGAGCGCGAGTCCTCGCCCCAGCGGTCGCGCCACAGCTCGCTCGCCCGGACGATCGGGTCGAACGGAAGGCGCACCGGCTGGCTCACACCCCGCACGGTAGTCGAGCCCGTGGGCACTGCACCGGTCGCCGGGTCACACCGAGACGGTCGCGGCGACCACCGCGTCGAGCCGGTCGAGCGCGGCGGCCACGTGGGGCACCCGCAGCCGATAGGGCGGCCCGGTCAGCTCGCGATCGAGGGGCCGCCCGCGGACACGGCACTGAACCCCATCGTGGGGGCGAGTGCGTCGAGCAGGGCGTCCTGGTGCCTGCGGAAGACCTCGAGCTGGGCCCGTGCGGTGCGTCGACCCTTGGGGGTGAGGTGCACGATGACGGCGCGACGGTCGGTGTCGAGTGCGCCCGCCTCGCGCGCGACCAGGCCAGCGGCCTCGAGCCGCTCGAGCAAGCTGCTGGTGCCCGCAGGGCTCAGCCGCAGCTCGTCGGACAGCCAGGACGGCCGCGCCCAGCCCTGGGCGAGCACCATGAGGGCGAACCGGTCGACGACCTCGGGCGCCCCGGCCATGGTCACGATCGGCAGCACCTCGCGCGCGTGGGCGGCACCGGCGGCGCTCATCATCTCGACCAGCTCGAGGATGTCCGGACGCGCAGCCGTGCGGTCGGTGCGCTCCGGGTCGCGTCCCAGCAGCAGCATGACCTCCTTGACGAGGTGCTCGCTCTCGCGGAAGAAGTCGCTCAGGGACTGCTCGAAGTGCGCGACTCCTGCACGACCGCGCGGGGTGAGGTGCAGCTCGGCGCGGCGCCGGTCGACCGAGTGCGAGCGGCGCTCGACGAGGCCGGCATCGAGCAGGCGAGCCAGGGCGCGGGACACCGTGCTGCGCGGACGGCTCAGACCCGACACCAGCTCCGACGGGCTCACTCCCGGATGCACGTGGAGGTGCACGAGCAGCTGCATGTCGATGGTGTCGGTCGCGGCCTCGCCGAGCGCCCGGTCGGACACCTCGGTCAGCCCCATCGAAAAGCGCTGGATGAGGACCACCGAGCGCAGCGCAGCGGCATCCGCGTCGTTGAGCCGAAGTGGCGACATGAGCACACCTTAGTGAGGGTTGCAACAGTCTGTTGAAGGTCGATACATGCCAATCCGAGAGCCACCAGAGGCCCTCGACTGCCAAGTCTCGCAGCCTTTCCTGACCGTCCAGCGGTCACTACCCACGCGCGGATTGCGCAAGCGCTCTCGCAGTCCCTAGCGTTCGGGCATGAGCACACCGATGCCGGTGACCTGGTCGGAGCACGACGCGGTCCTGTTCGACCTCGATGGCGTCCTGACGCCCACCGCCGAGGTCCACATGCGCGCCTGGGCGGAGATGTTCGACGCCTTCCTGTCCGGCTGGGAGGCCCCGGGCGCCGACACCTCCCCCTACACCGACGCCGACTACTTCGCGCACGTCGACGGCAAGCCCCGCTACGACGGCGTGCGCGACCTGCTCACGGCGCGCGGCATCCGGCTGCCCGAGGGCGAGCCCACCGACCCACCCGAGGCCGACACCGTGTGCGGCCTGGGCAACCGCAAGAACGACGCCTTCAACGTGGTGCTCGAACGCGACGGCGTGGTCGCCTACCCCGGCTCGGTCGCCCTGCTCGACGTGCTGCGCGACCTGCGGATGCCGCTCGCGGTCGTCTCGTCGTCGGCGAACGCGCCCGCCGTGCTCGCGGCGGCCGGCCTCACCGACCGGTTCGTGACCGTGGTCGACGGCCGGGTCGCCACCGCGCTGGGCCTTCCCGGCAAGCCCGCCCCGGACACCTTCGTGCACGCAGCCACCGAGTGCGGCACCGTTCCGGCTCGCTCGGTCGTCGTCGAGGATGCCGTCTCCGGCGTGCGAGCAGGCGCCGCCGGGTCGTTCGGGCTGGTCATCGGCGTCGACCGGGGGGCCGGAGCCGACGTGCTGACCGCCGCCGGGGCCGATCTCGTCGTCCCGGACCTCCAGGACCTCGCGTGACGCGCCGCCACGCCTCGGCCGACCCGCTCGACCGCAGCCGGTTCCCCGTCGACCCCTGGCGCCTGGTCGAGTGCGACCCGGACCGCAGCGATCTCGGCGTCACCGAGACCCTGTTCACCGTGGCCAACGGCTACATCGGCATGCGCGGCAACCCCGAGGAGGGCCGCCACGCGTTCGAGCACGGCACCTACGTCAACGGGCTGCACGAGACCTGGCCGATCAGGCATGCCGAGGCGGCCTACGGGTTCGCCCGCACCGGGCAGACCATCATCAACGCCCCCGACGCGAAGCTGATGAAGCTCTACGTCGACGACGAGCCCCTCGTCATCGGCACCGCCGACCTCGAGCACTACGAGCGCACACTCGACTTCCGCGACGGCGTGCTGCGGCGCTCGACCATCTGGCGCACGCCGTCGGGCAAGCGGGTCGAGATCGACTCCACCCGGATGGTCTCGATGACCCAGCGCCACCTCGTGCTGCTGACCCTCGAGGTGACCATGCTCGACGGTGACGCCCCCCTGGTCGTCTCGTCGCAGCTGCTCAACCGCCAGGACGGCGTCGACGAGTACCACCTTCAGGCGGACGCCGACGGGGTGCACGCCGACCCGCGCAAGGCCGGTGCCTTCGAGGGGCGGGTGCTGCTGCCCCGCATCAGCATGGCCAAGGACGACCGGATGATGTTGGGCTACCAGTGCGCCAACTCGCGGATGACGGTGGTCGTCGCGGCCGACCACGTCGTGCGCACGCCCGACCCCTACGAGGTCCTCATGGGGGACGAGCCCGACCTCACCAAGATGGTCTTCCGCACCGACGCCCGCGAGGGCAGCACGCTGCGGATCGAGAAGGCGGTGGCCTACCACACCTCGCGCGGGCTGCCGGTGCGCGAGCTGTCCGACCGCTGCCGGCGCACTCTCGACCGCACGGCCCAGTACGACCTCGACCACTGGCTGACCGAGCAGCGCGGCTGGTACGACGCGTTCTGGGCGGCCAGCGACGTCGAGGTCGCCTCGCACGACCCGCACCACGCGGCCATCCAGCAGGCCATCCGGTTCAACCTGTTCACCCTCGCCCAGGCCAGCGGTCGTGCCGACGGGCACGGCGTCGCGGCCAAGGGGGTCACCGGCTCGGGCTACGAGGGTCACTACTTCTGGGACAGCGAGGTCTACGTCGCGCCCTTCCTCAGCTACACGCGCCCCGACCTGGCCCGCAACCTCATGCACTTCCGCAGCCGGATGCTGCCCGCCGCGCGCGACCGTGCCCGCGAGCTGAGCCAGCGGGGGGCGCTCTTCCCGTGGCGCACCATCAACGGCGAGGAGGCCTCGGCGTACTACGCGGCCGGCACCGCCCAGGTGCACATCGACGCCGACGTCGTGCACGCCCTCGTGCAGTACGTCAACGCCACGGGCGACGTCGGGTTCCTCGTGCGCGACGGGCTGGCGATCCTCGTCGAGACCGCCCGGCTCTACGCCGACCTCGGGTTCTGGCGCAGCAACGGCGAGCGGTCGTTCCACATCCACGGCGTCACCGGGCCCGACGAGTACACGACGGTCGTCAACAACAACCTGTTCACCAACGTCATGGCGCGCTACAACCTCGAGCAGGCCGTGCAGTGGGTGGAGTGGACCCGCCTGCAGGAGCCCGAGGAGTACGCCCGGATCGCCCAGAAGCTGCAGCTCACCGATGACGAGGTCACCGAGTGGGCGGCCTGCGCGGCGGGCATGCACATCCCCTTCGACGACGGCCTGCAGATCCACCCCCAGGACGACTTCTTCCTCGACCGGGAGGTCTGGGACCTCAGCCGCACGCCCGAGGAGCTGCGGCCGCTGATGCTCCACTACCACCCGCTCGTGATCTACCGCTTCCAGGTGCTCAAGCAGGCCGACGTCGTGCTGGCGCTGTTCCTCCAGGGCAACCGCTTCACCGCCCAGGAGAAGCGGCTCGACTTCGAGTACTACGACCCGATCACCACGGGCGACTCCACCCTGTCGGCCGTCGTGCAGTCGGTCATCGCCGCCGAGGTCGGCTACCACGAGGTCGCCTACGGCTACTTCCTGGACGCGCTCTACGTCGACCTCGCGAACGCGCACGACAACACCGTCGACGGGCTGCACGTCGCCTCCACGGGCGGTGTGTGGTCGGCGCTGGTCAACGGGTTCGGCGGCATGCGCGACTACGACGGGCGCCTGTCCTTCGACCCGCGCCTCCCCGACGGCTGGCAGTCACTGACCTTCCGGGTCACCTGGCGCGGCACGCGGGTGCGGGTGACGCTGACCCCCACGGAGATTGCCTTCGACGTCGAGGCCGGAGAGCTGCCGGTGCCGGTCGACGTGCACGGCACGACGTACGCCGTCGACGAGCGGGAGCGGGTCGTCATCGAGCTCGACGGGCACGGCCCCCGCATCCCCGGAACGCTCGGCAACGGTCCGCAGACCGGTGGCACCCGGGCCGACGGCAGCCGCATCACGGCCGGTGTCCCGTCGGCGATCCCCCTCGGGGGCGAGGAGCTCCCCGACGCCCCGCCGGTCGACCTCATCATGGTCGAGCCGGCGGCGGTCGGCCCGGAATGACCGGTCGGGCTCAGCCGGCCCCAGCGGCGGTGAACCCCGGCCAGTGCTCGGCATCCACCGCCAGGTCGACCGCACCGACCGCAACCCCGTCGAACACGAGCTCGCCCGGGCGCACCCCGGTCACCACGTAGCCGACCTTCTCGTAGACCCGGCGGGCGCGCGGGTTGAACTCGAACACCGCCAGGGTGATCCGGCGCATCCCCAGCCGCTCGATGCCGTACGCCGTGAGGATGCCGACCGCCTCGGTCCCCAGCCCGCGGTCGAGTCCACACTGCCCGTCAGCCGTCGTACCTCGGGGTCGGAGAGGATCTCGGCCATCACCTCGACGTCGCCGTCACGGAACGGGCGCAGGGTGACGAGCTGCCCGCGAAGGGTGGGCTTGGTCGCGAGGTCGGGCAAGCCAGGCACCAGCACATCCTTCCCGAGCGGTGTCGCGGGCAGGGCGTTCCGCTCAGCACGGGCTACCGCCTGGTACATGCAGTGATCGGAGCACCTACTACGTGGTAGCCCGCGCCACGTCGGAACCGCTCCCCGACGATCTGACGTCGGCAGCTGGATGCCGTGGGCAACAGCGGCAGGGGGCGGAGCTACGGGATGCCGTGGCCGACGAAGCCGGCCAGAGCGGCAGGAGCGAAGCGGCGGGATGCCGTGGGCGCGCCGATGGACGGGTCTGGCGGGAGCAGCCGCGAGCGCCAGCGAGTGGGTGCGGATGGTCAACGGCCGCCCACGGCATCCCACCGCGCAGCGGGCAGCGGGCAGCGGAGGCCGAGAGCGGTCCAGCAAGTGACCTGTCCGTCGATCCGGAGACGAGCCCCTCAGCTGAGGGAGCCGACCAGCTGGTCGGCGGCGGCGTACGGGTCGGTGCGCCCGCCCACCACGTCGGCGGCGAGCGCCTCGAGCCGGCTGTCGCCGCGAAGCCCGCCGACCCGGGCGCGCAGCGCCTCGAGGGCCAGGCCCTCGATCTCCCGCGACGCCCGGCGCACCCGGCGCCCCCGCAACCCGTCGACGCCGAGCCACGCCCGGTGTGCCTCGACCGCGGCCACGAGCTCGTCGACCCCGGTGCCGTCGGTGGCGACCGTGCGCACCACCGGGACCCGCCACCCCCCGGGGTCGGACCCGGCGCCCAGCGCCGCGGCGTGCCGCAGGTCGCGCACCGTGCGGTCGGCCCCCTCGCAGTCGGCCTTGTTCACGACCAGTACGTCGGCCACCTCGAGGATGCCGGCCTTCGCCGCCTGGATGCCGTCACCCATGCCGGGCGCGAGCAGCACCAGCGTGGTGTCGGCGGTGCCGGCCACCTCGACCTCGGACTGACCGACACCCACGGTCTCGAGGAGCACGACGTCGCACCCGGCGGCATCGAGCACCCGCAGCGCCTGCGGTGCCGCCCACGAGAGCCCACCGAGGTGGCCGCGCGAGGCCATCGAGCGGATGAAGACCTCCGGGTCGGCAGCGTGGTCCGACATCCGGATCCGGTCACCGAGCAAGGCGCCACCGGAGAAGGGCGAGGACGGGTCGACCGCGAGCACACCCACCCGGTGGCCGGCGGCCCGGTGATCCCTGATGAGCGCGTCGGTCGTCGTCGACTTGCCCACGCCCGGCGCGCCCGTGATGCCGACGACGTGGGCGCGACCGGCATCCGGCGCGAGCAGCGCCATCACCTCCCGCAGGGCGGGGTGGCCGTCCTCGACGAGCGAGATCAGCCGGGCCACCGCACGCGGACGCCCCTCCCTCGCCGAGGCGACGAGGGAGGGGACGTCGACGGAGCGCGGCCCGATCGGGGTGCCCGGTCAGCCCTGCGCGGGGACCTTGACGACGAGGGCGTCGCCCTGGCCGCCACCGCCACAGAGCGCGGCCGCGCCGACGCCGCCACCGCGGCGCTGCAGCTCGAGCGCGAGGTGCAGCACGATGCGGGCGCCGGACATGCCGACCGGGTGGCCGAGGGCGATGGCCCCGCCGTTGACGTTGACCTTGTCGTCGTCGAGGCCGAGCTCCTTGGTGGAGGCCAGGCCGACCGCGGCGAACGCCTCGTTGATCTCGACCAGGTCGAGGTCGGTGGGGGCGATGCCCTCGCGCTCGCACGCCTTGGCGATGGCGCGGGCGGGCTGGCTCTGCAGCGTGGAGTCGGGGCCGGCGACGACGCCGTGGGCGCCGATCTCGGCGAGCCAGGTCAGGCCCAGCGACTCGGCGCGCGACTTCTTCATGACCACCACGGCGGCGGCGCCGTCGGAGATCTGCGAGGCCGAGCCGGCCGTGATGGTGCCGTCCTTGCTGAAGGCGGGGCGCAGGCGGCCGAGCGACTCGGTCGTGGTGTCTGCGCGGATGCCCTCGTCGGTGCGGAACTCCAGTGCGTCGCCGCGGCGCTGCGGGATGGAGATGGTGACGACCTCGTCGTCGAACAGGCCGTCCTTCCAGGCCCGGGCGGAGAGCTGGTGGCTGCGGGCCGAGAACGCGTCCTGCTCCTCGCGGGTGAACGCGACGTCGCCGGTGTTGGCCGCCTCGGTGAGCAGGCCCATCGCCTGGTCGGTGAAGGCGTCCCACAGGCCGTCCTGCGCCATGTGGTCGTGCATCACGACGTCGCCGTACTTGAAGCCGTCGCGGCTCTTCTCGAGCAGGTGCGGCGCGTTGGTCATCGACTCCTGGCCGCCGGCGACGACCACGTCGAACTCCCCGGCTCGGATCAGCTGGTCGGCGAGCGCGATCGCGTCGATGCCGCTCAGGCAGACCTTGTTGATGGTGAGCGCCGGCACGGTCATCGGGATGCCGCCCTTGGTCGCCGCCTGGCGGGCGGGGATCTGGCCCTCGCCGGCGGTGAGCACCTGGCCCATGATCACGTAGTCGACGTCGTCGGGAGCCACCCCGGCCTTCTCGAGGGCGCCCTTGATGGCGAAGCCGCCGAGGTCGGAGCCGCTGAAGCCCTTCAGCGAGCCGCTCATCCGGCCCATCGGGGTGCGGGCGCCGGCGACGATGACGGTGGGGTCGGTGGACATGGGGAAGCCCTCCAGGTCGGGGTCGAGGATCGCCCCCGACTCTAGTCACGGGTGCGGGTGATGCCACCCCCGAGCCTTCGTGACCCTCACCACCCGCTGGGCGGCGCGCCGGGTGTCGGCGGGTTCGAGGTGATCTTCTGGCCCGCAGCGCCAGGACTTCACCTCGAACCGGCCGAGGGTGCGTTGGTTTGAGGTGATGTTCGGGTCCGAGAAGCCAGGACATCACCTCGAACGACGGCGGCGGATGCCGGGGTACGGCATCCGGTGAGGCTCGCCACGCGCCCGGGTCGCGTGAGGGGCGACGCTCCTACGC
Organism: Actinomycetales bacterium; assembly: GCA_038330415.1. Classification (GTDB taxonomy): domain Bacteria; phylum Actinomycetota; class Actinomycetes; order Actinomycetales; family Dermatophilaceae; genus Fodinibacter. The sequence goes on along the minus strand of JBBQNZ010000019.1, from coordinate 6,852 downwards.
TGGTCGCATGACTGCCCTGCCGACCGACCTGTTCACCGCCATCGACCACGTGGGCGTCGCCGTGCCCGACCTCGACGAGGCGATCGCGTTCTACTCCTCGACCTACGGCATGACGCTGCTGCACGAGGAGACCAACGCCGAGCAGGGCGTCCGCGAGGCGATGATGGCCGTCGGCGGCTCCGGCTCGTGCATCCAGCTGCTCGCCCCGCTCAGCCCCGAGTCGACCATCGCCAAGTTCCTCGACCGCAGCGGCCCCGGCATCCAGCAGCTCGCCTACCGGGTCACCGACCTGGATGCCGTGAGCGCCACCCTTCGTGAGCGCGGGATGCGCCTGCTGTACCCCGAGGCCAAGCGCGGCACGAGCAACTCACGCGTGAACTTCATCCACCCCAAGGACGCGCGCGGCATCCTCGTCGAGCTCGTCGAGCCGGCCGCCGACCCGGCCCACTGACCACTGACCACTGACCGTCACCCGATGGGCTGGGCCGGCCGGTCAGCCGTGTTCGCTGGACCGCCGGCCACCAGCAGCGGTGCCAGCACGAGCGCCACGAACGCCGGGATGACGAGCCCGGAGTCGTTGGCCAGGAACCCCACGACGGCCAGCACGACCGCACCGCGCAGCACCAGGGCGCCGTCGGGCACCGGCCGCCACCGCACCCGCCGGGCGACCAGCACGAGCGCCACCGTGGCGGCGGCGATGACGATCAGGGGCGGTGAGCCGAGGTTGGCGAGGTTCTGCGCCAGCTTGCGCCCGACCACGGCGCCGGCCTCCCCCGACACCACCGACTCCACGAAGTCACCGAGGTGGGTGCGCGACTCGACCGGTCGCAGCCAGTCGACCAGGGCGACGAGGGCGACGAGTGCGCCGGCCGCGACGACGGCCACCACCACCCGGCCCCAGGTGAGGCGCACCCCCGCGGCCGACGCCACGACGAGCAGCCCGCCGAGGAGCAGTCCCGGCGGGCCGCCGAAGTCGGCCCCGAGCGAGGGCAGCGCCTCGACGGCGAGTGCCACGGCCAGCACGACGAGCGCCAGGGCGGCCGACACGCGGCGCGACCGCCCCACTGCCGCCACCCACCCCACGACCACGAGCACGGCCAGCCCGTAGAGCGCGAAGCTGGTGTTGCCCAGCCCGTAGAACCGCCCCCCGACGACCGGGTTCTGACCGAACACCGACCCGAGCTGCAGCCCCGAGCCGGTGAGCACGTCCCCCGCGAGCACGAGCAGGGTGACCACCGCGACGACACGCAGGGCGCCGAGCACCTGCCGCCGCCCGGCCCACCATGCGGCCGCGGTGAGCACCGCGACGACCACCGCCAGGGCGGCCCCGAGCGCGACGTACGCCGCCCCGACCGACCACCACGGCACGACGTTGACGACGAACGTCGACACCGGAACGACGGCCACCGCCACGCCGGCGACCCGCAGCCAGCCCGGCACGGCCTCCGCCCCGCTCCCCCGCCGCCACCAGAGCACGGCGACGGCCACCGCCCACGCCGCGAAGGCGCCGGCCAGCCACGCGGTCACCTGGGGGCTGATGGCCCGCAGGGTCGCGGCGCGGGTCTCGAACCCGACCCGCCCGGCCAACAGCACCGCCGGCGAACGGGTGCTCGGCGAGACGGTCAGCGGCCGCCCGGTCACCTCGGTATCGGGCGCGCCGACTGCGGTCAGTGCGGTCGCGGTGAGGTCCTGCAGCTGCACGACGCCGGGCTGACGGGTGGAGGTCGACGTGAGCAGCCCGCGCGGGTACGACGGCCCGACCGCCACCACGGCCCGCGGCCGCACCGCCGACACCCCGTCACCCACCCCGGCGACCACGACGTCGGCCCCGGCATCCACGGCACGCACCCGCGCGACCAGCGCGTCGAGCTCCGCGAGAGCCGCCGCACGCGCCGCACCCCTCGCGGGAACGGTGCCGCCGTCGACGAGCACCACGGGGCACGCGAAGGACGCCGGCAGGGTCGGCCGGTAGGTCGCGACCACACCGTCGGGCCCGGCCCCGCCGATCGCCGCTCCCGGCCCGACCGTCTCCACGCACGCGCCGGATGCCGTGACCCCCTTCCCGAGCGTGCCCGGGGAGGCGTCGTACGAGTCTGCGGCCGCAGCTGCCAGGTACTCGTCCCAGCGAGGCACCCGGTCGCCGACGACGGGGAGCGGCTCCCGGCACGGGCCTTCGACGTCGGCGGCCCGGCGACCGGCCGACAGGGTGAGCCACCCGTCGACCGCGCACGACCGGGTGCGCACGGCCCGTACCGTCATCGACCCCAGCGCACCTGTGGCCGCCATCTCGCGCAGTGCCGGAGCGTTCCCGCCGTCGACGTCCGACCACGACAGCCCCGGCGCCCCCACCACCACCAGCCGGGGCGGCCCGGCGGCATCCGCCGTGGCGGCATCCGCCGTGGCGGCATCCGCCGGGCTGGCGCCGGCTGACGGCAGGCCGACGAGCAGGGCGAGCACGGCCAGGGCCGCCAGCACGGCCCATCGCCTCACGCGTGCACCAGCTCGTGCCGGGCGATGACGACCAGCGCGGCCGTCCAGGCGAGCGGTGCCACCGCGGCGGGCCGCCCGTCGAAGAGGACCTTCTCGGGGAAGGACCCGGCGTCGGTGCGGTGCTCGCCGAGCCAGCCGAGCAGGGCCTCGGCCCGGGCGTGCTCGCCACTGGCGGCCCAGGCGGCCGCGAACAGCGCCGTCTCCGGGGTCCAGCTGATGCCGTCGTCCTTCCACTGCACGCCCGGGGCCACCCCGCCTGCCGGCCGCGCCATCGCGGTCTGGGCCCGGCCCATCGCGGTCAGCACGGCCGGCTGCGCGCCCAGCCCGCCGATCGGCGCGGCGAGGAAGGTCACGGCCGCGTCGGCCGCGGGGTCGTCGAGAAGGCGCGGGTACCCCGCGGCGCCGAACTGGTCGTGAACGGCATCCGACAGCGACTCGGCCGCTGCCCGGGTCTGCTCGGCCAGCAACGGCTCGCCGACGAGCGGCAGCACCTCGCCGGCGCTGCGCAGCCCGGCGAGCACCGACGCCGCCGTGCCCAGGGTCACCGAGCGCTCGACGAGCTCCCAGTAGTCGGACGAGGGCTTCGGCAGGTGGGTCCGGGAGTCGAGGACGGAGATCAGCCGGGTGGCGCTGCGCGCGAGCATCGGCTTCAGCGGGGTCAGGAGCTCGACCGCGCGGCCCGGGGCGGCCACCGCGAGCTGGTGCGCGCCCCACACGACCCACGCCGACCCGTCGAGCTGGGCGACCCGCTCGTCGGGCGTGCGGCGCGTGGCCGGGTCGTAGCGGGCCTCGAACACCCCGTCCGGCCGCTGTACCTCCTGCAGGAACGCCAGCTGCCGCGCCGCGTGGTCCGGGTGCCCGATGCGAGCCAGTGCGGTCGCCACGAACGACACGTCCCGGGGCCACGCATATCGCCACCTGTCGCTCCAGCCGGCCACGCTGACCGGTAGCCCCACCGAGAGCGCCCGCAGGTCGAGCAGGGCCGAGCGCAGCACGTCGTCCCCGCCGTCGAGCGCCGTGGCCACCCAGGGGGCGGACATCTCGAGCCAGGCCAGCTCGTCCTCGACGAGCTTCGCGCTCAGGGGGTACCCGGCGAGCACGCGGGTGCCGGGGACCAGGGTGTCCGTGTGGCCGGCCGGCACGAGCTCGCGCCAGCCGGTCGACAGGAAGGCCACCGTCTCGCTGTAGAGCGGCACCTCGGCCCGCCGGATGCGGTACTCGACGCTCCACCACGCGAGCGCGCCGTAGGTGGCCGCACCGGCCGCGCCCAGTACGAGCCGGCGGCGCGAGAGGGGGGGAAGAGCCACGACGGCACTGTATGCCGCGCGCCTGACCCGCGTCCCGGGCGCCCGTGAGCCGGATCACGCCGTGAGCGCTGTCATAGGTCACCGATCCGCCGGGGCGGGCAGACTAGGTTTCCCGGGCGGGTCGCCATCGGCGATCGACCGCGCCCTCACCGCCGAAGGAGCACGACCACATGGAGCAGATCCGCGAGGCCATCCTCTCCGGGGACCGCAGCACCGAGACCTACGCCGAGATCGCCGTCCCGGACACCTACCGCGCCGCGACGGTGCACAAGGACGAGGTCGAGATGTTCGCCGGGATGGCGACCCGCGACAAGGACCCGCGCCGCTCGCTGCACGTCGAGCAGGTGCCGACGCCCGAGCTGGCGCCCGGCGAGGCGCTCGTCGCCGTCATGGCCAGCGCGATCAACTACAACACCGTGTGGACCTCGATCTTCGAGCCGGTGTCGACGTTCTCCTTCCTCGAGCGCTACGGGCGCACCTCGGAGTTCGCCAAGCGCCACGACCTGCCCTACCACGTGGTGGGCTCCGACCTCGCGGGCGTCGTGCTGCGCACCGGCCCCGGGGTGACCAAGTGGAAGCCGGGCACCGAGGTCGTGGCGCACTGCCTGAGCGTCGAGCTCGAGGACGCCGAGGGCCACGACGACACGATGATGGACCCGCAGCAGCGGATCTGGGGCTTCGAGACCAACTTCGGCGGCCTGGCAGAGCTGGCGATCGTCAAGGCCAACCAGCTGATGCCCAAGCCGACCCACCTGTCCTGGGAGGAGGCCGCCGCGCCGGGCCTGGTCAACTCCACGGCGTACCGCCAGCTGATCTCGAAGAACGGCGCCCACATGAAGCTGGGCGACCGGGTGCTGATCTGGGGCGCCTCGGGCGGCCTGGGGTCGTACGCCACCCAGATGGCCCTGGCCGGCGGCGCGACCCCGATCTGCGTGGTGTCGTCCCCCGAGAAGGCCGCGATCTGCCGGGCGATGGGTGCCGAGCTGATCATCGACCGCTCCGCCGAGGCCTACCGGTTCTGGAACGCCGAGGGCACCGCGCAGGACCCCAAGGAGTGGCAGCGCCTGGGCAAGAAGATCCGCGAGCTCACCGGCGGCCACGACGTCGACATCGTCTTCGAGCACCCCGGTCGCGAGACCTTCGGCGCCAGCGTCTACGTGGCACGCAAGGGCGGCACCATCGTGACCTGCGCGTCGACCTCGGGCTACATGCACGAGTACGACAACCGCTACCTGTGGATGAACCTCAAGCGCATCGTCAGCTCGCACTTTGCGAACTACCGCGAGGCGTGGGAGGCCAACGAGCTGGTCGACCGCGGCCTCATCCACCCCACCCTGAGCCGCACCTACGCACTCGAGGACGTCGGCCTGGCGGCGCTCGACGTGCACCGCAACCTGCACCAGGGCAAGGTCGGCGTGCTCACGCTCTCGCCGCAGGAGGGCCTCGGGGTGACCGACACCGACAAGCGCGCCCGGTTCGAGGAGGCCATCAACCGCTTCCGCGACGCCTGAGCCCGGTGGGGCGTGGGCGCGCCTCGAGCCGCCACTAGGGTGTGGCCGGGAGGTGGCGCGTGAAGACGTCCAGGCTGTGGAGCCCGGTGACACGGTGGGCCGACTTCCGTCGGCGCCAGCTCGCTGCCCTCGAGCAGAGCAACCGGATCGCCGCGCAGGTGCAGGAGGGGGCCACGCTCGTTGCTGACCCGCTCGAGGCCGTGACCTCCGCGGATGCCGGTCACGGGCCGGCGGGGGCGGCCGGTGGTGCCGCGGCGCCCGCGGCCACGACCGCGTCCGAGTCGGTGCCGCCTGCCGAGTCGCTCGTCGGTCAGAACCCCACCTACGGCGCCATCGGGCGCCCGCTCAACCGTCACTCCCCGTTCTACATCGGCTTCTTCGGCGCCATCGGGGCCCTGCTCGCGATCGGCCTGTGGCACACGGTCGGCCGGCTCTCGACGACGCTGACCCTGTTGATCGTCTCGGCGTTCCTCGCCCTGGCGCTCAACCCGATCGTCGACGCCCTCGTCGACCGCGGGGTTCGCCGGGCCGGGTCCGTCGCCGTCGTCTTCACCGGCCTGCTCGTCATCTTCGTGCTCATCGGCTTCCTCGTCATCCCGCCGGTCATCGTCCAGGGCACCGAGCTGGCGCAGCAGACTCCCGGCTACGTCGAGGACCTGCTGGGCAGCTCCTGGGTGCGCGAGCTCGACAAGAGCTACGACGTCATCGACAAGGTGCGCGATGAGGTGCAGGCGCGGATGACCGACCAGGCCTTCCTCGAGGGCGTGCTCGGGGGGATCCTCGGCGCCGGCCGGGCCGTGCTCAACGGTGTCTTCCAGGTGTTCACCGTGCTGGTGCTGACCCTGTACTTCCTGTCCTCGCTCCCGCGGGTCAAGCACGCGGCGTACGCCATGGTGCCGGCCACCCGCCGGCCCCGGGTCGAGTCGCTGTCCGAGGAGATCATGCGGCGCACCGGGTCGTATGCCATCGGCCAGGTCGTCATCGCCACCCTCAACGCGGTCTTGTCCTACGTCATGATGACCATCGTCGGCATCCCCTACGCCGCGGTGCTGGCCGTCACCGTTGGCCTGCTCGGCCTGATCCCGATGATCGGCGCCACGCTCGGTGCGGCGGTGGTGTGCGTCGTCGCGTTCTTCGACGAGCCGAAGAAGGCCCTCATCGCGCTGGTCTACTACCTCGTCTACCAGCAGCTCGAGAACTACGTCGTGGCCCCACGGGTGATGCAGCACACCGTGTCGGTGCCGGGCCCGGTGACCATCGTCGCGGCCCTCGCCGGGGCGGCGCTGCTGGGGGTGCTGGGCGCCCTGCTCGCCATCCCGGTCGCGGCCGGCCTGCTGCTGCTCTACGAGGAAGTGCTGGTGCCGCGGCAGCGCCGCGCCTGACCCGGTCCGAGCGCGGCGTCAGGTTCGGGTCCGGGGTGACCGGTCACTCGGTGTAGTAGCCGGCGAGGTCGGCGATCAGGTCGATGGTGCCGGAGGCGTTGTACAGCGTGACCCGGTTACCAGTTCCCAGCGCCACGGTCACCAGGTTCGGGATGGTCTGAC
>JBBQNZ010000018.1:0-38693 GCA_038330415.1 Actinomycetales bacterium | reverse complement strand
AACGGCTCCATTCTGTCACTGCCATAAGTGACAGATGGGATGGCTGGAGTCACGCCGCCACGCGGGGAACGTCAGATCAGGTGCTCACCGGAGCGTTCGAAGGGCCGACAGAGCCGCACCCAAAAGTGCGAAAGTCCACAGGACCTCGAGGCCGAAGGAAAGGCCGACCGGCGCGCTGGTGAAGCTGAGGAGAACGTCGAGCACGCGAACGACAAGGTCGCCGAGGTCATCGATATGGCCACAGCCAAAGTCGAGCAGGCCGCCGGCCACGCCAAGGATGCCCTGGATAGGAAGTAGGCCCATCGCGGTCATGGGGCCGCTGGGGTTCGGGACAGTTGTCCCTTGCCCATCGCGCATCGGCGACACGGGGGCGCGCGGCGTCCGCGTCGTCTCTGCGGCGTAGCCAGTGAACCCGCAAGGCCGGCCTCAGGCCCCAAGCCTAGACATGGGCGGCAGGCGGCGCTGCGACGCTGACCCGCCGTGTCGAGTGAGTAGGACACGCCGCCTTGCGCGGCGCCCAGACGGCGTGTCTTGTTCACTCGACGGGGTGGATCCGGAGTAGCCCTATCTGGGCGTAGAGACGCACTTCCAGGAGCAGCTGAACGACCGTCCGGGACTCGACGTGAGCCCGCTGGTCGCGCCCGCATGACACCGCGAGTCGGCCATCCCGAAGCGACGGCGACGCACGCGCGGTGATTGGCCGGCGCCGGTACGGGTCTGCGTTCGATCCATGCGACGATCGCGATCCGCCGCCGCTCGCGCGTGCCCCGGTGCGGGGGGCCAGCGTCCTCTGGACCAGGGATGAGCCGTACGGTGCGGGGGTCGTCAGCGTGGATGCCGACGGGTGCGGCCAGCACGTGAGTTACGCGATTGCTCAGACCACGTCGTCGCCAGAACGCAGTCGCACTGGTCCAGCGGCGCTGGACTCGCGTCCTACGCGGCTGAGACGCAGGTCCAAGGCGGCGCCGGCCGGTGAGCAGGACTTGGGGCAGGGGCTGGCGCAGGAGTGCCCCGCCCGCACCCATGAGGCCCGTGGCAGCGAGGTCGGGTCGGATCGGCTCTTCGAGTGAGTCGCGGACCGGTCGGTGGCACGTGACCCAGCGAGGGTCAGACCAACGCTGGTGACGTCACCGAGGACGCCGACCACGCGCGACGTCGCTGCGGCGTCTCTTGAGTTACGCAGCCCGTGGCAGTGGTGGCCAAGCGGTCGGCACCGGCGGTCCCGGGCGGAAGCAACCGCAGCCGGAGACGTATCACCGCCGTCGGGGCCCCCTCCTTTGCTGGAAGCGCAGGTTGCACCGCGCCCGAGTTTGGAAAGGTCTGGCTGGTGTCACGGGTCTGGTCGCTCGCCCGCGCCTCCTCGCCCGGTGAGGCTGCGCAAACCGGCGCGAGCGATGAGCCGGTCGCCGTGGCAGAAGCGACGCCGATTCGAGGACCCAAAAACGTTCCGGGACAGCCCGTCTCGAACTGAAAATCGGAAGGTCGGCGGTTCGACCCCGCCCCTGGCCACCAGCACCACCGCAGGTCGTAGGACCGCGGGTTTCCTCAGGTTCCGGCGACCTTCCGGTCGCCGCGGGCAGGCCACGGCCTGCGCTTGCCCCCTTCCTCGGCAGGGTCCGGCGAGTGGCTCCCCCCGGCTGGGTCATGGTCATCCGGCGATGAGGTCGAGCGCCAGCTTGAGAGCGATGACCCAGAGCAGCACGCCGATGAACCGCTTGAGCTGAGCGCTGGAGAGCCTGTTGGCCATGAGGTTGGAGCCGGCAAACGAGCCGACCGCTGCAAGGACGGCCATGGTCAGCAGGAAGGTCGGGTCAAGACCGCCCAACGCGACGTGCCCGAGGAAGCCCGACAGCGAGGAGAAGATGACGGCCAGGGCTGTGGTTCCTGCGGCGATCTTGGCGTCGAGACCCAGCCAGGTCAGTCCGGGCAGGATGATGTTGCCCCCGCCCACCCCGAGCAGGCCGCCGAGGAACCCAGCAACCCCGCCCAGCCCGGCCCCGGCCACGGCTTCGACCGCGGCTCTCGGCTCGCGCCGCGCGGCGGGCGGGCGGTAGAAGAGCATCATCGCGCCGGCGAAGACGAGGAAGCCGACCAGGATTGCCAGCAGCACGTCCTGTGGCACACGAACCGTGAGGGCCGCGCCGACGGGGGCCAAGATGACAGCCGCGACGAGGACGGGGATCCCGGCCCGCCAGTCGATGAGGTGGGCTCGTGCGTAGGTGACGGTGGCGGTCGACAGGCTCGCGACGTTGATGAGGAGGGCAGCGGACGTCGCCTCGGCGAGGGGAAGCCCGAGGTAGTAGAAGAGCGGGACGAACAGGAATGCGGTACCCAGCCCGGCCATCGCCATGACGCCGGAGCCCACGAGCACGGCGAGACCGCCGACGATGTAGAGCACCACGATGCGGCCGCGTCCGGTCAGCGCCAGCGTGGGCTGAACGCCGTGGCCCTGCTCCGCGAGAGGCGTAGGCCGCCGTGGGAGTCGAGGGCTGGGGTGCGGACCTCGGCGGCGTTCATGAGCACTCCTTCGGTGGCGGTGCGGGTGTGGGTTCCATGCTCGACCTCGGCGACGCAAACCCTGAGCTCCCCGGCAGCGAATGACACACCGATTAGCAGGAGACCGTATTCGGGCCGATTGTCAGGCGCTTCATTTCACCGCTTGTCGCACGGCCACACCTACCGAACGACACCCGGAAGTGACTGCGGTCATAGGCCGGTGTCCTCGATATCCAACGGCCCGCAGAATCTGCGGACGATGGTTAGTGAGGGTCATATTTCGGCAATCTACGGAGGGTTCAATGATGCGCACGGGAGTCCTGACAGGGCGTCGAGTCGGCGGGGTGGCACCGTTGCTGGCGGTCGTGCTCCTGGTATCAGCGTGCGGAGGGGGTGCAGACGCGACCGACGCCGTGCCCTCCACGGCGGCGCCCCAGACATCCGCTGCCGGGTCGTTGACGGGGACGTTGACCGTCATGGCTCCCGGCCCCCTGAAGGGATTCCTGGAGGCCGCGAAGAGCCGGTTCGAGGCGGACAACCCCGGGATCACGGTGCAGATGAACCTGGGCCACGTGCCGACGCTGCTGACCCAGATCGAGGGCGGTGTGCCGGCAGACGTGCTGGTCACCCCCGACGCGGGAACCATGGGTCAGGCGACGTCCAAGGGCATGGTGTCCGGCGCGGCTGATGTCATCGCCCGTAGCCCGATGGCTCTGGTCGTTCCGGCCGGCAACCCGGCTGGAGTGAAGGGAGTCGACTCCCTGGGAGCCGCGTCGCTCCGGGTCGGTGTGTGTGCGATGGAACTGCCGTGCGGCAAGCTGAGCCAGTCGCTCGCCTCGAAGTCCTCGATCTCGCTGGACGCCGACACACTGGAGCCGGGTGGCAGTGCTGCCATCGTGACGAAGGCGTCGACCGGTGAGATCGACGTCGGCCTCGTGTTCGCCACCGATGTGCCCGCCGGGGGCGACAAGGTCGAGAGCATCGTGATCCCTGAGTCCGCGAACGTGTCGTCGGAGGTGTCGGCGGCGGCGCTGGCGGCCAGTAGCAACGCCACGGCCGCTGAGGCGTTCGTCGCCTTCCTCGCTTCGAGCGGGGGCCTCGAGCTGGCGAGCAAAGCCGGTTTCCTGAAGCCGTGATGGACCGCTCCCTCGTCGGGGAGCGGGCGCCGCGAGGTTTCGTCTTCGTCGGCATACTGGCCGCGCTCTTCCTCTCGCTCCCGGTGCTGGGGCTCGTCCTCCGGGCACCGTGGACCAGTGCCGCCGAACGGCTGACCCGTCCCGGGGTGGGTGACGCCATCCAGCTGTCTGCGATCTGCGCGACGGCATCCACGGTGGTTGCGCTGGTCCTCGGCGTGCCGCTGGGATGGATCCTCGCGCACGGCCGGTTTCCCGGGCGCGCGCTCCTGCGGGCCGTGGTGCTGGCGCCCTTGCTCCTCCCGCCACTGGTCAGCGGTGTGGGGCTGTTCTCGGTCCTGGGGCGCCGCGGCGCCGTGGGGCGTGTGCTGTACGACTGGACCGGACTTGCCCTGCCGTTCAGCACGGCCGGAGTGGTGGTGGCGGTGTCGTTCGTGGCGCTCCCGTTCGTCGTGATCACCATGGAGAGCGGGTTCCGTTCCGTCGACCGACGACTCCCATCTGCGGCCGCCACTCTCGGGGCCGCACCGGGAGCCGTGGCCCGAACCGTGATCCTCCCCCTCGTCACACCCACACTCCTGGCAAGTGCAGCGTTGGCCTGGGCAAGGTCGTTGGGCGAGTTCGGTGCCACGGTCACCTTCGCGGGGAACCTGCCCGGCAGGACCCAGACCCTGCCCCTTGCCACGTTCCTCGCACTCGAGACCGATCTGGACCAAGCGGTGCTCTTGAGCATGCTCTTGTTCTTCCCCACGATCATCGTCCTTGCCCTGCTCCGCAATCGCTTTCGGCCGATGCCATGACCCTGGTGTTCGACGGCACCGTTGACCTGGGGCGCTTCGTGCTGGACGCGCGATTCTCGTGCTCGCCCGGTGAGACGATCGCCCTCGTCGGGCCCAACGGGTCCGGCAAGTCCACGGCCTTGAACACGCTCGCAGGTCTGCTCAGGATGTCGTCCGGTTCGCTGGCGAGGGACGGCCAGGTGTTCGACCGCTCCGGCGTCGACGCATGGACACCCCCCGAGGAGCGCGACCTGGGTGTCGTCTTCCAGGACCTCCTGCTGTTCCCGCACATGAGCGTCCTGGACAACGTCGCCTACGGCCCGCGCCGCAGGGGAACCCCGGCAGGCGAGGCACGCGCCATCGCGTCGCAGTGGTTGGAACGCTTCGGCGTCGACGACCTCGCCGCCGTCCGGCCCGGCTCGTTGTCCGGTGGCCAGGCCCAGCGGGTCGCACTGGCCCGGGCCCTGGCCCGTGGCCCCCGGCTCCTCCTGCTGGACGAGCCCCTCAGCGCGCTCGACTCCGCGACGCGCCTGCAGGTGCGCTGTGAGCTGCACAAGTACCTGGAGCAGCCGGCGGGGTTCACGGTGCTCGTGGCGCATGACGTCGTTGACGTGCTCGTCCTCGCGGATCGGGTCGTCGTGCTCGACGAGGGCCAGGTCGCCCAGATCTCCGAACCGGCAGAGCTGGAGCGTCGGCCGCGTACCCAGTACGCAGCGGCACTGGTCGGCACCAACCTGCTCCACGCCTACCGCCGTGGCCCGGTCATCGAGTTCGCCGAAGGTGCCGCGGTCCACGTGGGCGCGTCCGGGAGGGACGGCCCACTCGATGTCGTCGTCGCGCCACGCCATGTCAGCGTCACGACTACCGACGACAACGACGCCCCCGGTGCGTGGATCGCCCCGATCGCCGGCCTGGAAGCCGCCGGCAATGAGGTCCACATCAGGGTCGGAGGGGCCGCGCCGATCGCCGCCCGCGCCTCGCTGGAGTCGCTGAGGGACCTGCACCTGGCTCCCGGGACCATGGTCCGCGTGGTCGTGGACCCTGCCGGGCTCCACGTCGTCGACGACCCGGACGCCTAGCCTCGCCGCGAGTCCGGGCAGAGCCGCAGAATGGCGCGCGGCAGAAGTCGCCGGCATCCCCGACGGGGAGGGTCTGCGGTTCACACACCATGCGAGACGCAGAATTCGTGTGGCTCTGGCCCACCCTGGCAAGCCCACAGGTGCCAGAGTTTGGTCGACGTGGCGACGCCGCCGACTGTCCTCGCCTCCGGGGGATCAAGAGGGGCACGCCCTGGTTGTCCTGCACACCGCGATAGCCATCGCCGTCATCGTCCTGCTCATCATCAAGGTGAAGGTCGACCCGGTGATCTCACTGATCATCGGGTCTCTCTACCTCTACCTCGGCCTCGCGACCGGTGTCGGCCTGACGGCGACCCTCACGGCGATCGCCGCCGGCTTCGGCGAGATCATGGGTGAGGTCGGCCTGCTCATCGGCTTCGGCGTGCTCATCGGGGCGCTGCTCCACGCGATGGGCGCCTTCCGGAAGATGGTGACACTTCTCGTCAATGGTGTCGGCGCGCACCGGCTTCCCTACGCCCTGACGGCTGCGATGTCGACGATCTTCCCCTCCATCTAAGTGGACGTGCAGGTCGTTCTGGCATCCCCCGTGGCACGTTCGACCGCGCCCTTCATCGGCCCGACCGGCCTGCCGCACATGGCCGGTGCGCTCGGGGCCGGCATCTTCGCAGGCTACGTCTTCGTGATCCCGGGACTGGCCGCGGTCTCCATCGCAGGCCTGCTGGACATCCCGCTCGGCACCTGGCTGATCTACGGCCTCGTGCTCGGACCGGTGACCGCCATCGTGACGACACTGATCTTCCGGTTGCTCCTGCGCACTCGCTACTGGAAGCCGACCACGGACGAAGATGTCGACGAGGTGATGCTGGAGCAGGAGAACACCGAGCTGGTCAAGGAGGACACCGCGCCCCCCCGCTGTTCGTGTGCCTGCTCCCCATCCTTTTGCCGCTGGTGCTGATCGCGTTCGGGGCCTTCGCTGAGCTCCTGGACTTCTCCAACGAGTTCATCGCCTTCCTCGGCAACGCCAACCTCGCGCTCTTCGTCGGCCTGATCGGTGCCTACGTGCTCTGCCGGCGCGCCCTGGGCTCGGACGGCACGGATGCGGCGATGAACGAGGGCTTTCACACCACTGGAGCGATCCTGCTGATCACCGGTATCGGGGGTTCCCTCGGTGCCGTCATCAAGGAGACCGGGCTCGACGAGATCCTGGCCGACCTCTTCACCGCTGACGAGGCAGCGCCGGTCACGCTCAGCATCCTGCTCGCGTGGCTCATCGCCGCGGTGCTGCACCTGGCGATCGGGTCGGTGTCGGTGGCGGCCATCACGGCCGCCGGGATCATCGGCCCCGTGCTCGCGTCGATCGACGTGCCGCCGGTCGTCATCGGCCTGGCCATCGCCTCGGGCGCGATGTTCGCCCTCCAGGTCAACAGCAACTTCTTCTGGATGTACGAGTCGCTGCTCGGGCTGTCGTCACGGGGCACCTTCAAGACCCTCACCATGGTCACCTCCATCGCCTCGCTCGTGTCGTTGCCCATGGTGATGGCGGTGGCGCTCATCGCGTAGGGCCCGCATCGCGGGTGACGCACGCCGGCCCTCGCGGCGACCCCCTCGAGCGGCACCGCACCCCGGTCCGGCTTTCCACGAACCTGGGGGCAACGCCGTGGCACCGCCCGGCTTCTACATCATCGCGCTGCGCATCAGCTGCATCGCGGCGAACATGTAGGCCATGCTCGCGGCCATGACGGCCATGCTGACCCGGCTCAGCACCGTGTTGTGAAAGAGCGGCACGAAGGCGAGCTGCTGCCTGGTCTGCTCGAGCACGCCGACGGCGCTGGCCGCGGGCCCGCCGGAGGCGGTGACGAGCTCAGCAGGCGGCGCACTGGTCTCCGTGTGGCGCGGCCCGATGCCCATCGACGGCTTGGAGTCGTTCATGAGGCCGGCCAGCCACGCAATTGCCTCGAGGCTGAAGTAGACCACCAGTGCCCAGGTGAGCGCCGGCATCCACTTCGGCATCCACATGTAGGCCATCGACACCTGCATGATCAGGGCCAGGAGCCACAAGGCGCTGAACGGGCGGCGCTGCACGACCCGCACGACCAGCCAGATGCCGATCGCTGCGGTGGACAGCCAGAAGATGTTGACCCACAAGGTGTGCGGGAACCACGTCCACTTGAACTCCATCGACGCGAACATGTAGATCTGGCTGACCAGCATCAGGATGTGGCTGGCGTGGAACCAGCGGTGCTGACCACCCATCCGGACGAAGTGCCCGCAGTGGAGGACGAGGACGGCGGTCAGAGCAACCAGCCACGCCCACGTCACCCACAGGGGCAGAAGATTGACGAACTGCGGTGCGTTTGGCATGAGCTTTCCCTCTCGACACGTCGACCGATCGACGGCTTGACGCTATTGCTCGAGCGGGGGCAATTCGTCGGAATCGAGAGCCAGTGGGCTTTGTCATAAACCGTGTGCGGGCGCCTGGAAATGGGCCATAATGTCGAGGCCTCAAGCGCCAGCGAATACCCATGCGGGGTATTCGCTAGGTACCTCAGACAATACTCCCCGGAGGTATGTTTCGTACCTCCGGGGAGTATAAAGAAAGGCAGGGAGGCCGTGGGCCTCCTCATACCGGGCGCGGCACCCGCTGCGGCATCGACACCACCCAAGGAGAACCATGAGCACCCAGACCTTTCCGGTGAGCGGACTGACCTGCGGGCACTGCGTCAGCGCCGTGACCAGCGAGGTTGCGGCCCTGCCGGGCGTCACGCACGTGCAGGTCGACCTCGTCGCCGACGGCACGTCGACGCTGAGCGTCACCTCGGACCAGGCGCTCACCGACGCCGCGGTCGCAGCAGCCCTCGACGAAGCCGGTGACTACCAGCTCGTCACGGGCTGACCGCCGGCACGCCGGGGTCACTCCTCGACGAGTGCTCGCCCGTGCACGATCGCGGCCCACATGACGAACACGTCGAGGGCGATGATCATCACGCCCCAGATCGGGTAGTGCGGCAGCCACGCGAAGCTGCCGATCATGCTGACCGCCGCGGCGATCACGGCCACGGTGCGGGCCCAGGTCTTGCCGAAGAACAGCCCTGCACCGGCGCCCGCCGTCAGCAGCCCCAGCAGCAGGTGGACCCAGCCCCACGTCGTGAAGCTGAAGTGGAATACGTAGTTCGTGCCCCGCGCGTAGATGTCGTCGCTGAGCAGCGCGACCACCCCCTGGATGGCGTGGAACAGCCCCACCATGATCAGCAGGACACCGGCAAAGGCGACCGCGCCGGTGTTCTCGCCGCCGCTGAAGCCACCCCTCCTGTTCAGGTCCGTCGTCATTGACGTGTTGTCGTGCGACATCGTGGCCCACTCTCATCGTCGTGCGCCGCACAGCCCGCCGGCGGGCGGCCATCCAGCCGCTCCACCCGTTGTAAGGGCAGCCTGACCCGGGCCGCCTCACCCCACCGGGGTGAGCCTCGGCACCGGGGCGGCGGTCAGCCGGGGTCATCGGCCGCGAGCACCGCTGCGACGCCCTGCGCGACCACGGCCACGTCGGTGGTCACGGCCAGGCAGCGGATGCCGTGCGTCCGCAGCCGCCGCGCGTTCGCCGGCGTGCCCGCGAACCCGGCCACGAGGATGCCGCGCCGCTGTGCCGCCTCGACGACCCGGCCGAGCGGGTTGCCGTCCGAGTGGTCGTCGAGCAGGGCGTCGACGGTGGTGCCGAGGGCGAGCGCGAGGTCGAGCGGGCCGACGAAGAGGCCGTCGACGCCCGGGGTCGCGGCGATCGCGTCGACGTCGGCCAGGGCGCCGACCGTCTCGACCATGACCAGGCAGCGCACCGCGTCGTTCGCCGTGGCCGCATCCGGCGCGGTGCCGCCCCACAGGGGCGCGAACGGACCCCAGCTGCGGTCACCCTCGGGCGGGTAGCGGGAGGCTCGGGCCGCGAGCACGGCATCGTCGCGGCCGGTGACGGACGGCACGACGACCGCGGCGGCACCGGCGTCCAGCGCGGCGCCGATCCACACCGGGTCGACCGCGGGCACCCGCACGACGAGGGCGACGCCGGCATCCGCGAGGCCACGACCGACGACGTGCAGCGCGGCACGGTCGACCGGTCCGTGCTGGGCGTCGAGGGCCACCCAGTCGAAGCCTGCGCCGGCGAGCCGCCGGAGCAGGTCGACGTCGGCGGTGAAGGCCCACACGCCGCGTGAGGACTCCGCCAGCCCCGAGGGTTCTCTCGCGGGCCGCTCGCCGCTGCCATATGCCATGTCGTCCTCCGACCTCGTGAACCCGAGCCGCGGTCAGCCGCTGCACGGGCCCCAGTCAAGCAGGCCGTGCGTGAGCGCCGCGGTCAGCGGGAGTCCTCTGTGGCCTGTCGCGCAGCACCCTTGGCGCGAGAGGACGCGTCGCGCTTCACGCCGCCAGTGGTCTTGGTGGCGCGGCGCCGGGTGCTCGCGCCCGTGGCGGAGGAGCGGCCGCCGGCCGGCTGGGACCCCGGGCCCGTCGAGCCGAGACTCGCGGCCACGGCGGCGTTGGCACCCGGCCCGGGATCGAGCCTCGCCCCGTGGGTCGTCTCGCTGTCAACGTCGACGTCCAGTGCGTGGAACCCCTCAGGTCAGGCCGGCGGGGCGAGTGCCTGAACGGTCGCGATGGTGTCGGCCTCGTCGGCGCTCTTGTCGTCGCGGTAGCGCAGCACCCGGGCGAAGCGCAGCGCGACACCGCCGGGGTAGCGCCGCGAGTGCTGCAGCCCGTCGAACGCGATCTCGACGACCTGCTCGGGGCGCACCTCGACCACCCAGCCGCCGGTGCCGTCGACCGCCAGCTCGGTGAACCGCTCGGTCTGCCAGCGCAGCATCTCGTCGGTCATCCCCTTGAACGTCTTGCCGATCATCACGAAGCCGCCGGTGTCGGGGTCGCGCGCGCCGAGGTGGATGTTGGACAGGCTGCCCTGCCGACGGCCCGAACCCCACTCGACGGCGAGCACGACGAGGTCGAGGGTGTGGGTGGGCTTGACCTTGACCCAGCCGCTGCCGCGGCGGCCCGCGGCGTAGGGGCTGTCGGCCGCCTTGACGACCACCCCCTCGTGCCCTGCGGCGACGAGCTCGGCGAAGAACGCCTCCGCCGCGTCGGCCTCACCGGTGAGCAGGCGCGGGACGACCAGGTGCGGCGCGAGATCGACCAGGGCATCGTGGCGCACCCGGGCCGGCTCGTCGATGAGGTCGACGCCGTCACGGTGCAGCACGTCGAACAGGAAGGTGGTCAGCGGCACCCGCTCGCGCAGGCCCGCGACATCCGCCGAGCTCGCCGTGCGGGCTCCGGTGACCTGGAACGGCGCCGGCCGCCCGCCGTCGAGCAGCACGATGGCCTCGCCGTCGAGCACGAGGTCGCCGCCGGGCAGGGCGGCCACGGCCTCGACCACCTCGGGCACCCGCTCGGTGATCTCGTCGAGGCTGCGGGTGTAGACGGTGACCTCACCCGAGCGCCGGTGCACCTGCACCCGGATGCCGTCGAGCTTGCCGTCGACGAGCAGGTCGCCACCGCCCACGGCCAGCACCGCCTCGGCCGCGGTCTTCGCCGAGGCTGCGAGCATCGGGCGCACCGGCCGCCCGACCACCAGCCCGACCTGCTCGAGCGCCTCCACCCCGCCAGTGGCTGCCAGCCCCGCCACCTCGGCGGCGCTGCCGGCGAGCATGGTGGCGCGCCGCACGACGGCATCGGGCACGGCATACGCCTTGGCGACGGCGGCGAGCACCACGCCGTCGAGGGCGCCCTGGCGCAGGTTGCCGGTGATGAGGTCGACGAGGAAGCGCTGCTCGTCGGCGGTCGCGCGGCTCATCAGGCCGGCCAGCTCGGCTCGGCGGGATGCCGTGGAGCCGGCTCCCGCGGTGGCCGCCAGCCGGGTGAACGCGGCGTCGACCTCGCCCACGCTCAGGCTCGGCTCCGGGGCGACCTCGGGGAGCGACCCCAGGGACCTGTAGCCGACGCCCAGGCGGCGCTGCGGGAGCACCCCGGACAGGTGCGAGACCACCACGCCCACCTCGGCCGGGTCACAGCGCGCGAACAGGTCGGCCAGCGCCTGCGTCTTGGCGGTGCGCGACCGGGTGGCGGCGACCGCCCGCGACGCGGCGACCACCTCGGCGAGCGTGACGTCCATCCGCCCATCCTGCCGCCCGGCACCGACAGGGAGCGCCGGCAGGTCAGTCGGTCAGTCGGTCGGGGTGGCGCCCGCGGGACCGGCGGGTACGTCGGCGGGGGCGTCCCCGGCATCCGGGCTCGTCGACCGCGCCGCACCGGGGTCGGAACGCCGACGGCGCAGCCGCCACACGACCAGGCCGGCGACCACCGCGGCCCCCACGAGCACCGCGCTGCCAGTTCCGAGGGCGTCGGCGACGGCCTGGTAGGAGGCCCCGGCAAGGTAGCCGCCCATGACGACGACGGAGCCCCACAGGATGCCGCCGACCGCGTTGTAGGTGAGGAACGTGCGATAGCGCATGTCGCTCGAGCCGGCCAGCGCCGGCATCACGGCCCGGAAGAAGGCGACCCAGCGACCGAGCAGCACCGCGGAGCCGCCACGCCGGGCGAGCAGGTCGCGGGCGTCGTCGAGCCGGTCGGCGTGGCGGGCGAGCAGCCGGGTGGCCATCAGCCACGGGCCGAGCCGTCGGCCCACCTCGAAGCCGACACTGTCGCCGACGATCGCCGCGACGATCACGACGGTGAGCACGGCCCACAGCGACACGTGGCCGAGGCTCGCTGAGACACCTCCGAGAATCGCCACCGTCTCACCGGGAATCACGAACCCGAAGAAGAGGGCGTCCTCGGCGAACACGAGGATCCCCACGACGGCGAGCACCACCGGCGCGGGCACGTTGAGGAGGCGCTCGAGCAGGGAGGTCAGCACGTCGTCAGCGGCGGGTGGGGTGACGGGGCCATGCCATCAGTGTGCGCCGTCAGCCGCGGTGCCCGCGAAGGGCGTCGTTCAGCGCTCGGTGACCGCGATCTCCACGCGCCAGTCGATGGGGGTGCATTGACCGTTGTTCGACTTCTCGGCGGAGCACGCCGTGACCCCGACGACCACCGGCATCCGGGCCTCGATGGTGAACCGGTCGCCGGGCCGGGTCGGCGGGGGGTCGATGTGCAGCTCGCCGCCGTCGTCGGTCCAGACGTCCATGAAGACGTTGAGCGTGGTACCGACCCGGTCGGGGTCGACCCCGAAGGGCGCGAGGGCGGCGCAGAGGTTCGCGAAGCACGACGGGTGTGGCGCGCCGGCGAACTCGGGGTAGAGCAGGTCGAAGGTCGCCTGGCTGCACGGGGTGAGCGTGAGGTCGTGCACGCCCACGGTGTCGTCGACGACCTCGGCCATGACCCGGCTGCGGTTCGACCACAGCTGCGAGCCGGTCGAGACGTAGATCGAGTTGCCGAAGTCGGTGGTGCGCCCCGACGAGAAGACCTCGGCGACGTCGTCGGCCGCCACCAGGTAGAGGTCGCTCACCTGCTCGCCACACGGGTCGAGCACGGTGAGCCGGTCGCCGGGAGCCAGCTCGACGGCGGCACCGCTCTGGGGGGCGATCCGGGCCCAGCCGTCAGCCGCGGCGTCGGCGGAGCCCGGGTAGGCCGGTGCCGCACCGGTGCGCGGGAACCGCGTGCGCGCCGGGTTCACGGCTGCTCCGCAACGGATACGGCGTCCGGGTCGGGCTCGAAGGGCGGCGCCCAGTCGGGGGGCACGGCGCGGCCCGCGTACTGCCGGGCCTCGGACGACAGCCCGTGGTCGCTGACCATCGGGTTGAGGGAGCCCTGCAGGTTGGTGTCGCGCCGGCGGATCGTGTCGCGCATCCGCTGGTAGCCCCCGTCGGCGCGCATCCGCTCGAACTGCGAGTGGAGGTTGAAGACCAGGCTCGGGAGCGGGGCACGCCGGGCGACCCGGGAGGCGTTGGGGTGCAGCCCGACCACGAAGAAGGCGGTTCCGGCGACGCTGAACGCGAAGTGCGGGTTCTCGGGGTCGGCCGCCACCCCGTCGGCCCAGGGAGCATCGTCGTTGTCGTGCAGGTGCTGCAGCGCACTCCAGAGCAGCGCCTCGAAGTCGTGCTCCTCCTCCGGCACCGGCCCGCGGAAGCACGCGACGAAGGACACCAGATCGCCCTCGGCATCGACCTCGTTCGCGTACTGCGCGAGCGCCGCGCCCAGGGTGTCGAGCGACCCGCCGGGGGTGGTGTCGGTGAGGTCGTCGAGCACGACCAAGGTGGCAGCATCGCGCCGGAACACGGATCGAGCTCCCAGGCAGGGGAACTCCGGGTGCGCCACCATCTCCTCGATCGCGTCGACGATGTCGCTGCTCGGTCGGTCGCCGAGGTCCTCGGCGGCTCGCTCCTCGAGCAGCTCCTCCAGGGGGTCGCTCATCGAGCGCTGCCGGATGGGGCGGTGGGGTCGGTCACGGGTACTCCTGCGGTCGGGCATCACATGCTTCCCCATACCCACGCGCCGGTGGGGGTATGCCGCCACGCCTACTGGGCCGTCGAGGGTTGGGTCACACCCGGCGTCCCCGACTTCGTGCGGTTTACACACGGTTCTCGCAGCTGTGGGTGTGCGAGAACCGTGTGCAAGTCGCACGAGGTCGCACCAAGGGGTGGTCACTCGACGAGGCGGTAGCCGATGCCCGGCTCGGTGAGGATGTGCCGCGGCCGCGACGGGTCGCGCTCGAGCTTGCGCCGCAGCTGGTTGCCGTAGACCCGCAGGTAGTTGGACTCGCGGCCGTACCCGGGCCCCCACACCGCCTTGAGCAGGTCGGCCTGGGTGACCACGCGGCCCCGGTGCTTCGCCAGCTCACCGAGCAGCCGCCACTCGGTGGGGGTGAGGTGCACCGAGTGGCCGGCCCGGGTCGCGGTGAGGGTGCCGAAGTCGATGGTGAACGCGTCGGTGACCACGGGCGGGATGCCGCCGAGCACCTCACCGTCGCCACCCCCGCGGCGCAGGGCCGAGCGCACCCGCGCCATCAGCTCGTCCATCCCGAACGGCTTGGTGACGTAGTCGTCGGCGCCCTCGTCGAGGGCCTCGACCTTGTCGTCGGACTGGTGCCGCGCCGACAGCACGACCACCGGCACCCGCGAGGTGCGCCGCAGCCGGCGCAGCACCTCGACGCCGTCGACGTCGGGCAGGCCGAGGTCGAGGATCACCAGGTCGGGTGGTGCGTCCTCGAGGGTCGACAGGGCGTCACTCCCCGATGCGACCACCTCGACCTCGTAGCCCCGGGCCCGCAGGTTGATCCGTAGGGTGCGGCGGATCGTCTCGTCGTCGTCGACCACGAGGACGCGCTCAACCACGGGAGTCCTCCTCGGCGCTGGGCAGCTCGATGACCATGGTGAGCCCTCCGCCGGGCGTCGCCTCCGCCGACACCTCGCCGTCCATCGCCTCGGCGAGCCCGCGCGCGACCGCCAGGCCCAGCCCCACGCCGTCGCCGGACGGGGCGTCGCCGTAGCGCTGGAAGGGCAGGAAGATGCGCTCACGGGCATCATCGGGCACGCCCGGACCCGTGTCGCAGACGCGCACCTGGGTGCGCCCGCCGAGGCCGCTCGTCGACACCCGCACCCGACCTGGTGGGGGCTGGTGGTGCAGGGCGTTCTCGATGACGTTGCCGAGCACCCGGTCGAGAAGGCCGGGGTCGGCCACGACGACGCGGGCGGCCGGGTCAAGGCTCCACCTGACCCGGTCGGGCTCGGACACCGCGGCGACCGCCGCCGGCACCACCTCACCGAGGTCGAGCGCGCGCGGCGACGCCACGAGGGCGCCCGCCTGCAGCCGGCTCATGTCGAGCAGGTTGCCGATGAGGGCGTCGAGCCGGTCGGCGGAGTCCTCGATGGCGGCCTCGAGCTCGGCCTCGTCCTCCGGCGAGAAGGTCACCTCGCTCGAGCGCAGGCTGCCGATCGCGGCCTTGATGCCGGCCAGCGGGGTGCGCAGGTCGTGCGAGACGGCCGACAGCAGCGCGGTGCGCGCCGAGTTGTCGCGGGCCAGCACGGCAGCCTCGCCCGCGGCCTCCTGAAGGGCGCGACGCTGCAGGATGGCGCCCGCGTGCGCGGCGAACGCGGCCAGCAGCCGCTGCCGGTCGGCAGGCACCTGTACCCCGACGAGGACGAGGTCGTGCTCGTCGTCGGCGGTGGCGTGGCTCTCCACGTCTACCTCGGATGCCGGTGTCCCCGCCACGTGCGGAAGGGGGTCCGCCGCCTCGCTCTGCGCGACGACCGCCGCCGGCGCGTCGGCGGTCGCCCGCCGCACGACCCGCGCCTGGCGGGCCCCGAACATGTCGACGGCGTGGTCGAGGAGCACGGTCATCTGGTCGGTCGAGCCGAGCAGGGTGTGGGTCAGCTCCGCCAGGGCCGCGGACTCCCGCTGCGCCGCCACGGCCCGCTCGGCCCGCCGGGCGCTCGTGTGCACGACGAAGGCGACGATGATGGCGACCAGCACGAACACGACGAGCGCTACGGCGTTCTCGGGCTGCGAGATCGTGAGGGTGCCGACGGGGTGGGTGAAGAACCAGTTGAGCAGGAACGAGCTCGACACGGCACCCACGAGCGCCGGTCCGATGCCGCCGAGCAGGGCGACGAGCACGGTGATCAGCAGGTAGAGGGGCACGGTGAGGGGGAGGCCGGGGTCCTCCGGCAGCAGGACGAGCAGGGCGGTGACCGTGACGGGCGCGATGAGCGCGACGACGTACCCCAGACGAACTCGTCTGCGCGGCAGGGCGGCCTGAGGCACCCGCCAGCCACGACCAGCGGCGAAGGAGTGGGTCACGACGTGCACGTCGATGTCACCGGAGTGGGTGATGACCTCCTCCGTGGTGCTCGGCACCGCGAGGGTGCGCCACCGCGGGCGCCGGGTGCTGCCGATGACGACCTGTGAGGCGTTGACGCCGCGGGCGACGTCGAGGATGGCCTCGGCCGGGTCCTCTCCGGTGACCGTGTGCCACGAGCCGCCGAGCTCGTCGGTGAGGCGTCGCAGCGTCGCAAGGATGGGTAGCGGTGGCCCGCTCAGGCCGTCGGACCTCGCCACGTGGAGGGCGATCAGCTCGCCGCCTGCGCCGCGCGAGGCGATGCGAGCCCCGCGCCGCAGCAACGTCTCACCCTCGGGGCCACCGGAGAGCGCGACGACGACCCGCTCCCGCGTCGGCCAGGTCGAGTCGATGCCGTGGTCGGCGCGGTACTGCCCGAGTCCCTCCTCGACCCGGTCGGCGAGCCAGAGCAGGGCCCGCTCGCGCAGCGCCGACAGGTTTCCGACCCGGAAGTAGTTCGCCAGGGCGGCGTCGACCTTCTCGGCCTTGTAGATGTTGCCGTGGGCCATCCGGCGCCGCAACGCCTCGGGTGACATGTCGACGAGCTCGATCTGGTCGGCGCGGCGCACCACCTCGTCGGGCACCGTCTCCCGTTGCACCACACCGGTGATCGACTCCACGACGTCGTTGAGCGACTCGAGGTGCTGGATGTTGACCGTCGAGATCACGTCGATCCCGGCATCCAGCAGCTCGTCGATGCCCTGCCAGCGCTTCTCGTGGCGCGACCCCGGCACGTTGGTGTGGGCGAGCTCGTCGACCAGGGCCACGCTCGGGCACCGGGTCAGCAGCCCGTCGAGGTCCATCTCCTCGAAGCTCGCGCCCCGGTGCTCGAGCCGGGCACGGGGCAGAAGCTCGAGGCCCTCGACCATCTCCGCGGTGTGCTCGCGACCGTGCGTCTCCACCAGGCCGACGACCACGTCGGTGCCGCGCGCCAGCCGGCGGCGTCCCTCGTCGAGCATGGCGACGGTCTTGCCCACCCCGGGGGCCGCCCCGAGGTAGATGCGAAGTCGACCGCGTGCCATGGGCTCATTCTCACTGACTGCCGGTGGCGGCGTCGGCGGTCTCGAGTGCGACGTTGAGCTCGGTCACGTTCACCCGGTCCTGGCCCAGGAAGCCGAACGCTGCCTCCTGGGTGTGATCGGCGATCAGTGCGTTCACCTGCTCCATGCTCATTCCGCGCGCCTTGGCCACCCGCGGCACCTGGTAGGCGGCGTACTCCGGCGAGATGTGCGGGTCGAGACCGCTGGCCGATGCCGTGAGCGCGTCGGCCGGGATCGCCGTGGGGGCGTCCGGGTTGGCCTGGCGCAGAGCGGCTTCCCGCTCAGCCACGGTGGTGGCGAGGTCCTGCGAGCTGGGGCCGAGGTTGGACCCCCCGCTGGAGTCACCGCTGTGGTCGGACACCGAGGGCCGGGCCTGGAACCACTGCGGCCCCTCGGCGGCCTGGCCGAGCAGGCTCGAGCCGACGACCTTGCCATCGACCTCGACGAGCGAGCCCTTGGCCTGCCCGGGGACGACGAGCCCCACGGCCAGGATGGTGGCGGGGTAGAGGACACCGAGCATGACGGTGAGGACGAGCAGCGCCTTGAGCGCGGCGGAGAGCTGGCGGGCGATGGCCACGGTGATCACCTGAGTCCGGGGATGAGGGAGACGACGAGGTCGATGAGCTTGATGCCGACGAACGGCACCACGAGGCCACCCAGCCCGTAGACGAGCAGGTTGCGGCGCAGCATCTGGTGGGCGGAGACGGGGCGGTACTTCACGCCGCGCAGTGACAGCGGGATGAGCGCGATGATGATCAGCGCGTTGAAGATGACCGCGGACAGGATCGCCGAGTCGGGGCTGGAGAGCCCCATGACGTTGAGTCGGTCCAGGCCGGGGAAGATGCCGACGAACATGGCGGGGATGATCGCGAAGTACTTCGCGACGTCGTTGGAGATCGAGAAGGTGGTCAGCGCGCCACGGGTGATGAGCAGCTGCTTCCCGATCGCCACGACGTCGATCAGCTTGGTCGGGTCGCTGTCGAGGTCGACCATGTTGCCGGCCTCCTTGGCCGCCGACGTGCCCGTGTTCATCGCGACCCCGACGTCGGCCTGGGCCAGCGCCGGCGCGTCGTTCGTGCCGTCGCCGGTCATCGCGACCAGCTTGCCGCCCTCCTGCTCGGCCTTGATCAGGGCCATCTTGTCCTCGGGGGTGGCCTCGGCGAGGAAGTCGTCGACGCCCGCCTCGGCGGCGATGGCGGCGGCGGTGCGCGGGTTGTCGCCGGTGATCATCACCGTGCGGATGCCCATTGACCGCAGCTGGTCGAAGCGCTCGCGCATCCCGGGCTTGACGATGTCCTTGAGGTGCACCACACCCAGGGTGCGGGCGCGCCCGCCGGGCTCCGAGATCGCCACGACGAGCGGGGTGCCACCGTTGGCGCTGATGCCGTCCACCGCGTAGTGCAGGTCGTGCGCGACGTGGCCGCCGGAGGACTCGACCCAGGCGGCGACGGACGAGCCGGCGCCCTTGCGCACCGACGTGCCGTCGGGCAGGTCGACGCCCGACATCCGTGTCGACGCGGAGAACGGCACGAACTCGGCACCCGACTGGCGCAGCTCGGCGAACGGACCGGTGGCGGGGTCGACGCCCTCCGCGAGGGCGTGGTCGATGATCGAGCGGCCTTCGGGGGTCTCGTCGGCGAGGGAGGACAGGTAGGCCGCGCGCAGCAGCTCCTCACGGTTCGCGTCCTCCACGGGCACGACGTCGCTCGCCTGGCGGTTGCCGAAGGTGATCGTTCCGGTCTTGTCGAGCAGCAGGGTGCTGACGTCACCGGCGGCCTCCACGGCGCGACCCGACATCGCGAGCACGTTGTGCTGCACCAGGCGGTCCATGCCGGCGATGCCGATGGCAGAGAGCAGCGCACCGATGGTCGTCGGGATGAGGCAGACCAGCAGTGCCACGAGAACCACCAGGGACAGGCGTGACCCCGAGTAGATCGCCATCGGCTGGATGGCGCCGACGGCGAACATGAAGATCAGGGTCAGGGTCGTGAGCAGGATCGTCAGGGCGATCTCGTTGGGCGTCTTCTGGCGGGCCGCACCCTCGACAAGCGCGATCATCCGGTCGATGAAGGTCTCACCGGGCTTGCTGGTCACCTTCACGACGATCCGGTCCGAGAGCACGGTCGTGCCGCCCGTGACGGCACAGCGGTCGCCGCCGGACTCGCGGATGACGGGCGCGGACTCGCCGGTGATCGCCGACTCGTCGACGGTCGCGACCCCCTCGACGACGTCGCCGTCACCCGGGATGACCTGGCCGGCCTGGACGACGACGAGGTCGCCGAGGTGCAGCTCGGTTCCGCGGACCTGCTCCTCGGTGCCGTCCTCGCGCAGGCGGCGGGCCGTGGTCTCGGTGCGGGTCTTGCGCAGGGTCTCGGCCTGGGCCTTGCCGCGGCCCTCGGCGACGGCCTCGGCGAGGTTCGCGAAGAGGACGGTGGCCCAGAGCCACACCGCGACGGAGATCGAGAACACCGACGGGTCGAGGGCGGCCAGCACGGTGGTGAGCACCGAGCCGACCCAGACCACGAAGATGACCGGTGAGCGGACGGTGTGCCGGGGGTCGAGCTTGGCGAAGGCCTGGGGCAGGGCGTCCCAGCCGGTACGGATCAAGGGAGCAGCAGCAGTCATGACAGGGCCTCCGCGATCGGCCCGAGTGCGAGGGCCGGGAAGAAGGTGAGCCCGGCGACGACCACGACGGTGCCGGCGAGCAGGACGGTGAACAGGGGGGTGTCGGTCGGCATCGTGCCGGCGGTGACGGGGCGCTTGCGCTGTGCGGCGAAGGCTCCGGCGAGGGCGAGCACGAGCACGATCGGCACGAACCGACCGGCGAACATGCAGAACGCCAGGGTGAGGTTGAGGAACGGCTGGTCGGCGGTGAGCCCGGCGAAGGCCGAGCCGTTGTTGTTCGAGGCCGACGTGTAGGCGTACATCATCTCGCTGAGGCCGTGCGGTCCGGTGTTGAGCAGCCCGGCGGTGGCCACGGGGAGCACGATCGCGAGACCGGTGCCGATGAGCACCAGCGCGGGCGTGACCACGACGCTCAGCGCCACGTAGGTGATCTCCTTGCGCCCCACCGTCTTTCCCAACAGCTCTGGGGTTCGGCCCACCATCAGGCCGGCGATGAACACGGCGAGCACGACGTAGACCAGCAGGTTGTAGAGCCCCGTGCCGACACCGCCGGGCGAGACCTCGCCCAGCATCATGTTGGACAGCGGCACCGCCCCACCGAGGGCGCTGTAGCTGTCGTGCATCGAGTTGACCGCGCCGGTGGAGGTGCCCGTGGTCGCCGTGGCGAAGATCGAGGACCACGCGATTCCGAAGCGCTGCTCCTTGCCCTCCATCGAGCCGAGGGCACCGCCGGAGGCGGAGTACTCCGCCCACGCGGCCAGGCCCATGCTGGTCACGAGTAGGCCGCCCATGGTGGCCGTGGCGACCGTCCCCTGGCGGCGGTTACCCACCATCAGGCCGTAGGCATAGGGCAGCGAGAACGGGATGACGAGGAGCAGGAAGATCTCGAACAGGTTGGTCCAGGCGTTCGGGTTCTCGAACGGGTGGGATGAGTTGGCGTTGAAGAAGCCGCCGCCATTGGTGCCGAGCTCCTTGATGGCCTCCTGCGAGGCCACCGCGCCGCCCTGGACGACCTGCTGGCCACCGGTCACGGTGCTGACCGTCGTCGGGTCGGTGAGGTTCTGGATGACCCCGCCGATGAGCAGCACGATCGCGGCGACGACGGCCATCGGCAGGAGGATGCGGAAGGTCCCGCGCACCAGGTCGACCCAGAAGTTGCCGATCCGGTCGGTGCTGTGCAGCGCGATGCCGCGGATCAGCGCGACGGCGACGGCCAGGCCGGTGGCGGCGGACACGAAGTTCTGGACGGTGAGCCCCGCGGCCTGGACGGTGTAGCCCGCCCCGGCCTCACCGGCATACGACTGCCAGTTCGTGTTCGTGGTGAAGGAGACGGCGGTGTTGAGCGCGGTGTGCCAGTTCATCGACCGGTCGAGCGCCCAGGGCAGCCACCCCTGGACCATGATGAGCAGGAAGAGCGCGACGACCGAGACGACCGCGAAGGAGACCACGGACACCGCGTAGCCGGTCCAGCGCTGCTCGGTGCGGGGGTCGACGCCGACGAGCCGGTAGAGCGAGCGCTCGACGCGCCAGTCCTGCTCGTCGGTGAAGACCCGGTGCACCCAGGTGCCGAGCGGCACGTGGGCGAGGGCCAGGAGCGCGGCCAGGGTGAGCACGGCGGCGCCGGTGGTGAGGGCGGGGTTCACGGTCGTCTCCTCAGAACCGGTCCGGGCGGACCAGGGCGTAGAGGAGGTAGGCCACGAGGCCCAGCCCAACGGCAGCGGCGATCAGGTCTTCGAACATGCCTTCACGACACACCCGGCCCGCCGGCATCCGGGCCGCGGTGACGCCGCCCTGACAGCTCTTGACGCGACCTTGACGTCACCCGGGACAGAATCGACCAATAGGTCAAAGTTGCCCCAGCCGCCCCAGCAGAGCCGGCCGAGCTCGCGGTCAGGCGCCGGTGAAGTCCGCGGGTCGCTTGGCCAGGAAGGCCGCCACGCCCTCGCGGTAGTCGGCGGTGTGCATCAGGGCGATCTGGCCCGCCTCCTCGCGAGCCAGCGCCGCCTCGACGTCGACAGATGCCGCGTTGACCGCCGCCTTCGTCTCGCCCAGCGCCAGCGTGGCGCCGTCCGCGAATGCCGCGAGCACCGCCTCCGAGCGTGCCGAGAACTCCTCTGCCGCAACGCACTCCGCGACCAGTCCCCATTCGGCAGCCGTGACGGCATCCAGCTTCTCGCCGGTGAGGGCGAGGCGCATGGCCCGCGCCCGGCCGATCGACGCCGCCACGAGCGCGGTCGACCCGCCGTCGGGCATCAGCCCGATCCGGGCGAAGGCCAGCACGAACGATGCCGCGTCGCTGGCCAGCACGTAGTCACAGGCCAGCGCCATCGGCACGCCGATGCCGGCGGCGACCCCGTTGACCAGGGCCACGACCGGCGTGCGCGACCCCAGCAGCGCCCGCACCAGGTCGGCGCCGGCGTACAGCGTGCCCTGGGTGGCCCCGTCGGCCGACAGCGGCGCACCGGAGCAGAAGCCGCGCCCCGCCCCGGTCAGCGCGACCACCCGCACCGCGGGATCGGCGTCGAAGGTGCGCACGGCATCCGCCACCGCTGCGCACATCTGCGGGTCGACGGCGTTGAGCCGCTGCGGCGCGTTGAGCGTGATCCGCCCGACGGCTCCGGTGGTCTCGACGATGACGGTGGGGACCTCACTGGCGCTGGTGCTCATGCCGCCATCCAACCGCAGGGCTCAGGCCTGCACGACGGCGCCCGACGCGACGAGCTCGGCGACCTCTGCCGAGGTGAACCCGTGGGCCAGCAGGTAGGTCGTCGTGTCGGCTCCCGGCACCGCCTCGGGGCCCGGGTCGCGCGCCGGCGTGGCGGAGAACCGCGGGCCGGTGCGCGGCACCGGGTGGCCGTGCGAGTCGCGCGCGAAGGTGCCCCGCCCCACGAGGTGCGGGTGCTGCGGGGCCTCGGCGAGCGACAGCACCGGTGCGACGCACGCGTCGGTGGCCTCGAAGTGCGCCGCCCACTCGTCGCGCGAGCGGGTGCGGAAGGCGGCCGTGAACTCGGAACGCTGGGCCGGCCAGGAGTCGGGGTCGTACTGCTCGCCCTCGACCTCCACCCCCAGCCCGGCGACCAGCTCGGCCCAGAACGGCGGCTCGAGCGCCCCCACGGCCACGAACCGGCCATCGGCGCACTCGTAGACCGCGTAGAACGGCGCCCCGCCGTCGAGCAGGTTGGCCTCGCGCTCGTCGCGCCACCCACCCGCACCGAGCAGCCCGTGCACCATCGAGAACAGGTGTGCGGCGCCGTCGACCATCGCGGCGTCGACGACCTGCCCGCGCCCGGTGGTGCCTCGCGCAATGAGCGCGGCCAGCACCCCGACCACGAGGTACATCGACCCACCCGCGAAGTCGCCGATCACCGGCACCGGCGCCACCGGCCGCTCGCGCGTGCCCAGGGCGTGCAGCGTGCCCGACACCGCGGCATACGTGATGTCGTGCCCGGCCCGCTGCGCCCACGGGCCGGTCTGCCCCCAGCCGGTCATCCGCGCGTGCACCAGCCGCGGGTTGCGCTCGAGGCACTCGTCGGGCCCGAGCCCCAGCCGTTCGGCCACGCCGGGCCGGTAGCCCTCGACGAGCACGTCAGCACCGTCGACGAGCCGCTGCACCACCGCGCGCCCGGCATCGGTCTTGAGGTCGACGGCGATGCTGGGGCGCGACCGGCGCAGGCCCCCGGCGAGCGCAAGCGGGTTCGACTCGCCCGGCCGGTCGACCCGCACGACGTCGGCGCCCAGCTCAGCCAGCATCATCCCGGCGAAGGGCGTCGGCCCGATGCCACCGAGCTCGACGACCCGGATGCCGGCCAGCGGCCCGGGCGCCTGGCTCACGTCGCGACCCCGCGCACCGCGAGCAGCGGCGGGCGGTCACCCCGGATCGTCGCCACCATGTCGACGACCCGCCGGGTGGCCCGCACGTCGTGCGCCCGGAAGACCGTGGCACCCAGCCAGGCCGCGACCGCGGTGGCGGCCAGGGTGCCCTCGAGCCGCTCGTCGGCCGGCAGGTCGAGGCTCTCGCCGATGAAGTCCTTGCGCGACAGCGCCTGCAGCACGGGGTAGCCCAGGCCCACGATCGCCGCGGTGTGGCGCAGCAGGGTGAGCGAGTGCGCAGTGGTCTTGCCGAAGTCGAGGGTCGGGTCGACGAGCACCCGCTCGGGCGGGATGCCGGCCGCGACGGCCCGCTCGGCGCCCTCGCGCAGGGTGCGCAGCGCGTCGTCGAGCACCCCGAGCGGCTCGGGCGGGTAGGTGACGCCGACCGGGTCGGTGCGTGGCGGCAGGCCGCCGGTGTGCGAGATGACGTAGCCGGCACCGGCGCGGGCGGCGACGTTGACCAGGTCGCCGTCATGGCCGGCCCAGGTGTCGTTGACCAGGTCGAGGCCGGCCTCGGCGGCGGCCACCCGGGCCACCTCCGAGCGCCAGGTGTCCAGGCTGAGCACGAGGTCGGGGTGGTCTTCGCGGGCCCGGGCCAGGAACGGCACCACCCGCTCGATCTCCTGCTCGGGGGTCACCACCTCGCCCTCCTGGCCGGCCCGCACGCCGCCGACGTCGACGATGTCGGCGCCGAGCTCGACGGCGGCGTCGAGGGCCCGCCGGGCCGTGGCGAGGTCACCGTGCCGGTTACCCGCCCAGAACGAGTCGTTGGTGCGGTTGACGATCGCCATCACCGCGGGGTGGCCGGCGTCGAAGGTCCGCCCGCGCAACCGTAGCGCCGTCGGAGCAGCGGGCACGGCCGGCAGGGCGGGGCCGGATGCCGGGATGCCGTCGCCGCTCACCGCGCGCTCACCGGCGCGCGGGGGTCAGCTCGCGCAGGCCGGGGAGGACCTGCTCGGCGAAGGTCGTCAGGAACCGCTCCTGGTCGTGGCCGGGGCCGTGCACCACGAGGTGGTCGAACCCGAGGTCGGTGTAGACCTTCAGCGCCTCGACGACCTCCTCCGGGCGCGAGGCGACGACCCAGCGCTTGGCGACCTGCTCGATAGGCAGCTCGTCGGCCGCCTTCTCCATCTCGGCGGGGCTGTGGATGGAGTGCTTCTGCTCGGCCGTGAGCGACAGCGGCGCCCAGAACCGGGTGTTCTCGAGCGCCAGCTCGGGGTCGGGGTCCCACGACACCTTGATCTCGATCATCCGGTCGATCTCGTCGTGCGCCCGGCCGGCCTTGTCCAGGCCCTCGTCGACGGCGGGGACCAGCTGGTCGGCATACAGCTCGCGGCCCTTGCCCGACGTGCAGATGAAGCCGTCGGCGACGCGCCCGGCGTACCGCGCCACCATCGGGCCGCCCGCGGCGACGTAGACCGGCACCGGCTGGTCGGGGCGGTCGTAGATCGCGGCGTCCTCGGTGCGGTAGTACTCGCCCTCGAAGGTGACCCGGTCCTCCGTCCACAGCTCGCGCATCAGGCGCACCGCCTCACGCAGCCGGCCGAAGCGCTCCTTGAACTCGGGCCACTCCCCCTCGCCCACGGACCCCACGGCCACCTCGTTGAGAGCCTCACCGCTGCCCACGCCGAGCATCACCCGCCCCGGTGCCAGGCAGGCCATCGTCGCGAAGGTCTGGGCCACGACGGCCGGGTTGTAGCGGAAGGTCGGCGTCATCACCGAGGTGCCCACCAGCACCCGCTCGGTGCGGGCGAGCACCCACGACATCCAGGCGAGCGAGTTCGGCGCGTGCCCGCCCTCGAGCCGCCAGGGCTGGAAGTGGTCGGAGATGGTGACCGAGTCCAGGCCGAGCTCCTCGGCGCGCACCGCGAACCCTGCCAGGTTCCCCGGGGCGAACTGCTCCGCTGACGCCTTGTATCCGACCCGCAGACCGTGTGGCTCCGTCATGGCCCCATCCTGCCCCACTCACCAGGCGGGTCCTCGGGGGCGCTGCGTCCTTCGACGGGCGGATGCCGTCGAGCCGCGTCGCGGTCTGCCGCACCGGTGCACCCGGCCCCGGTGCGGACCGGACCCCCCTCCGCCCGGTCCGCACCGGTCCCGGGGCCCCGCCTCTGAGCAGCCCCCCGGACGACCGGTCCCCCACGCTGGCCGGGGGCGCTGCGGCGTCGCTGTGAAATCGCTGTGCGGCTCAAGAGCGGGCGCGCGGCCCCTCGAGGGCCGCGCCCGCCCCGGCTCCGAGGGGGATAGCGTTGGAGGCACCGCCACGAGCACCAGGAGCACCCCCATGGCCACCGACCTCATCGACCTCGCGGGCCACGAGCAGGTCGTCTTCTGCTCCGACCCCGACACCGGGCTACGGGCGATCATCGCCCTCCACGACACCGCCCTCGGGCCGGGCCTGGGCGGCACCCGCTTCCACCCCTACTCCTCCACCGACCAGGCGCTGGCCGACGTGCTGCGCCTGTCGCGGGCGATGACGAGCAAGAACGCCGTCGCCGGGCTCGACCACGGTGGTGGCAAGGCGGTCATCATCGGCGACCCGCGGCGCGACAAGACACCCGAGCTGCTTCGCGCCTACGGCCGCTTCGTGGAGTCACTCGGCGGCCGCTACGTCACCGCCTGCGACGTCGGCACCTTCGTTCCCGACATGGACGTCGTCGGCGAGGCCACCCGCTGGGCCACCGGCCGTTCCCCCGAGCGCGGCGGCGCGGGCGACTCCTCCGTGCTCACGGCATACGGCGTCTTCCAGGGCATGCGCGCGGCGGCCCAGCACGTGTGGGGCGAGCCGACCCTGGCCGGCCGCCGCGTCGCGATCGCCGGCGTCGGCAAGGTGGGCCGTCGGCTCACCGACCACCTCCTCGAGGACGGCGCCGAGGTGCTGGTCGCGGACGTCGACACCGATGCCCTGGAGGCACTGGTGCGCGTCCACCCGCGGGTGCAGGTGCTCGACGACTTCGACGCGCTGGTGCGCCAGGAGGTCGACGTGTTCAGCCCGAACGCCCTCGGGGGCGCCCTCGACGACGTGACCGTCGAGGCGCTGCGGGCGCGGGTCGTGTGCGGAGGCGCCAACAACCAGCTCGTCAGCGACGGTGAGCGCGGCACGGCCGCCCGGCTGCTGGCTCGCGGCATCACCTACGCCCCCGACTTCCTGGTCAACGCGGGCGGCGTCATCCAGGTCAGCGACGAGCTGCACGGGTTCGACATGCAGCGGGCCCGTGAGCGCACGGCGACGATCTTCGAGCACACCCTCGAGGTGCTGCGCGACGCCGATGCCGCCGGTGTGAGTCCCGCGCTGGCCGCCGACCGGCTGGCCGCGCGGCGGATCGCCGCCGGTGGGCGGCGGCCCTGGCTGCCCGGTGAGGCGGTCGGCGCGGTCGGCGCGTCCGGCGCGGCGGGGGAACATCGCAACCTGTGACACCGTTGACGGGACGGCGTCGCCGGAGGTGCTCCACTCATGTACCGTTGGCGTCACGACACACACACGATTCCCGGGACCGCTCCGCGAGTTGGGATGACCCTGAAGACGGGGCCGTCCGACGAGCGATGCCGCCCCGGCAGACGCACGAGGGGGTCACGCCATGGGGCGCGGCCGAGCCAAAGCCAAGCAGACGAAGGTCGCACGCGAGCTGAAGTACTACAGCCCGGACACCGACCTCTCCGCGCTTGAGCGAGAACTACACGGAACCGCCCAGAGCGGGAGTCGAGCGAGCAGCGACGACCGCGACCGGGAGGACGAGGACGACTACGGGCAGTGGTCGTCGGGTCGGCGTTGACGCCGACCTGATCGAGCCCTTCGTGCGACCCGCGCCGCCGGCGCGGGTCCACGGCATGCCCTATCACCCCCGGGGTCCAGCCGAACCTTAGACAGCGGGACGCGGGCCTATGCTCGCCCCTATGACTGAGACGACGGTCGCCGCCACCAAGCGGCTCGGGGTCGAGACCACCGGCATCGAGATCATCGACGAGGCCGAGCGCACCGCTCGGCCTCGCGACCTGTTCTGGCCGTGGTTCGCCGCCAACGTGTCGGTGTTCGGCATCTCCTACGCGGCGTTCGTGCTCGGCTTCGGGGTCTCGTTCTGGCAGGCCGCCCTCGTCACCGTGGTCGGCGTCATCGTGTCGTTCGCCCTGTGCGGCATCATCGCCATCGCCGGCAAGCGGGGTTCCGCGCCGACCATGGTCCTGTCGCGGGCGGCCTTCGGCGTCACCGGGCAGAAGGTGCCGGGCGTCATCTCGTGGCTCACCTCGATCGGCTGGGAGACCTTCCTGGCGATCCTGGCCGTGCTCGCCACCTCCACGATCTTCGAGCAGCTCGGCTGGGGCGGGGGCACGACCACCAAGATCGTGGCGGCCGCGGTGGTCGCCCTCCTCATCGTCGCGGCCTCGGTGGCCGGCTACCACATCATCATGCGGATGCAGTCGGTGCTCACCTGGGTCACCGGCATCGTCACCATCGGCTACATCCTGCTCACCCTCAAGGACGTCGACTGGAGTGCGGTGCAGTCACTGCCCAGCGGGCCCCCGCAGGCGGTCGTCGGCGCGCTCGTGCTGGTGATGACCGGCTTCGGCCTGGGGTGGATCAACATCGCCGCCGACTGGTCGCGCTACCAGCGGCGCGACGCCTCGGGAGCCGCGATCGTCGGGTGGAACACCTTCGGTGGCGCTGTCGCACCCGTCATCCTGGTCGTCTACGGCCTGCTGCTGGCCGGCTCCGACCCGGCGCTCAAGGACGGCATCGCGGCCGACCCGATCGGCACCCTGGCCACCCTGCTGCCGCAGTGGCTGCTCGTGCCGTTCCTGATCGCCGTGATCCTGTCGCTGGTCTCCGGCGCCGTACTCGGCATCTACTCCTCCGGGCTCACCCTGCTGTCACTCGGCGCGCGCATCCCGCGGCCGGCCGCTGCCCTGGTCGACGGCGTCATCCTCACCCTGGGCACCATCTGGGTGGTGTTCTTCGCCGAGAGCTTCATCGGGCCGTTCCAGAGCTTCCTCATCACTCTCGGCGTGCCGCTGGCCTCGTGGGCGGGCATCATGATCGCCGACATCGCCCTGCGCAAGCACGACTACGACGACGACGACCTGTTCGACGCGCGCGGCCGCTACGGCTCCTTCGACTGGGTCTCGATCGGCACGATGGTGGTCGCCTCGGTCATCGGCTGGGGGCTGGTCGTCAACAGCTTCGCCACGGATGCCGCGTGGAACAACTGGCAGGGCTACCTCCTGGAGCCGCTGGGGCTGGGCACCTACGTCACCGAGGGTGAGGGCGCGCCGTTCTGGGACGGCAACTGGCCCTACTCCAACATCGGCGTGCTGCTCGCCCTGGTGCTGAGCTTCCTCGTCACCTACCTCGCCCGGCGCGGCCGGGTGCGCCGGCAGGAGGCTGCCGCCCCGTCAGCCTCGGCCGAGGCGCCCGACCGCGAGCCCGCCCGGTGACCGAGGCTCTCGGCGGTGACGACGGCTGGCTGGTCGTCGTCGACCCGCAGGCGGTCTTCGCCGACCCGGCGGCCTCGCCGTGGGGCTCGCCGATGTGGGCGGCGACGGTGCCGCGCATCGTCGAGCTCGCGGCATCCTTCGGCCGCGAGCGCACGGTGGTGACGCGCTTCGTCGCCGACCCGTCGCTCGGCGGGTCGTGGGGGCCCTACTACCGCGACTGGCCGTTCGCGCTGGTGCCCGGCTCCGACCCGCTGTATGCCGTGGTGCCCGAGCTGGCCGATGTCGCCGACCACGTCGTCACTGCCGGCACGTTCGGGAAGTGGCCGGTGCTGCGCGAGCTCATCGGTTCCGACGCCCCCCTGACGCTCACCGGTCTCGCCACCGACTGCTGCGTGCTCTCGACCGCACTGCCCGCGGCGGACGCCGGTGCCACGGTGCGCGTCGTGCGCGACGGGTGCGCGGGGTCGAGCCCGGAGAACCACGAGCGAGCCCTCGCCGCGATGGCCCTGTACGCCCCCCAGATCACCATCCTCTGACCCGCTACTGCCCGGCTAGGGGGTGGGGTGCTCGCCGACGACCTGCACCGACCCGCCGTCGACGCCCTTGGCGCCGCGGACGACCTCGACGCCGTCCTCGACCGGTGCGCCGTCGGCCGCGGTGACCTCACCCATCACCCAGGTGTGGATGCCGCGTTCCTCCAGTAGGGCGGTGGCCGCGTCGACGCCGCCGGCAGGCAGCACCGCCACGAAGCCGACGCCCATGTTGAGGGTGCGCTCGAGGTCGGCCCGGGGCACCGACCCGAGCGTGCCCACCGTGCCGAACACCGGCGGCGGCGTCCAGGTCGAGCGGTCGAGTCGGGCGTGCACGCTGGGCGGCAGCACCCGGGCGAGGTTGGCCGCGAGCCCACCGCCGGTCACGTGCGAGAGGGCGTGCACGTCGACGGCATCCGAGCGCACGAGGTCGAGCAGGTCGGCGGCGTAGACGCGGGTCGGCTCGAGCAGCTCCTCGCCCAGGGTGCGGCCGAACTCGTCGACGTGCCGGTCGAGGGCCCAGCCGGCGTGCGCGATGACCCGCCGCACCAGCGAGTAGCCGTTGGAGTGCAGCCCGCTGCTCGCAAGGCCCAGCACGACGTCGCCGGGGGCGACCCGCTGCGGGCCGAGCACGGCATCCCGCTCGACGACGCCGGTGGCAGCGCCGGCGACGTCGTACTCGTCGGGGTCGAGCAGGCCGGGGTGCTCAGCGGTCTCGCCACCGATCAGCGCGACCCGGGCCTGGGCGCAGGCCGCGGCGATGCCCGAGACGATGGCGGCGATGCGCTCGGGCACGACCTTGCCGCAGGCGATGTAGTCGGTCATGAACAGGGGCTCGGCGCCGCAGACCACGATGTCGTCGACGACCATGCCGACCAGGTCGAACCCGATGGTGTCGTGCCGGCCGAGCGCCTGGGCGATGGCGACCTTGGTGCCGACGCCGTCGGTGGAGGTGGCGAGCACGGGGTGGTCGAAGGACTTCAACGCGCTGGCGTCGAACATGCCGGCGAAGCCGCCCAGCCCACCCAGCACCTCGGGGCGCGTCGCGCGCCGGACGCTGGCCTTCATCAGCTCGACGGCCCGGTCACCGGCCTCGACGTCGACGCCGGCTCCCGCGTACGTGATGGACGTCGGCCGCTCGGTGTCGCTCACGCCGCGAAGCCTACCGGCGGCCCTTGGCGAGGTCAGAGGGCCTTGAGGATGTCCTCGACGCGGTCCTTGGCGTCACCGAACAGCATCGCGGTGTTCTCCTTGAAGAACAGCGGGTTCTGCACCCCCGCATATCCGGTCGCCATCGAGCGCTTGAACACGATGACCTGCTCGGCCTCCCAGACCCGGATGACCGGCATCCCGGCGATCGGTGAGGTGGGGTCGTCGGCCGCGGCGGGGTTGACGGTGTCGTTGGCGCCGATGACGAGCACGACGTCGACGTCCTTGAGGTCGTCGTTGACCTCGTCCATCTCGAGCACGATGTCGTAGGGGACCTTGGCCTCGGCGAGCAGCACGTTCATGTGGCCGGGCAGGCGCCCCGCGACCGGGTGGATGGCGAACTTCACGTCGATGCCGCGTTCGCGCAGCTTCCTGGTGAGGTCGGCGACCGGGTACTGGGCCTGCGCCACCGCCATGCCGTAGCCGGGGGTGATGACGACCGAACGGGCCTCGGTGAGCAGCTCGGCAGCGCCTTGGGCGGTGATCTCGCGGTGCTCGCCGTAGTCGACATCGGAGGCGATGGTGCCGCCCTCGACGCCGAAACCGCCGGCGATGACCGAGATGAACGAGCGGTTCATCGCACGGCACATGATGTAGCTCAGGTAGGCACCGGAGGAGCCCACCAGCGCGCCGGTGATGATGAGCAGGTCGTTGCCGAGCAGGAACCCGGCCGCGGCCGCCGCCCAGCCGGAGTAGCTGTTGAGCATCGACACGACCACCGGCATGTCACCGCCGCCGATCGAGGCGACGAGGTGCCAGCCGAGCGCCAGGGCGATGAGGGTCACCAGGCCGAGCAGCGAGGCCCGCAGCGCCACGGAGTCCTGGGGCACCAGCACGTAGACGACGGTGAGCACGAGGAAGGCGCCGATCGCGCCGAGGTTGATCCAGTTGTGCCCGGGCAGCATCAGCGGCGCCGACTTGATCCGCGCCGACAGCTTGAGGAACGCGACGATCGAGCCGGTGAAGGTGACCGCGCCGATGAAGACACCGACCATCACCTCGACCGAGTGGACGCCGGGGTACAGCGCCCTCTCGTACGAGGAGTTCCAGCCCACGAGCACCGCGGCCAGGCCGACGAAGCTGTGCAGCATCGCGATGAGCTCGGGCATGCCGGTCATCTCGACCTTGCGCGCCCGGTCGAGACCGATCGCGGCGCCGATGCCCATGGCGGCGAGGATCATCGCCAGCCCGAACCAGCCGGAGCCCTCGATGCCGACGGTGAACCCTCCGGTCTCGGCGACCTTGACCCCGCCGGTGGCGGCCCAGATCGTGGCGACCAGCGCGATGGCCATGCCGATGATGCCGAACCGGTTGCCGGCCCGCGCGGACTCGTGCCGGGACAGCCCGGCCAGCGCGAGGATGAAGGACAGGCCGGCAACGATGTAGGCGCCCTGCACGAGCGTGACCGGCAGCGTCATCGGGCCGGCTCCTCACGCTTGAACATCTCGAGCATTCGGGCCGTGACCCGGAACCCACCGAAGACGTTGATGCTCGCCACGAGGGTCGCGACGAACGCGAGCACCGTGACGGCGACGCTGCCGTGGCCGATCTGCAGGATGGCGCCGACCACGATGATGCCGCTGATCGCGTTGGTGACCGACATCAGCGGGGTGTGCAGCGCGTGGTGCACGTTGCCGATCACGTAGAACCCGATGACCACCGAGAGCATGAAGACCATGAAGTGCCCCAGGAACGGGGCCGGCGACACCGCCGCGACCAGCAGGAAGACGGCCGCAGCCAGCCCCATGTAGGCCAGGCGCCGGTTGGCGCTCATCGGCGGCTTCTCGACCTTGGCGACCACGGGCGCCGCCACGGCAGCCGCCGGTGCGGCCGACACCTGCACGGGCGGCGGCGGCCACAGCACCTCGCCGTCGCGCACCACGGTCATGCCGCGCTGCACCGGGTCGTCGAGGTCGAGGGCGAACTCGCCCTCCTTGCCCGGCGTGACCAGCTTCAGGAGGTTGACCAGGTTGGTGCCGAACAGCTGCGAGGCCTGCGTGGGCAGGCGCCCCGGCAGGTCGGTGTAGCCCAGGATGGTGACGCCGTTGGCAGTGACGACCTTCTGGTCGGCCACCGAACCGGCGACGTTGCCGCCGTTGGAGGCCGCCATGTCGACCACCACCGAGCCGGGCTTCATCGAGGCCACCATGTCCTCGGTGATCAGCCGCGGGGCCGGTCGGCCCGGGATCAGGGCCGTGGTGATGAGGATGTCGACGTCGGCGGCCTGCGCGGCATACATCTGCGCCGCCTTGGCGTCGAAGTCGGCGCTGGTCTCCTTGGCGTAGCCGTCGGCCGACGGTGCCTCCTGCTCGATGTCGATGCGCAGGAACTCCGCGCCCATCGACTCGACCTGCTCCCCCACCTCGGGGCGGGCGTCGAACGCCCGCACCACCGCACCCAGCGAGGATGCCGTGCCGATGGCAGCCAGCCCGGCCACCCCGGCACCCACCACGAGCACCTTGGCCGGCGGCACCTTGCCCGCGGCGGTGACCTGGCCGGTGAAGAACGACCCGAACTCGTGGGCGGCCTCGACCACCGCGCGGTAGCCGCCGATGTTCGCCATCGACGACAGCACGTCGAGGGACTGGGCGCGCGAGATGCGTGGCACGGCATCCATCGCCAGCGCCGTGACGCCACGGGCGGCCAGAGCCTGCACCAGCTCGGGGTTCAGGGCGGGGGCGAGCAGCGACACCACGACCTGGCCCGGCCGCAGCACCGCGATCTCGGCCTCCGACGGCGCATTGATCTTCAGCAGCACGTCGGCGTTCCAGACCGCCGCATCGACGACGTCGGCGCCCGCTCGCAGGTAGGCGGCGTCGTCGAAGCTCGAGAGAACTCCCGCTCCCTGCTCCACGAACACGGCGTACCCGAGCGCGCGGATGGCCTCCACGGTCTTCGGCGTCGCCGCGACCCTGGTCTCACCCGGTCGGGTCTCTCTCGGCACTCCTATGCGCACGGCGGTTCCTCTCAGCCTGCGGGGGATGCCCCGAACCTATCTGGTCACCCCGACGCCGGCGCACACGGTGTGATCGTCGTGACCCCGGCGGCGACACGACGACGCGGCCCGCCCGGAAGTGGGCGAGCCGCGTCGTGACGTGGTGAGCGGGCCCGGCTCAGCCGTCCGCGCGCCGGAACCCGCTCCGCTGCGCCGCGCCCTCGTCGTAGAACCACACGTCGGGCTCGGCCGCGTCGTACCCGGGGTCGCCCGGCGCCCGGTAGGTCATGTCGCCATACCCCTGCACCGGGTGGTCCAGCGGCTGGGCTCCACCGTCGAGCGGCGCTGCTGAGCCCACCCCGAAGCCACCGTCGCGGATCTCCTCGAACGCCGAGATCCGGCGGCCTGCGGACGCCGTGGTCGCCGCGTCGTCGGATGCCGTGGTCGCCGCGTCGTCGGATGCCGTGGTGGGGGTCGCGTCGCCGGACTCGTGGGCGAGGTCGTCCCGCTCGGCCTCGAGCCGGTCGCCGCGGTCGGAGTTCTCCTCGAGCAGGTCGCCCTCGTCGGCGGCCCAGTCGCGGGTGGGCGTCGGGTCGTAGCGCTCCTGAGTCGACTCCTCGGCCACGTCGGCGGCGCTGCGGTCGGCGCCGTCGGTCTCGACCACGGCGGCGCCGGCCTCGGCGGGCGCGTGGTCGCCGGTCGGTGCGGAGTCGGTGTGCTCGTCGGTGGACCCGGCCTCCCGGGAGGTGTCCACGTCGCCCTCGCGCTGCGGTGCGCCGTCCCGGGCGTCGGTGCCGCCCTCCTCGGGCGAGACCGGTGCGGTCTGCTCGGAGGCCATGACCGGCTCGGTCGTCGCGTAGGCCTCGGGCTCGGCGATCATGGTCATCTCGGCCGGGCCACCCTCGGCACGGTCGGCGCCCTCACCCCGCTCGGTCTCCACGGGCTGGGAGCCGTCCTCGGTGGTGCCGTCGATGTCCGCCCGGTCGGTGCCGTCGACATCCGTCCGGTCGGTGCCGTCGGCGTCCGCCCGGTCGGTGCCGTCGGCATCCGTGCCGTCCGTGGTCGCGGTGCTCGCACCCGACCCGTTGCCGCGGTCGTCGTCGTGCATCGCGCGGGTGGCTGCGTAGGCCCCGCCCCCGGCCGACGCCGCGGCTGCGGCGCCTCCGGCGTCGAGTCCGTCGTCGTTCCCCGGGTGCTCGGTGGTCTCGGTGCTGGAGTGATCACTCATGTCCCGGTCGCTACCCCGCTCGCTGGCGGCATAAACGTCGGTCGGCTCGGCGGGCACGTCGTCGCGGAAGTCGGCCGCGGAGGCGATTCGCTCGCTCTCCTCGCCGCTGTTCTCGCCGCTGTGCTTGCCGCTGTTCTCGTCGATGTCGCCGTCCCTGTGCTCGTCACCGCGGGCAGCCCAGGCCGAGGCGCCGGCGGCAGCGCCACCGACCGCGCCGGCTGTCGGCGCCGACGACGCGGCTGCCGGCGCCGCCCACCCGGCACCACCTTCGTCATCGCCCGCCTCGCGGGCCTCGCGGCGCTCCGCACGCGTCAGCGACGCGTCACCGTCCGAGTGGTCCGCGTGGTCGCCGTCGGGCACGTCACGCTCGTCCGCGCCGGCATCCGGCGGCGTCGCCCCAGCGCCGGCGCGCTCACCGCCGGGCTCGGTGACCACGGGGTACTGCGACTCCTTGACGTCGGGGTCGATGTCGTCGGCGCGGCGCATCGTGGCCTCGTAGTCGCGCTGGGTGGCCTCGAGCGTGGCCCGGTGCTCGGCGGCCTCGGCCTCGAGCCGGGCGGCCTCGCGGGCCCGCTCATCGGCCTCGGCCCGCGCCACGTCGGCCCGCTCGGTGGCCTGGTCGGCGAAGGCGCTCTGGCCGGCCACGCTCGCGGCCAGGGTCTGGGCCTCTGAGCGCAGGTCGGCCGCCTCCACGCGGTGGGCGTCGCGCTGAGCCGCACCCCGCCGCAGCACCACCACGACGATGACGACCGCCACGAGGATGAGGAGCAGCAGGAGGATCAAGCGGGCGGCCGTCATGGCGGAAGTCCTGTCGTCGGGGTGCCCCTGGAGGGCGACGTCGCCGCACAACCTACCGCCCGGGCAGCGCCGGAAGCGGGACTGGTGCGACCCCCTCCAAGGGATGCCGGGCAGGGGCTAGAGGCCGAGCTCGCTGACCGTGACCTCGCGCATCTCGACCTTGCGCACCTTGCCCGTGACCGTCATCGGGAAGTCGTCGACGACCCGCACGTAGCGCGGGATCTTGTAGTGCGCCAGCCGGCCGTCGGCGTAGGCGCGCAGCGACTCCGGCGTGAGCGGCTCGGCACCGTCGCGCATCCGCAGCCATGCGCAGAGCTCCTCGCCGTACTTCGGGTCGGGGATGCCGATCACCTGGGCGTCGAGCACGTCGGGGTGGGTGTAGAGGAACTCCTCGATCTCCCTTGGGTAGATGTTCTCGCCGCCGCGGATCACCATGTCCTTGATCCGGCCGGTGATCTGCACGTAGCCGTCGACGTCCATGACCGCGATGTCGCCGGTGTGCATCCAGCCGTCGACGAGCACCTCGGCGGTCTTCTCGGGCTGCTCCCAGTAGCCGAGCATCACCGAGTAGCCCTTGGTGCAGAACTCGCCGGCCTCGCCGCGCGGAAGGGTCTCGCGGGTGAGCGGGTCGACGACCTTGATCTCGAGGTGCGGGTGCACCGCGCCGACCGTGCCGACCTTGCGCTCGAACGAGTCGTCGGTGCGGGTCTGCGTCGACACCGGCGAGGTCTCGGTCATGCCGTAGCAGATGGTCATCTCCTCGATGCCGGCCTCGAACAGCTTGGTCATCATCGATGCCGGGCACGGCGAGCCGGCCATGATGCCGGTGCGCACCGAGCTCAGGTCGTAGTCGGCCAGGTTGGGCAGGGCCCACTCCGCGATGAACATGGTCGGCACGCCGTAGAGCGAGGTGCAGCGCTCCTCGGCGGTGGCCGCGAGGGTGAGGGCGGGGTCGAAACCCGGCGCCGGGATGACGATGCAGGCGCCGTGGGTCGTGGCCGCCAGGTTGCCCATGACCATGCCG
This sequence comes from Actinomycetales bacterium, assembly GCA_038330415.1. Classification (GTDB taxonomy): domain Bacteria; phylum Actinomycetota; class Actinomycetes; order Actinomycetales; family Dermatophilaceae; genus Fodinibacter. Next base: position 1,713 of record JBBQNZ010000018.1, on the reverse strand, counting down.
AAGCAGTGGTAGAAGGGCACCGGGATGCAGATCCGGTCCTCCTCGGTGTAGCGGCACACCTCCCCCACGAGGTAGCCGTTGTTGAGGATGTTGTGATGTGAGAGGGTCGCGCCCTTGGGGAAACCCGTTGTCCCGGAGGTGTACTGGATGTTGATCGGGTCGCCGGGCTCGAGCTCGGCCTGCACCAGGGTCAGCCGCTCTGGGCTCACCGCGTCGGCGCGGCCGAGCAGGTCGTCCCACGAACCCTCGCCGATGACCACGACCTGCTCCAGCGCGGGGCACTCGTCGCGGGCGGCGTCGACCATCGCCACGTAGTTCGACGACTTGAACGACGGTGCGATGACGACCATCGCGATGCCGGCCTGGTTGAGCACGTAGGTGAGCTCGTGCGAGCGGTAGGCGGGGTTGATGTTGACCAGGATCGCGCCCACCTTGGCGGTGGCGTACTGCGTCAGCACCCACTCGGCGCAGTTCGGCGCCCAGATGCCGACCCGGTCGCCCTTGCCGAGGCCGGCACCCAACAGCCCGCGGGCGAGCCGGTCGACCTCGGCGCCCAGCTCGGCATACGTCAGCCGGATGCCGGTCGCGCGGTCGACGAGCGCCTCGCGCTCGGGCACCCGCGCCACCGTGGCGTCGAAGTTGTCGCCGATGGTCTGCTCGAGCAGCGCCGGCGTGTCCCTCCCCGCCGTGTGCGAGGGGGCAGGGTCGGGGGTCTCGGGTGCCATCGGCGTCCTTCCGGCTGCGGTGCTGGATCGGGCCCAGCCAATACCCTCGCGGGGCGAGGGGCAAGCGGCTGGGCCCGAGCACGTGCTTCGAGACGCACGGAGCTCGGTGCTGACCCGGTGTGCGGCCTGGCTGTCACGGCGTCGACGTAGCGCTGGGGCCGTTGCCGGCGGGGAGGTCACCGATGACGCAGAGGACCCTCTCCCTTCGGTGCTTGGACGATTCTGCATCGCCGCCGGTTGGCCGGCGTTATCCTGAGTCCGGATGATCTCCCGGCCACCAGACAGGCCCTGTGGTGGTGGTTGCCGCGGTGTGGGTGGCCGGGTTCCGTTCGACGTGAGCAGCCCTTGAGTCCGCGGACGTTGTACCCCTCAACGTATGTATGCAGACCTGAGGCCCGCCTTGCTGCTGTCGGCTGGAGCACAACAGTGTCGCGACGAGATGTGAACCGTGAGAAGTCGAAAGCCAATGCTGACCTTGTCACCCCTGCCATGCGCAAAGGGAATGACCGGCAAGGCCAGTTGCCCCAGGGCCTACTGAACGCCTGGCAGGGACCCGTCTGCGCCGTCGACTCCGACAGCAGGATCGTCGCCGTCAATCAGGCGTGGACCGACGTCGCGGCGCTCAACGGCGGAACGGCCGAATCATGCGGAATCGGGGCCAGCTACCTCGAGGCCTGTGAGAATGCCGCCGCACGAGCCACCGGCCTCGACGGTATCGACGCGGCCCTCGTCGCTCACGGCATCCAGCAGGTGCTGGCCGGCTCGCTCGACCAATTCAGCCACGACTACGCGTGCCCGTCACCGAGCGAGGGCCGGTTCTTCAGCGTCCGAGTGACGCCGGCGTTGATCGACGACGGGCCGGGGGCCGTCATCACCCACCTTGACATCACCGAACGGTACGAGCTCCAGCGGTCGCTCGCACGCCAGTCCCTGCGCGATCCGCTCACCGGGCTTCCGGGGTGGGCGCTGACGCTCGACCGTCTCGGAC
>JBBQNZ010000017.1:0-39613 GCA_038330415.1 Actinomycetales bacterium | reverse complement strand
TCAGTACGGGGTTGTTCTTGGTGCGGCGGGACAGCACCTGCATGACCCGCTCGATCTCCTTCTCCCGGCCGATGACCGGATCAAGCTTGCCCTCGCGGGCCGACTGGGTGAGATTGCGACCGAACTGATCGAGCACCAGGGAACCGGTCGGCTGGGACTCGCCCGACGCCGCGGCCGAAGGCCCGCCGGTCTTCTCGGGCTGGCCCGGGCCGCTGTAACCCGAGAGCAGTTGGATGACCTGCTGGCGCACGCGGGACAGGTCGGCGCCGAGCTTGACCAGCACCTGGGCGGCCACACCTTCGCCCTCACGGATGAGCCCCAGCAGGATGTGCTCGGTGCCGATGTAGTTGTGACCGAGCTGCAGCGCCTCGCGCAGGCTGAGCTCGAGCACCTTCTTGGCCCGCGGCGTGAACGGGATGTGACCGGTGGGGGCCTGCTGGCCCTGACCGATGATCTCCTGCACCTGCTCGCGGACGGCCTCGAGGCTGATGCCGAGGCTCTCCAGCGCCTTGCTCGCGACGCCTTCGCCCTCGTGGATCAGGCCGAGCAGGATGTGCTCGGTGCCGATGTAGTTGTGGTTGAGGCCCCGTGCCTCCTCCTGGGCGAGCACGACGACGCGGCGGGCGCGGTCGGTGAACCGTTCGAACATGGTGCTTCTCCTGACGTCGAGTCTCCTCGATGCTAGTCGCGCCGCCTGTGCTGGAGCCGCTCCATGTCGCGAAGCGGTCACCCGTGGGCGGCGCGGTTACGTGCCATTCAACGCGGTGGCCGGGCGCAGGTGTTCCACGTTCGCTCTCGGCTTAGCGGTGCTCACCTCCTGTCGAGGGTTGGGTCCGCGGGCGGTGGCACGGCATCCGGCCGGCGGTCCTGGCGGCGCAGCGGCACCCGGCTGCGGGGCTCGGTGGCGCCGACCAGCTCCTGGGTGGGGCGGGTGCGCTGCGCCCAGGCGCCGTAGCGGGTGGCCAGTGGCCCGGCGCTCAGGCCGTGGGCGAGCACGCTGAGCAGCACGGTGAGGCAGGTCGTGGCGACCACCCGGAACAGGTCGTCGTCGAGCTCGAGGTCCTGCGCTGCCAGCAGGGTGAACACCACCGTGGCCAGCCCCCGCGGGCCGAACCAGCCGACGAAGGCCACGGTCTGCGGGCGCATCCCGGTGCCGAGCAGGGCCAACGCCACCGGCGCCATCCGCAGCAGGGTGAGGGCGAGCACCGCGAAGGCCAGCTCGGCCCACCCCGCGTGCTCGACCAGCAGCGGCACGGCGATGACACCGAAGGTGCACCACACCGCGAACCCCAGCGGGTCGGCCAGCGCCTCGGTGAGGGCGAGCGAGGACTCCTCCTCCTCGACCCAGCCGGCCACCCCCGCGAAGGCCGTGCCGGCCACGAACGCCGAGACGAAGGCGTTGCCGCTGGCCACCTCGGCCCCGAAGTAGGCGATGAGCGGCAGCACCAGCACGGCCAGCGCGCGGGTGCCGCGCGAGCTGAACCCGCGCCGCCGCGACCAGCCGAGCAGGAGCCCGGCGGCGGCGCCCACCCCGATGCCGATGGCGGTGCCCACGACGAGGTCGACCAGGGCGGCGGTGATGCTCTCGACCGGGGCCAGCCCCTCCTCACCGGCCAGCGCGGCGATGGCGAAAAGCACGAACGGGGTGCTCAACCCGTCGTTGAGCCCGCTCTCGACGTTGAGCATCCGGCGCACCCGCACCGGCACCACCGGGTTGAGCACGGTGGCGGCGCCGAGCCCGGCATCCGTGGGGGCGACCGCGGCGGCGAGCAGCAGCAGCATCAGCCCCGGCACCCCCGGGAACAGCACCCGGCCCAGTAGCAGCCCGCCCACGATGGTCAGCGGGAGCCCGACCAGCAGCAGCCGCGCCATCAGCGCGCGGTCGTTGGTGATCTGGCGCGGCCGCACCTGGGCCGCGTCGTGGAAGAGGATGAGCGCCAGGGTCAGCTCGGTGAGCAGGGTGAGGAGCTCGCGTGCCGGCGCGCCGAGGTCGGGCAGGCCCAGGCTGAGCAGGGCCCCGGCGGCCACGAACGCCATGGGGGCGGAGACGTCGACGCGGCGCAGCACCCGGGCGGTCGTCGCGAACGCGAGGACCAGCACGAGGAAGACGACGACCGCCACGGTTGCCATGGCTGCACCTTCCACCCACGGCGGCGGATGCCGTGACACCCGCCGCGGGTGAGCGACGGCTCGCGGGTCAGCGGCTCAGCGGCGCCGCTGGCATCGGCCGCACCAGAACAGGTTGCGGCCGGCGACCAGCTGGGTGCGCACCTTGGAGCCGCAGACGACACACGGCATCCCACCGCGCTTGTAGACGTACGACGAGCGCTCGGTGAGGCGAGGCACCTCGCCGTGGCCCAGCGCGGCCTCGACCTCGAGCACCTGCTCCTCGACCGTGACGATGCGGCCGGTGGCGACTCCGAGCGGCATGAGCCGCTCGAGGTCGTCCCAGATCAGCCGCCAGGAGGTGCGCCGGAGGTTGCGGCCCTCCGTGAAGGGCGACAGGCGGTGCCGGAAGAGCACCTCGCAGCGGTAGACGTTGCCGACGCCGGCGAGCACCGCCTGATCCATGAGCAGCTCGGCGATGGTGCGCGAGCTCTTCGTGATGCGGGCCCACGCGACGTCGGGGTCGGCATCCGGGCGCAGCGGGTCGGGGCCGAGGCGGGCGAGCACCGCGTCGACCTGCTCGGGGGTGGCGACCTGACAGAGGTTGGGGCCGCGCAGGTCGGCGACGTGCTGGTCGGTGCGCAGCCGGAGCCGCACCGCGCCGACAGCGGGCACCTCGGCGGTCCACTCGTGCGAGTCGACGGTGAAGCTGCCGATGAGACCGAGGTGCACGTGCAGCCACCGGTCGTCGGCGAACTCGACGAGCAGGTGCTTGCCGCGTGAGGTGGCTCGGACCAGCCGGCGGCCGCTCAGCTCGGCGGCGCCGTCGACGAACTTGCCCTGGGGGCTGGTGACCTCGGGGGTCGTGCCGGCGAAGGCCTCGTGGAGGTCGCGGGCGAGGGCGAACAGCGTGTGGCCTTCGGGCATGAGGGCAGCGTAGGCGGCCGATGCCGGGTGCTCACCTGCGCGCCGTCACCGGCCGGGTGGCGTCGAACCCAGTGCGGGCTCGTCGACTCGTTTCGCGTGGGGGTCGAACCCAGTGCGGGCTCGTGGAGGGTGGCGAACTCGGCGTTGACGCCGATGCCCTCGTGGGGTGTCCCCTACTCTCGGCCGGCTGCACCCTCGCGAAGGATCCGCAGCGCCCTCGGGCCGAAGCCGTGCAGCGCGAGGAGGTCGGCATCGGGCGCCGCGTCGACGGCATCCCAGGTGGTGAGGCCATCGTTGGTCAGGGCCCGGCGGGCGGGCGCACCGATGGCCTGCACCTCGTTCGGTGGCGTCGCGCGGTGGGCGTCGGGGTCGGCCGGCATCCCGTCGGTCAGCTCGCCTTCTTGTCCTGTTTCTTCGCGGCCTCCTTCTTCGCCGGTGCCTTCTTGGCGGTGGTCTGCTTTGCGGCCGTCTTCTTGGTATTGGGCTTGGCGCCGGAGTCGCTCGAGCTGCTCTTGGCCGCTGTCGGGGCCTCTCCGCGGGACGCCTTGGCCTTCTCGACCGAGCGGGCCAGGGCCGCGAGCAGGTCGACGACCTCGCCGGACTCCTCGGGCTCGGCCGCGCTCACCCGCACCTCGCCGCCCTCGACCTTGGCGCGCACGAGCTCCTTGACGGCGAGCGAGTAGTCGTCCTCGTACTCGTCGGGGTCGTAGTCGCCGGCCAGCTGGTCGATGAGCATCTTGGCCATGTCCATCTCCTGCTTGGTGGCCTTGTCGTCCTCGGTCACCGTCGCGAAGTCGGCCGCACGGATCTCGTCGGGCCAGAGCATGGTCTGCATGACGATCACGCCGTCGCGCACGCGCAGCACGGCCATCGTCATCCGGGTGCGGATGGAGACCGTGCAGATGGCCATCCGCTGCTCCTTCACCAGCGCGTCGCGCAGCAGGATGTACGGCTTGGTCGCGGACTTGTCGGGCTCGAGGTAGTAGCTCTTGTCGAGCCACATCGGGTCGATCTGGTCGGCGGGGACGAACTTGGTGACCCCGATCTCCTTGGAGCTGCGGTTGGGCAGGTCGGAGAAGTCGTCGTCGGTGAGCACGACCATGTCGCCGTCCTCGGTCTCGTAGCCCTTGGCGATGTCGTCGTACGACACCTCCTCGCCGTCGATGGAGCAGGTGCGCTTGTACTTGATCCGCCCGCCGTCCTCACGGTGCACCTGCCGGAACTGCACGTCGTGGTTCTCGGTGGCCGAGTACAGCCGCACCGGCACGTTGACCAGTCCGAAGGAGACTGCGCCCTTCCAGATCGCCCGCATGGTGCTCCACCCTTTCGTATGCCGTGCGCCTCCTCGCGCTCGACGCAAGGTCCCAGCCTAGGACGGTGAGCCGCCCGCGGACAGGCCCGTGACCAGCAAGGCCGCTCGCGCGGCTCCCGTGGTGGTGGACGTCGAGGCCCGCTTCTCGGGCGTCGGTTGCTGCGGCGGCGGCGGGCCGCCGGGCCGGCGCGCGCTGCTCGGGTTCGCCACCGAGCGGGGTGTCGTGGGCTGACCTCGTGGGCTGGCCTCGTGGACTGGTGGTATCAGAAGGGCGGTTCGTCCGGCATCGCCGAGCGGGATCTCTGCCGGGCAAGCCCGGCCCGCAACTCGGCGACCGAGGTACAGCGGCGGTGGGTCGGGTGGGACGGCCGGCCGCTGCCCGTGGGGTGCTGCACGTGGTGCTCGGCGCGGAAGGTCAGGTGGGTCTCGAGCGCGCTCCATGCCGGGGTCGTCGCCCTGGGCACCAGCGGACGATCGCCGGTCATCGGGGTTGCGGTCGTGGCGGTGAGCGATCTGGGCTGGTCGATGGCTGGCAGCACCGCTGGGCGTGGGTCGGGAAGCGTGGCCGCGGGAGCCAGGTCGGCGGCGAGCACCAGGGCGTGCAGGGCGTTGAGCGGGGCGGTGGTGCGGACCAGCCCGGTGGGGTCGGTCCAGGTGGCGACGCCGTCGGGTGCCAGGGCCAGTCGCCAGCCGGGCCGCTGCTTGATGCGGTGGTGGCGTCGGCAGAGGGTGAGCAGGTTGGTTGCGGTGGTGGCGCCGAGCGGCCAGGGCCGCACGTGGTCGAGGTCGCAGAACCGGGCGGCGACGCTGCAGCCCGGAAAGCGGCACCGGCCGTCGCGGGCGCGGACCAGTGCGGCGAGGTCGTCACCCGGTCGATAGGCAGCGGTGGCGAGGTCGTCACCGGGATCGAGCCGCGCCCCGGTGAGCGGGTCGCAGGGGACGAACCGCGGTGCTTCCCGCTTCACCGGGCGCCGGGTTCGGGTCGGCTTCTTCATCAAGTGGTCGCGCAACCAGCCGCGGCGCACGAGCAACGGTTCGGACGGTCGGCTTCCCTGTACCTCGATCAGGTCGTCGTCGGACCTGATCACAGCTGGCGGACGCGGAGGCGGGGCGTGGGCCACGTCGTCGTCGGACCTGGCCGTCGTCGGTGGATGGGGAGGCGGGGCGCCAGCCACGTGCCCGTCACCTGTTGCTGGGGGTGGCTGATGGACTGGCTGCACTGCGCCGAGGTTGTCGGTGCACTCGGCTGGTGCGGACCGCCCGCCCGGGTGGATCGCCGAGGTGTGCTGAGCTTCGGCGGTCACCGCAACGCGGTTGTCGGTGCACTCGACGGATGCGGTCCGCGCGTCGGTGCCGGTCACCGAGGTCAGGGTGTCGGAGCCGAGGTTCCTCGGACCGAGGGCGACTACGTCACCACTGACCACCGCTGGCCCGTCGCTCGCCGCCGCGGTGGGTGCAAGCGCGTGCTCGCCGCCCGCCTGCGGGGTGGTTGCGGACGCGTACGGCTCGGGGGCCGCCGCGGTGGGTGCAGGCGCGTGCTCGCCGCCCGCCTGCGGCTCGGCGGCCGCCGGGGTGGCCTCGGGAGTTCCGGGGACCGGCTGGCTGTCCGCGGGCACGGTGAGCACGATCTGGACGTCGACGGTCGCGTTGCCGGTGACCAGGTCGGTGAGTGCCTTGCCGCGGGCCTGCTCGATGTTGGTGCAGGTGCCATCGGCGACGAGGTCGTGGGCGAGGCGGTCGATCGCGGCCCAGGCGCTGGCGGCGTCCTCGCTGGGGAAGGTGCCGTGCCACTCGTCGACCCCGGGCTCGGCCACCCACCGGCGCAGCCCGGTCTCGGCGCGCGCCCGCTCGGTGCGCTCGCGGACGAGGTCGGGGGAGATGCGTGACAGCAGCACCCGGGTGCGCCGCCGCAGGGAGGAGGAGTCGTCGCCGAGGTGCCCGGAGAGCGCGGACACGATCGCGTCGGCCACGTCGGCCGGTGCCACCTCGAGCTCGAAGGCCACGACCCCGGCCCGGTAGGCGTCGAGCTGCCCAGCGGTCATCGCGTCGTGGAGCCCACCCAGCCCGCTCGCCACGGGCGGGTCGCGGTCGTCAGCGGGCACCGGCACGCGTTGTGCGGCCAGCCGCACGGCCTGCTCGACGCGGCGCTCTGCCTGCGGGTGCGTCGCACCGATCACCGGCGCGACGACGTCGGCGGCATCGAGGGTCACCCGGCCCCGGACATGCACCGTCTCGCCGAGGGTGCCGTCTTCACACCACACGCTCTCGCGGCGGGCGGCCTCGGCGATGGCGGCGTCTTGCACCGCGGTGAGGGTGTTGATGAGTGACTGGCAGTCACCGACGACCGCGAGCCACTCGTCGCGAGTGCGCGCGGCGCCCGGCTCGGCGATGGCGGCGGCGACCCGACGTGCACCCACCAACACGGCGGCGCCAGGGTCCACCGTCGCCGCGGCAGGAGGCGTGGCAGAGGCAACTGCGCGCCGCTTGGTGTGCCGCTCTGACGTGTCCATGCCTCCCCCTTCCCGGTGACACGATTCTACCGATGAACGACCCGTCGCACAAGTGTTCGAATGCTCGTGTTCGCCTGCAGCAGAATCATTTTGAACAGCTGAGCAGCGCTCTCGCGTCCGGGGGCGCGGTCGCCGGTCTTCGTGAAGCGGCCCGCCACGAGGCCCGACCCGGTCGGCACGGACACCGCGACATCGAGGCTGCCTGTGGGGGCGACCATCGACGAAGGGACGAAAGCCGCTCAGCCGTCGGTGACGCCCAGCTCCACCTTTGCGAAGGTATCCGGTACCCGCGCACGGCCCCCGGGCCGGCAAGGGGCCTGCCCCGACAGCCGGACCACCGGCCGAAGCGACGAGAGCCTGCTCAGCCGTCGGTGACACCCAGATCGACCTCGGCCAGAGCAGCCGGAAGCCCGCGCACGACCTCCCGGGCCAGGAAGCCGGTGCGGCCCACCTCGGCGGTGAGCCGCTCGCCGACCCGACCGTGCACGTACGCACCCCAGGCCGCGGCCCTCGCCGGCGACAGGCCGCGGGCCAGCAGCGCGGCCACGGCGCCGGCCTTGACGTCACCGGAGCCGGCCACCGCCGCCCCCGGGGCGCCGACATCGAGGCGCCAGGTCTCCCCCGACGGCTCGCAGACGAACGAGCTGTCGCTTCCGGACAGCACCGTGGCCCCGGTGCGGCGCGCGGCGCGCCGGGTGGCCGCCAGCACGCCGCCCGCCACCTCGTCCTCGTCCTCGTCCTCGCCCAGCACCCGGGCGAGCTCGCCGGCGTTGGGGGTCAGCAGCGCACCGTCGGCGAGGTGGCGCACGCCGTCGGGGTGCGCGGTGAGGTAGGCGGTGCCGAGCGCGTCGACGACGAGCGACGCCGCCAGCTGCGGCACCACCGCCTCCAGCAGCTCGCGCGCGGCATCCGGCGTCCCGATGCCGGGACCGGCCAGCACGGTGTCGGCCTGCTCCGCCAGCTCGAGCACCCGGTCTGCGGCGGAGCCGACCAGCTCGCCGTCGTCGTCGTCCGGCAGGCCGACCAGGAAGCACTCGGGCAGCGCGACCCCGAGCAGGTCGCGGTGGATGCCGCGGTGGCCACCTGCACCTTTCCCGCCCCCACGCGCAGCGCCGCCTCGGCGGCGAGCAGCACCGCCCCCGGGGTCTGGCGGCTGCCGCCGACGATGAGCAGGCGGCCCTTCTCGTTCTTGTTGCCACCCGGCGAGGGCAGCGGCCGGCTGCGCAGCAGGGCGGGGGTGACCACGACCGGGGGGTCGGGCTCGTCACTCATGACCGGTCACCTGCGGTCGCCGCCTGCCCCACCCCGTGCGGCTCCTCGTGGGTCGGCTCGGCGTCGGACGCCTCGAGGTCGACGGCAGCACCCCGCTCGCCAACTGTTCGGTGACCCGGTGCCAGCCCACCGATGCCGGGGGGCTGCGCCTGGTCGGCTACGGCGACGTCGAGCACGAGGAGGAGGACGACGCGCGCACCACGGCCGAGCTGGCCGGCCCGAACAGCCGGGTCGTGCTGCACGCCGCCGACCTCCGCACTCCCCAGGCCAACCGCGAGCTCGCCGAGCGGGCCGTGGCCGAGCTCGGCGGCGTCGACGTGCTGGTGTGCAACGCGGCCTTCCAGATGGCACTGCCCGGCGCGGGGGTCGGCTCGGCCCGCGACGCCGCCGTCGAGCGCGGGCTCGCGGCACTGGGGCACCCGGCCGAGTCGTCGACCTGGGTCGCCTGCACCGACGCCGAAACGGTGGTGCCGACCCACTGGCTGCTTGCGGCACAGAGGTGCCAGAGGCGCGGTCGGTCGCGCGCTCGGCACCCCCCTGCGCGGCGAGCGCCTGGCGGGACCGTGTCTCGCGGCGGCAAAGGTTTGTCCCCAACATGGTCAAGCAACGCGTGAAAGCGGCTGGATGGGGGGAGGGTCGTGGTCGGGGGGTAGCGACGACGCGCCCTCAGGGGATGCGGCCGGGGGCCGAGCTCGTCGCCCGACCGGTCCACGACCGGAAGGACAGCCATGCCATCCACCACGTCCGCTCCACCACCTCGTCGGCGGCTCGTTGCCCTGGGCACCGCGGTCGTCCTCACCGCCAGCGGCCTGGCCGCCGCCACGGCCACCGCGGGCTCCGCCTCCGCGGACCCGGTCCGCGCCGCCGGCCAGGGCACCCAGGCCCGCCCCGCCTACCTCGACGCCCGCCAGCCCACCGCCCGGCGGGTGGCCGATCTGCTGAGCCGAATGACGCTCGACGAGAAGATCGGGCAGATGACCCAGGCCGAGCGCGGCGGCATCGACGCCGACCCGACCCAGATCACCACCCTCGGCCTGGGCAGCGTGCTGTCCGGCGGTGGCTCGGTGCCCACACCGAACACCCCCACGGCCTGGGCCGACATGGTCGACCGCTACCAGCGCGCAGCCATGGCCACCCGGCTGGGCATCCCGCTGCTCTACGGCGTCGACTCGGTGCACGGCCACGGGAACCTGCTGGGCGCCACCGTGTTCCCGCACAACATCGGTCTGGGAGCCACCCGTGACCCGCGACTGGTGGAGAAGGTCGCGCACGTCACCGCGGAGGAGACCCGGGCCAGTGGCCCGCAGTGGGCCTTCGCGCCGTGCGTCTGCGTCGCGCGCGACGGCCGCTGGGGTCGCACCTACGAGAGCTTCGGTGAGACGCCCGAGCTCGTCATCTCGATGGAGACCGCCATCGACGGGCTGCAGGGCCGCAAGGGTCAGCTCAAGAACAACGACCGCGTTCTCGCCACCGCGAAGCACTTCGCCGGCGACGGCCTCACCACCTATGGCACCGGGTCGAACAACGGCACGACCGGGAACTACCCGATCGACCAGGGCGTCGCCCAGGTGAGCCGCACGACGTTCGACCGGCTGGCGCTCGCCCCCTACGTCCCCGCGGTGCGCAAGCACCACGTGGGCTCGGTCATGCCGTCGTACTCCGACGTCGACTGGACCGGCGACGGCATCGGCAACCCGATCAACATGCACGGCGAAAAGCAGCTCATCACCGGCTGGCTCAAGCAGAAGCAGGGCTTCGACGGCTTCGTGATCTCCGACTACGAGGGCATCCACCACATCCAGCCCGGCGTGGCTTCGTACGCCACCCAGGTCACCCTCGGCGTCAGCGCCGGCATCGACATGTTCATGGAGCCCTACGACTACGCCACCTTCATCACCACCCTGAAGGCGAACGTGACCAACCGCTCGGTGCGGATGTCGCGCATCGACGACGCGGTCTCGCGCATCCTCACCAAGAAGTTCGAGCTCGGGCTCTTCGAGCACCCGTTCACCGACCGCACCCACATCGGCGACATCGGCTCGCCCGCGCACCGGGCGCTAGCGCGCACGGCGGTCCAGAAGTCGCAGGTGCTGCTCAAGAACGACCGCAAGGTGCTGCCCATCTCGAAGGGGCAGCCGATCTACGTCGCCGGCAGCAACGCCGACAACATCGGCAACCAGGCCGGTGGGTGGACGCTCACCTGGCAGGGAGGCTCGACCAACGTCATCCCGGGGCAGACGATCCTCGACGGCATCCGCGCGCAGCACCGCTCGGTGACCTTTAGCGAGACCGCCTCGGCCCGGGTCCCCCGCGGTGCCGTCGGCGTCGTCGTCGTCGGTGAGACGCCCTACGCCGAGGGGTACGGCGACGTCGGTGGCCCGCTCTGGGCCTACGACCCGGGCGACAACAACCAGCCGCGCCCGGAGAAGACGATGCAGCTCAGTGATGCCGACTCCGCTGCGGTCGACCGGGTCTGCGCCGCCGCCGTGAAGTGCGTGGTCGTCGTCGTCTCGGGACGCCCGGTCGTCATCCCGCCGGCCCAGCTCCGCCAGATCGACGGTCTGGTCGCCTCCTGGCTGCCGGGCAGCGAGGGTGGCGGCGTGGCTGACGTGCTGCTGGGCAAGGCCCGGTTCACCGGCAAGCTGCCCGTGACCTGGCCGCGCTCGGTCGCGCAGGAGCCGATCAACGTGGGTGACGCCAACTACCGTCCAGCGTTCCGCTACGGATGGGGCCTGCGCACCCGCTGACCCCGTCGACCCGAGCGCCGGGTCGGGAGCATCGGGCAGACTGCCCGCATGTCGCTTCCCGACCCGGCGCTCGTCGTGCTGGTGGGTGCCTCCGGGTCGGGCAAGTCGACCTGGGCGGCATCGCACTACCGCGCACCGGAGATCGTGTCGTCCGACGCGCTGCGCGGGGTCGTCGGCAGCGGCCCCCACGACCTCGACGCCTCCGCGGACGCGTTCGCCCTGCTCGAGGCCATCATCTCGGCCCGGCTGGGCCGCGGGCTGACCACAGTGGTCGACACCCTCGGTCTGGATGCCGACCGTCGCCGCCGCTGGTTGTCCGCCGCACGGGTGGCGGGGATGCCGGCCGCGGTCGTGCTGCTCGACACCCCCGATGAGGTGTGCCGGCGGCGCAACGCCGAGCGTGACCGGCCACTGCCCGCGCGGGCGCTGGCCGGTCAGCTGGCGCGGCGGCGGGAGGTGGCCGACGAGGTCGCGGCGGAGGGGTGGGACGTCATCCTCCCGGTCACCCCAGACGCCACCTCCATTCCCCCGGCGCAACCGACGCCCACCCACGGTGCGGCGCGAGCGGGTGGCGAGCGCACGGCATCCACCGGGGTCGAGGTGTTGCTGCAGGTCTCGCGCTTCCCGTGGGGTGAGGACCCGATGGCGTGGCTGCGCGACGTCGCCCTGGCCGCCGACGAGGCCGGGTTCGCCGGCCTGGCCCTGATGGACCACCTCATCCAGATCCCTCAGGTCGGGCGCGCCTGGGACCCGATCCCCGAGCCCTGGGTGGCGCTGGGGGCGGTCGCCGGGCTCAACACCGGGCTGCGGCTGGGCACGCTGTGCACCCCGGTCACCTTCCGGCAGCCCGGGATCACCGCGAAAGCCGCGGCCACGCTGTCCGCGCTGACCGGGGGGCGGGCGTTCGTCGGCATCGGTGCCGGTTGGTGGGAGCGCGAGCACGTGGCCTACGGGATGCCGTTCCCGTCCGCATCGGAGCGGCTCGACGAGCTGGAGTACTCGATCCGGGTGATGCGGGCCCTGTGGGCGCCGGGCACCGCGGCGCACATCGCCGACGGGGTGTTCCTGCCCGAGACGACCTGCTACCCGCGGCCCACGGCCCCGGTCGAGGTGGTCGTCGGCGGCAACGGGGAGCGGCGGACCCTGCGCATCGCGGCCGAGCTGGGCGACGCGTGCAACCTGACCACCTCGGAGCCGGACGTGGTGCGGCACAAGGTGTCCGTGCTGCGCCGGCACTGCGCCGACGTGGGCCGCGACCCGGCCGAGGTCGCCGTCACGCTGCTCGACCTGCCGGTGGTCGGCCGCGACCGGGATGACGTGTGGGCGCGGGTCGAGCGGCTGCGCGGGCGCACGAAAGCTGCAGCATTCGCGGCGCGCACCCACGCGGGCACGGTCGCCGAGCACCGGGAGCGGCACGCGGAGCTGGCTGCTCTGGGCGTCTCGACGGTCTTCCTCAGCACGCCGGACCTGGCCGACCCGAACGACGTGCTCGACCTGGCCGGGCTCAACTCCTGAGGACCCCCTGGCGCCGCGATGCTGCCGCCCCAGCCGGGGCCGGGTCGGGTAGCCAGCGCGGTGCTTCCACGGACGGGCAAACGGACCTCATGGACAGCCGGTTGAGCGTGAGTCGGCGGATCGGGCTGTCGATGGTCCGTCCGTCGGCGCACCTTCCGGACGTGCCGCTCTGAGACCGGCGGTGCTACTGAGCTCCGCTACTGCGGGTGGAGGTCATCTGACGCACCACGGCTGACGGTGTGTCGCCAGCGGCGGGCGCGCCCGTGCTCAGGCAGCGAGCGACACCGCGAAGATCTGCCAGGCGAGCAGGGACTTCGCGCCGAGGCTGAGCACCAGGTAGGTCTTCTCACCGAACGCGTAGTCGGCCCATTTGCCGACCCCTCGGTACTGGAGCCACTGGTTGAGGCCGAAGCAGAAGAAGAACAGGCCCTGCACGACGAGGATGGCGTAGATCGCGCCGGGTGCGTCGCTGATGTAGAAGAGGTTCGCCGCCATCGCCAGCCACGGGGTGATCCCCACGAGCGACCCGAACCAGAACGGGAGCATCGTGGTCGAGGTTCGTCCCGGAGGGTTCATCCGCTCCTGCAGCCACCCGAACAGGATCATGCCGACGTTGGCGCCGGCGATGACGATCAGCGCGTTGATGGTGACGATCCCCCAGTAGAGGCTGATCACGATGACCATGATGGTTGCGCTGATCGAGTACTCGACCCAGCGGAAGCGGTTGATGCCGCGGCCCAGGTCTCGCTCGTAGACCGTGCGCGCGAAGGTCGCCGTGAGCAGGTGGTCCAGGCCGGCCAGCCCGAGGAAAAGTGCGACGGCCCATCCGATCCGCAGGTCGAAGATGGTCTCGGTCTTCAGGCCCTCGGTTCCCGGGGGGCCAACGGGAAACGAGGAGAGGACCCCGATGGCGAACGCGTTGGTGAGCAGGAGCATCGCGACTGCCTGCCCGAAGTGCAGCACGGTGAGGCCGATGTTCCAGCGGCGCAGGTTGCCCAGGCGTTCGTGAGTGACCCCGGTGGCGGTCGGCGCGGTCGCGGTGTCGGTCATGACGCTCCTTCAGGTGGAACTGGCGAGGGCGAAGCCGCGTGCAGGTGCTGCGGCAGCCAGTGAGAAGAATGGCAACATGCTTTATTACCAAGAATATTGCCAACACCGTTGTACGCTGCTCGGTATGGATGAGCACTCGGCAGCCGACACCGGTCAGCGCTCGGCAGAGGAAGCGGCGCCCGGCACTCAGGCGTCCTCCGTCGACGAGGGGATCCGTGACCGCCTCATGCAGCTCCTCACCGTGCAGCTCCGGTTCCGCCACCTCGTGCAGGACCGTCTCGGAGTCGACGACGCTGGCCTGAGCACGATGATCCACCTGGCTCAGGTCGGCTCCGACACCCCGACGGCCATCGCCGGCACGCTCGAGACGTCGACAGCGGCCACGTCCTTGGTGCTCAACCGACTCCAGGCCTCAGGGCACATCTCACGACAGCCGCATCCCACGGACAGGCGCAAGGTCGTGGTGGCGCCGGTGCGGGGCTCGCTCGTGGCAGCACGTGAGCACGCACGACCGGTCACCGAGGGCATCGACGAGCTGTCCGCCGCCCTCACCCCGGCGGAGCGCGCAACGGTGGCCGCGTTCGTCGACGGCCTGATCACCGTCTACCAGCAGGCACTGAACGACCGGAGGTGACCGGCCGGTGACGGCGAACCTGAGCGGGCACCCGACCGGTGGTGTTGTTGGCAGGTGAGTGTGCCGGGCCTCCGTCGGGGTAGGTACCCGTCGCCGACGACGCGGGAGGAAGACGAATGTCCCTTTACAGCACAGTGGTTCGCGCCACCCACCTGGTCACGAACGCGGTCTGGTTCGGCGGCTCGCTGATGGGCGCGGTCGCGCTCAACCCGGCGAGCCGCGAGGGTGACGACGCACGCGAGCAGGCCGACATCGCCGACGAGGGATGGACCCAGTGGGGGCCCGTCCAGGGCGGCGCCATCGGCCTGCACCTGCTCAGCGGGCTGGCGATCGTGGCCGACAACCGGCGACGCGTCGTCGCCCACCGACCGACGAGCATCGCCGTCGTCGCCAAGACCGCACTGACCGGGGCCGCGCTCGCGGCGAGCGCTGCCGCGTACAAGGTCGGCGCCGACCTCGGCGAGGCGATGGAGCGCGCCGACCACGATCCGAGGGCCGCGGGGCGGGCTCGCTCGCTGGCTCGCTCGATGCGGTGGCTGCAGTGGGCGACCCCGGCGACCACGGCCGGAATCCTCGTGCTCGACGCCTACCTCGGTGAGCAGCAGCGCGGTGAGGCGGGGCTGCTCGACCGGCCCACCCGGCTGCGGCCCCGGGCTGCCTGACCGCCCCAGACGCCGTCCTGGGGGTTCAGCCCCGGCTGGGCCGTGGTCCATGTCACACGCCTTACCGGTCGGGGTCGTGCCACGCCCGTGGTGTGGGCCGCGGTGCGAACGGGTAGGGCGCTTCAGAAGACACCCACACCCCGAGGGAGAACCACATGACTGACGCGCCGAACCAGCAGGAGCAGGACGACGCCGCGACCGAGGCAGCCCAGAACGTCGTCGACGAGGTGACCTCGTGGGAGTACAGCGCCGAGCCGGCCACCATCGAGTCCCGGCTCGACGACGGTCTGGAGCAGGCGGGTGTCGACGTCGACGACGAGGAGCGACAGCGGCTGGTCGACGAGATCGACGGCGTCAAGCAGGACGAGGGCCACGGCGCCCCCGACGTCGAGTCGGCCCGGGCCGTGGAGGACACCACCGAGCACTGACCTCGTGCCCACGGCCCGCCCTGCGCCGGCCGTCGACCCGCCGCCAGCACCACCGTGAGGTTTCCCGTGTCCCAGAAGTCCGGCTCCCGCTTCCGACCCACCCCCGTTCCCCGGTGGTCCATCACGGACTCGCCCACGGCCGGCCCCGTCGTGGTGTTCGTCCCGGGCCTCGGCCTCGACGCCCGCAGCTGGGCGGGCGTCCGCGCCGCTCTGACCGGCCCGAGCATGGTCGTCAGCCTCCCGTCGCTCGGGCGGCGCGCTGGGCCGGACGCCGACCTGCACGTCGAGGCGCAGAGCCGCCGGGTGCTCGCGGCCCTGCCGTCCACGGGCGACGTCATCCTCGTCGGACACTCCGCCGGCTGCCCGGTCGTCGTCGACGTCGCCACCCAGGAGTCCAGGGTCGTCGGGCTCGTGCTCGTCGGCCCCGTCACCGACCCCCGCGCCCAGTCGTGGCCGCGCATGATGGCCCAGTGGGTCGGCACCGCGGTGCACGAGCGCCTCTCAGAGGCACCGGTTCTCGCGCCGCAGTACCGGTGGACGGGGTCGGTGTCGATGCTGCGTGGGATGACTCGCATCCGTCGGTATCGCACGGACATCGGCCTGGCGCGGCTGGCCGTCCCCACGCACGTCATCCGCGGCCAGCGCGACCGCATCGCCTCGGCACGATGGTGCGCCGAGCTGGCCGACTCGCCTCTGGCGGAGGTGGTCTCGGTGCCGCGCGCGGCGCACATGGTCCCGCTCACCCACCCCAACGTGGTGGTCGACTCGATCGAGCGCCTCCGCTCGCGGGCCACCGTCGGGCAGCACGTCGCGGCCGGCTCAGGTCGATGACGCGCTGACCGGCCCTCTCGCACCTACCCCAGGTGCAGCGTGACGAGGCCGCCAGCCGGGTCGGCGGCGCCTAGCACCTTCTCGGGAACGCGGAAGATACGGCCGGGTGCCGCCGGCCAGGGCACCCGCACCCGGCCCACCTCCGAGCCGCCCTGTCGGGCGCGGACCACGGGCAGCCGGTGGAACTCGTCGACCCAGAGCAGCAGCTGCCCGCGCGGGGCCCCACCGCCCACCGGCACGTGCTGAGGGGTCACCCAGCGGAACGGTGGTGCCGCCGTGACGTGCACCGACCCTGGCCGTGGGCCACCCTCCAGCCCTGCCCCCGGCGCACCTGACGCCTCGCTGCCCCGCCCACTCGCCAGCCACCGCGTCACGGCACCGGCGACGTGCCGACCGTCGAGCGCGGCACCGTCAGCGGTGTCGACCGGGTGCACCAGGTTGCCGACCGCGAAGACCCCCGGCAGCGACGTGCCCAGTGCCGCATCCACGACCGGTCCGCGGGTGCCGGCATCCAGGTCGAGCCCGCCGAGCCGGGCGAGCTCGTGGTCGGGCACCCAGTCTCCCGAGGTGATGACGGTGTCGCACTCGATGGTGCGCCGCCGCCCGGTGCCGATCTGCTCCACCTCGACCGATCGCACCCGCTCCCGGCCGTCGATCCGTACGACTCGGCTGCCGGTGACCACCGGTGTGCGCAGCACGCTGCGACCGAGCACGGTGAAGGCCGCGTAGGCCTCCGCCCGGGGGTGCCGGCTGACCAGGGCCGCGACCGAGCAGCCCGCCTCACGCAGGGTGAGCACCGCCGACCAGCTGACCAGCTCGGCGCCGATGACGACGGCGTGGGTCCCCACAGCGGCGTGGTGCAGGTGCACCAGGTTCTGCAGCTGGCCCGTGGTGTAGACGCCCTCCGGCCGGTCGCCGGGTACGAGGAGGGCCGAGCGCGGGCGCTCGCGCGCACCGGTGGCGAGCACGACGGCATCCGCCTGCACGACCCGGCGGCCGCGCGGGGAGGTGACCTCCAGGCGCCGCTCCCCGGCCCAGCCGGTCACCATCGCGCGGGTCTCGAGGGTGGCGCCGGCGTCGCGGGCGGATGCCGTGATGCGCCGCGCGTAGGCCGGCCCGGTGACGACGCGGCGCAGGTCGCGGATGCCGTAACCGAGGTGGTCGCTGTGCCGGGGGATGCCGCCGGTGTCCACCTCGCGCTCCAGCACGAGCACCTCACCGTCGACGGTCGGCGCGAGGGCCGAGGCCGCGGTGAGACCGGACGGACCGCCGCCGATGACCGCGACGGCGACCCGGTCGGCGCTCACGACCGCACTCCGTCACCCGAAAGATGCTCAGTCAGAAGGGAACTCACCGCAGCGCCGCAGAAGAACCCCTGGCACCGGCCGTTGAGCACCCGGGTGCGTCGGCGCAGCCCGTCGAGGTCGGCCGGTGGCAGGTCGGAGGCGAAGGCGTCGCGGATCTCGCCGGCGGTCACCCGCTCGCAGAAGCAGACCACGGTGCCGTAGGCCGGGTCGGCGGCGATCCGGTCGGCATCCTGGTACGGCCGGGGGGTGGCCTCGCCGAGGTTCGGCATCCGCGGCGGTGGCGGCGGGTCGTCGCGGTCGGCGGGGGCGAACCCCGCCTCGGCGAGCAGGGCTCGCACGTGCTCGGCGATCGCCATCGCGGCGGTGAGCCCGGTCGACCTGATGCCGCCCACGAGCACGTAGTGCTGCGGCGCATCGACGTCGATGACGTAGTCGGCGTGCTCGGTCGCGGCCCGCAGGCCGGCGTAGGCCGCGGTGACCTCTTCGTCGAGCAGGTCGGGCATCAGCCGGTGGCCCTTGCCCAGCAGGAACTCGAACCCGGCCTCCGACGTGCCGGTGGCGCCCTTGTCGGTGAGGTCCTCGGCGGTGGGCCCGAGCATCACGTTGCCGTAGATGGTGGGGCTGACCAGCACTCCCTTGCCGGCCTTCGAGGGCACCGGCAGCACGATGAGCGGCACCATCGGGCGGGCCAGCTTGTCGAACACGAGCAGCTCGCCGCGGCGCGGTGTCACCGTGAAGCGGTCGTGGCCGAAGAACCCATCGACGACGTCAGCACCCAGGCCCGCGGCGTTGACCACCCACCGGGCGTGGATCTCGCCGCGGTCGGTCGCCAGCACCGTGTGCCCGTCCGAGGCGCGCACCCCGGTGACCCGGTGCTCCAGGAACAGCTCGGCGCCCCGCCGCCGGGCATCGGTCGCCAGGGCGAGGGTGGTGGTCCAGGTGCACGTGATCGACTCGCCGGGCACGGTGAGCCCGCCCAGCGCCCCCGGCCCGAGCCGCGGCACCCGGCGGTACACCTCGTCTGCCGCGACCAGCTCACACTGCAGGTAGCCGTTGGCAATCGCCCTGTCCCGCAGGCCCGGCAGCGCGTCGAGCTCCTCGTCGGTCCACGCCACGAGCAGGGCGCCGGTGCGCTCGATCGGGATGCCGGTGCGCTGCGCGTAGGCGCCCAGCAGCTCGTAGCCGCGCGCGACCAGCCGCGACTCGAGGGTGCCCGGGGTCGCGTCGAAGCCAGTGTGCAGGATGGCGGTGTTTGCCTTGCTCGTGCCGTCTCCGACGTCGGCGCGTGCCTCGACGACTGCCACGCTGGCGGTGGCGCCGGCGAGCTCGCGGGCGATGGCGGCCCCCACGACGCCGCCCCCGACCACGGCCACGTCGAACACCGCCCCCTGAGCAGCGACAACCCGGGTGCTCACGACTTCTCCTGTGCCAGAGCCACTTCCGCCAGGCGGTGCCATCGCTCGAGATGGGTCCGGGCGCGGTCTGCGGACCACGCAGGGGTGTAGGTGTGTTCAGGGGTCCACCCACCCACGACGGCCGAGAGGTCCACGTCGGGCTCGAGCGCCAGCCGCGCGCAGGCCGCCGCACCGAGAGGGGTGGCGTGCGCCGACGGGTAGACCTCGACCGGCACCTGGCACAGGTCGGCCTGGGCCTGCATCAGGACGCTGGACCGGGTCAGCCCGCCGTCGACGCGCAGCCGGGTCAGGGCCGTGCCGACGTCGTCACCGACCAGCGTGGTGAGCTCGGCGACCTGGCACGCGATGCCCTCGACCAGCGCCCGGACGACCTGCCCGGCACCGGTGCCAGCCGCAGGCCGCTGATGGTGGCCGTGGCCGTGGGGTCCCACCAGGGGGCGGCGAGGCCGGCGAAGCCCGGCACGAACAGCACCCCGTCGCTGCTGGGGGCGGCACCGGCATCCAGCCCCGCCGCACTGTCGAGGAACCCGGCGTCGACGGCCCAGCGCACCGCCGAGGCCGCGGTGTACACCTGGCCGTCCAGGCAGTACGACGTCTCGGACCCCAGCCGCCAGGCCACCGACGACGTCAGGCCCGATGCCGAGCGCACCGCGTCGCGCCCGGTCTGCGCGAGCACGAAGGCACCGGTGCCGAAGGTGCACTTGGCCGTGCCGGGCTCCAGGCACGCCTGGGCGAGCAGGGCGGCCTGCTGGTCGACGATCAGCCCGGTCACCGGCAGCGATGGCCCGAACAGGTCCGTCTCCCCCACCACCTCGTCGCTGGCGACGATGCGCGGCATCCGCTCGCCGTCGAGGCCGAACAGGCCGAGCAGCTCGGGCGACCACGCGACGGCATCGAGGTCGAGCAGCAGGGAGCGGCTCGCAGTGGAGGCGTCGGTGACGAACGCGCCACACAGCCGGTGCACCAGCCAGGTGTCGGTGGTGGTGACCACGCCCTCCGTGGTGAGGCTGTCGCGCAGCCAGCGCATCTTCGGCGCCGAGAAGTAGGGGTCGAGCTCGAGCCCGGTGAGGGTGTGCACGCGGTCGCGGTGCGCGGCGTTGCGCCGGCACCACGGCTCGGCCCGCCGGTCCTGCCAGACGATCACCGGGGTCAGCGCCCGGCCGGTGGCCGGGTCCCACGCGAGCACGCTCTCGCCCTGGTTGGCCAGCGCGACGGCGTGCACCGGCACCCCCGCCTGGTCGAGGGCGCCGCGGCCCGCGGTGATGACCGAGTCGAGCAGGGCCTGCGGTTCCTGCTCGACCGCGCCCCCGTCGAGGTGGCGCGGGCGCAGCGTGACCTCCACCGCCGACAGCACCGTGCCGTCGGCGTCGACGACCACCGCCTTGGTGCCCGAGGTGCCCTGGTCGACGGCGAGCACGGTCGTCACGCGGTCGCCCCCTCGCGGTGGGCCACGGCATCGGTCATGACCAGAAACGTAGCCCCACCCGGGGCGGCCGCCCCGGACGCGCCAGGCACCCGGTGCCGGACCCGGGGTGGGACAACATCGACCAATAGGTCGATGTTGTCCCAGGCGGCTCAGGCGTCGACGATCACCGGGATGATCAGCGGGCTGCGCCGGTGGGTGCGCTGGGCCCAGGTGGATGCCGCCCGCCGCACGAGCTCCTCGATCTGGTCGAGGTCCTCGATGCCGTCCTTGGCGGCCTTGACCAGGGCCGCCTGGATGGCCGGGGTGGCCGCCGAGAAGTCCATCACCTCGGGCGGGAAGCCGTGGGCGAGGTAGTCGGGGTCCTCCTGCAGCTTGCCGGTGTCGGGGTCGACGATGCAGACGATGGTGACCACGCCCTCCTCCGCGAGGGTGCGCCGCACGTGCAGGGTCTCCTCGGTGGCGCCCCCGACCGTCATCGCGTCGACGTAGACCAGCCCGGCCGGCACGGTGCCGGTGATGGTGGCGCGGCCGTCGACGAGGTCGATGACCGAGCCGTCCTGGGCGATGAGCACCCGGTCGCGCTCGACCCCGGTGCGGATGGCGATGTCGGCGTTGGAGCGCAGGTGGCGCCACTCGCCGTGAACCGGCAGCACGTTGGTGGGCCGGATGATGTTGAAGCAGTACGCGAGCTCGCCGGCACTGGCGTGGCCGGAGACGTGCACCTTGGCGTTGCCCTTGTGCACGACGGTCGCCCCCCAGCGGGTGAGCTCGTTGATGACGCGGTAGATGGCGTTCTCGTTGCCCGGGATCAGCGAGCTGGCCATCAGCACCGTGTCGCCCGCGGTGATGCTGACCGGGTGGTCGCGGTTGGCCATCCGGGCCAGGGCCGCCATCGGCTCACCCTGCGACCCGGTGGCGATGATCGTCTGCTGGTCGGGGCGCAGCCGGTCGAGCGCCTTGAGGTCCTTGACCACGAGCCCGTCGGGGATCTTGAGGTAGCCCAGCTCGCGGGCGATGCCCATGTTGCGCACCATCGAGCGCCCCACGAACGCGACCTTGCGGCCGTGCCGCTGGGCGGCATCCAGGATCTGCTGGATGCGGTGCACGTGGCTGGCGAAGCTCGAGACGATGACCCGGCCGGTGGTGGTGCGGAAGACGGTGTCGATGGCCGGGGCGAGCTCCTCCTCAGAGAGGAGGAACCCGGGCACCTCGGCGTTGGTGGAGTCGACGAGGAAGAGGTCGACCCCCTCCTCGCCCAAACGGGCGAACGCACGCAGGTCGGTGACCCGGCCGTCGAGCGGGAACTGGTCCATCTTGAAGTCGCCGGTGTGCAGCACCAGCCCGGCGGCGGTGCGGATGGCGACCGCGAGCCCGTCGGGGATCGAGTGGTTGACGGCGACGAACTCGCAGTCGAAGGCACCGAACGTGCGGCGGTCGCCCTCGGCCACCACGACGGTGCGCGGGGTGATCTTGTGCTCGACGAGCTTGGCCTCGATCAGCGCCAGGGTGAGCCGTGAGCCGACGACGGGGATGTCGGGCCGCTCGCGCAGAAGGTAGGGCACGCCGCCGATGTGGTCTTCGTGGCCGTGGGTGAGCACGATGGCGTCGATTGTGTCGAGGCGGTCCCGGATCCAGCCGAAGTCGGGGATGATCACGTCGACGCCCGGCTGGTGCTCGTCGGGGAAGAGCACCCCGCAGTCGACGACGAGCAACCGTCCCTGGTGCTCGAAGACCGTCATGTTGCGGCCGATCTCGCCCAGGCCACCGAGCGGCACGACCCGCAGGCCGTTGCGCGGCAGGACCGGCAGCGAGTCGCTGCTCTTGCGGCGAGGCCCCCGGCGGCTCATCGCGCGCCTCCCGTCGTGAGGACGAGGCGCTGCGCGGGGCGGGTCGGGGCGATGTGGTGGGGGTGGTTCACGTTTCTCCGTTGGTTGGGACGCCGGTCGAAGGGTTCGGCCGCGTTTCGCGGGTGGCGGTTCGCGCCGGACCGCACCCTGCTCGGGTGCCGCCGCGCGTCGCAGCGTTGCGAGATCGGTGCCGTCGGACGGGGGCGCCGACCACGGCGTGCCCGACGGCGGTCAAGAGGCAAACCTACCGCGGTCGCGACCCGGGCACCGCGGCGCGAGCACGGGGCTCAGGGCCGCAGGGTCCACGAGTGGGCGGGAACCTCCTGGTCACCCAGCCCCACGGGCTCGTCGGAGAGGTTGAGCGCGAGCTCGGCGTGCTCCCCCTCCGGGCCGGTGGCGGTGAGCAGCACCGACTCGTTGCTCAGCTGTGAGGTCTCGACGCGCGCGTGGGCCAGCCACGGGTTCCTGCGCCGGAACGAGATCGCCTCCTGATGCCGGTGGAACACCTCGCCTCGCGGCCACTCAGCGGGTGAGCGGGGGAACTCGGGGCGCACCGCGTCATCCCCGCCGGCCCGGTCCTCCTTGGTACCGGTGAGCCCGCGCTCGTCGCCCGCGTAGACGGCGGGCGCTCCCGCGACGAACAACAGCACGGCGACCGCGTGGGTCACGTGGCGCTGGTCGGTGATCGCCGACGCCAGCCGGGTCACGTCGTGGTTGCCGACGAAGGTCAGCGGGAGGAACGCCTCGGCGAACTCGTCGTGGCGCTGGAGCGACCAGGCGAGCTCGAACCAGTTCTGCTCCTCGATCGAGCTGCGGATCGCCTTCCACAGCTCGTACTGGGTGACCGAGTCCAGGCCGGACTCCTCGACGTAGCCCACGTAGTCGCCGTGGATGACCTCACCCACGAACCACGCCTCGGGGAACCTCTCGCGAAGCGGCCCGATCGTGGTGCGCCAGAACGCGGGTGGCACGGCGTAGGCGGCGTCTAGACGCCATCCGTCGATGCCGCGCGCCAGCCAGTGCGCCATGACGTCGCTGACGGCCGCCGCCACCTCAGGGTTCTCGTGGTCGAGCACCACGAGGGTGTCGTGGCCCTCGAACACCTGCACCTCGAGGCCGTCGACGGTGCGGGCGCCCGTGCCGCTCGCGAACCGGGCCGCCGCGGGCGAGCCGGGACCGGCCGCCACGGCCTCCTGCCACCAGGGGTGCGCACGGCCGACGTGGTTGAACACCCCGTCGAGCAGCACCCGGATGCCGCGTTCACGGCACGCGCTGAACAGTGCGTCGGCATCGGCGTCGTCCCCGAGCCGCGGGTCGATGCGCAGGTGGTCGACGGTGTCGTAGCCGTGCGACTCGGAGTCGAAGATCGGCCCCAGCAGAAGCCCGTTGCAGCCCAGGTCGAGCAGGTCGTCGAGCCACGACGTGATCCGGCCGAGCTCGTGGGCGACCTCGCCGTGCGGGTTGGTGGTCGTGTCGGCGCCGACGAAGCCCAAGGGGTAGACGTGCCACCAGATGGCGGTGTCGGCCCACTGCGGGCCGCTCATGCCGACACCCCGGCTCCGTCGAGGTTCTCGATGAGCCCGGTGAGCAGGTGGTGCAGCTGGACGAACTCCTCGGCCTCGAAGCCGATCGACCGGGCCACCTCCCGGGGCACGCCGACCACGTCGTGCCGCAGCCGCTCCCCCTCGGAGGTGGGGGTCACGACGACCCGGCGCTCGTCGTGCGGGTCGCGGTGCCGCTCGACCCGCCCAGAGGCCTCGAGCCGCTTGAGCAGGGGCGTCAGGGTGCCGGAGTCGAGCCGGAGCCGTCGGCCGAGCTCGCCCACCGACAGCGCGCCGTCGGTCCACAGGGCGAGCATGACCAGGTACTGCGGGTAGGTCAGGCCGACGTCGGCCAGCACCTCGGCATAGCGGCGGGTGACGGCGCGGGTCGCGGCATACAGCGGGAAGCAGATCTGCCGGTCGAGGTCCAACGGGTCGTTCGTGCTCACCCCGTGAGGGTACCAGTTCCAATTTGCACGATTGTATTGTGCACAATATAATTGCGGGCATGAACACTCTCTACACCGCCTCAGCCGTCGCCACCGGGGACGGCCGCAACGGCCACGTCCAGACCTTCGACGGAAACATCGACGCCCCCGTGCGCACCCCGAAGGAGATGGGCGGCGAAGGTGGCGCCACCAACCCCGAGCAGCTCTTCGCGGCCGGCTACGCCGCCTGCTTCCACTCGGCGCTGAAACTGGTCGCCGCGTCGATGAAGGTCGACACCACCGACTCCGAGGTCGTCGCCGACGTCTCGCTGGGCCGCGACGACCACGGAGCCTTCGGCCTGGCCGTGCGACTCGAGGTCGCGCTGCCCGCGCTGAGCCGCGAGGTCGCCCAGCAGGTCATCGAGCAGGCCCACCAGGTGTGCCCCTACTCCAACGCCACCCGCGGCAACGTCGAGGTCACCCTCGAGGTGGCCTGACCACAACCGCGCGTTCGCTACGCCCCGCGGCGCGGCTACGGCTGCGGGCTGGCGCCCCCGCCCAGCGATCCACGAGGTGATCGTGGCCAACCGGTCGCCCAGGCCCGACCGGTCACAGCCAGCGACGGACCCGCCGTCTGTAGTCGTCGTACGGCTCTCCGAACCGCTCGTGCAGGAAGCGCTCCTCGGGCTGGATCGCACCCCAGAGCACCAGCAGCACCGCCGCCGGAAACAGGACCAGCCCCCAGAACGTGGGTGCCAGCAGGGCCAGCCCGACGTACAGCGCCAGCATGCCCACGTACAACGGGTTGCGGGAGAGGCGGTACGGCCCCTCCTCGATCATCGAGTGCGTCGCCTGCCCCGGCAGCAGCCCGGTGTCGTGCCGGGCGAACAGCCACAGCGACCAGCCGTTCCACCCGGCGAACAGCACCACGAGCAGCCACCCGAGCGGCACCCGCCACCCTCCGAGCGAGATCGGGTCACCCCACCGCGCGGTGGCCAGCCACCCGACGAGCAGCGGCGCGCCGACCGCGACCGGTGGCCAGAGCCGGAACCCGACGGTGTCCTGCGAACCGCGCAGCATCCGGCCATTCTCGCGCCGGCATCCACAGGGTCAACCGCGCGGCAGCGGAGGCAACGGCTACAGCCGATCGAGAGCACGCAGGTAGCGGCGCGTCATCAGGGCCTGCGCGGCACGGGTGAACGGCCCGCCGAGCCTGGCCGGCGCGGAGGCCGGTCGCGAGACCGCGCTGATGGTGAGCCGGATGCCGCCGTCGGCGACGTGCTCGAGGAGGAACCGCTCCTCCCCCGCCTCGGGGTGGCCCGGCAGGGTGCCGTAGGTGAAGCCACGAAGGGTCGGCTCGTCGATGACGTCGAGCACGCGACACGGGATCCGCACCGACAGCGGGCCCGGCCCCCAACGCATCAGCACCACGGTCCCCCGGCGAAGGGGGACGTCCGAGGCCGCCACCCGCAGACCGGCCCGCTCGTGCAGGCGCCACGCCAGGAGGTCGCGCGCGGCGGCATCGAAGTCCCGTCGGGTCAGGACGGCGGACCGGTTCAGGACGCGGAAGCCGGCGGATGCCGCGGCATCCGCTGCCATTGGCGAGGAGTACGTGAGCGGTGCGGCCCGCATCGCACGGGCCTGCTGCTCGTCGAGGGGGCCCACTGGCATCGGACCATCATCACCGACAGCCGAGCGCCGCCGAGGAAAAGCCGGCGGGGGTGAGCCGCTGCGCGATGGTCGGCGCTGCCCGGCGACCGATCGTCCCACTCGGTGGCCCCGACTCGGCATCGACATCTGCGTGCCGTCTCGCCTCGCCGGCGGGTGCCATCGGTGGCAATCTGGGAAGGCTGGACCGCACGGCGCCCCGCGCGGCCGAAGCGAAGAAGGGGATTCCAATGAGACACGCACGGACGTCCTGGCCCACCATCGGCCTGCTGACCGGCGCCCTGAGCCTGGCACTCGTCGCGGCGGTGCCCGCGGCCGCGACAGCGCATGGTGACCGGCACCATGCCGGACCGCTGCCCGGCGGCTACACCAACCTGGTCGTCATCTACCAGGAGAACCACTCGTTCGACAACCTGTACGGCCAGTGGGGTCGGGTCGGCGGGCGGGTCGTCAACGGCCTGCAGAACGCCCGGGGAACCACCACCCAGGTGGCACAGGACGGCACGGCATACCGCTGCCTGCTGCAGAACGACGTCAACCTCACCTCGCCGTCCCCCCTGGCCACGACCTGCACCGACCCGGCCCACGGGGTGCCCGCGAGCCACTTCCGCAACAGCTGGTTCACGATCGACCGGTACATCCGGCCCACCGACACCACCTGCCCGGCACCCGGCGTGTTCGCCCCCGACGGGGTGCTCAAGGGCACGGGCCTGCCAGGCGGTTGCACCCGTGACATCGTCCACCGCTTCTACCAGGAGCAGTACCAGATCGACGGCGGTAAGCAGGACCGCTACGTCACGGGTTCGGATGCCGTGGGCCTCACCATGGGCCGCTACGCGACGCAGTCGCTGCCCGTCTACCGCTACCTGCACAGCAAGGGCGCGCCGAACTACGTTGTCGCCGACCGGTTCTTCCAGGCGGCCTTCGGCGGCTCGTTCCTCAACCACCAGTACCTCATCGCGGCCCGGGCCCCGGTCGACACCGGGGGTGCCACGCCCACGGCACTCAACTCGATCACCGACAGCAACGGGATGCCGACCTCCTACCCGCTCTACACCGCCACGTCGGCGGTCAGGGACTCCCAGCTCACCGTGGCCTGCCCGAACGGCGCGGCCTTCGACTACACGGCGGCGTGCGGCAACATCGCCGTCAACACCGTGCAGCCGTCGAGCGTGCCGTTTGGTGGCGGCGCGAAGATCCCTCTCATCGACGACGCCGTCTACCCCAACATCGGTGACCGGATGAGCGACGCCGGCGTGAGCTGGAACTGGTACTCGGGCGGCTGGGACGCCGCCGCCGCCGGCAACCCCGGCCCGCTCTTCCAGTTCCACCACCAGCCGTTCAACTACTTCGAGAACTACGCCGAGGGCGCTCCCGGACGCTCGCACCTGCAGGACGAGACGAAGTTCTTCGCCGCGGCGAAGGCGGGCACGCTGCCCCAGGTGTCGTTCGTCAAGCCCTACGGCGCCGAGAACGAGCACCCCGGCTACGCCAGCGAGCCCGACGGCAGCGACCACCTCGTCGACCTGCTCAAGGCGATCACGTCCGGCCCGCAGGCCAAGAAGACGCTGGTCGTGGTGACGTACGACGAGTTCGGCGGGCAGTGGGACCACGTCTCACCGCCGCGCGTGGACGCCTGGGGGCCGGGCACCCGCATCCCCGCCCTGGTCCTGTCGGCCGGCATGGTCAAGTCCGGGGTCGACAGCACCACCTACGACACGACCTCCATCATGGCGACGATCGAGCACAGCTTCCGGCTGCCCCCGGTCTCGCCCCGTGACGCGCGGGCGACCGACCTCAGCGCTGCCGTGCGGGTGGGCGACCCTCGCCACCACGGCCACTCCTGACGCTCTTGCCCCACCAGGTGGGCCGCAGCGAAGGGCCGGCTGCCCGCGCCGGCCGCCCACGCACGAGAGCGCTTCGCGGTGCCACGACACACCAGCGACCTGGGCAGGTCCACGCCTGCCCAGGTCGCTGGTGCGTGAGTGTCGGCGTGGTCAGCGGGCAGCCACTCCTGCCGCGCCCACGGGGAGACCGCCGGCGACCGGCAGGGGGTCCAGGCCCCCGTCGCGGGCGACGCGGTAGGCACCGACGGTGCCATCGCCGAGCCGCGCGTAGAAGAAGTCGCTCGACCTGCTCAGGGCGATGTCGGAGACCCCGGCAGCAGCGGTGCCGGTGCGGCCGTCCGGGGTGAGCAACGACAACGTCCCGGAGCGGCCGACACGGTAGCCGCTGATCGACTGGGACCCGCCACCGTTACCGGTGTAGGCGTACTTCCCGTTCGCCGTGACGACCAGCCAGCACGCAGCAGCCTCCGTGTTCCCGACCGAAGCGCTCACGGTCCGCACCCCCTGGGGCGAGATCCGGTAGGTGGAGGCCGCGCTGGGGCCGGCCTCGGAGACTGCGAGGTAGCCCGACGGGGTGAACGAGAACCCGAACGGGGTGGCGCCCTCGGAGGTGAAGGAGGTGCGCCCGAAGGACACGCCCTGACCGTTGAGCCGGTAGACATCGATGAGGTTGGTCGCCTTCTCGGTCACGACCAGCTCGCGGCCGCTCGGGGAGAAGGACACCTGTGCCGGGTCCGTGGCGTCACCACTCAGGCTGCGCGTCGAGCCGGGCAGAGGTGTGAGCTTCCCGTCGTGGACTGCGAACCCAGAGATGTTGCCGGTGCCGCCGGCATTGAGGGCGTAGACGCGGTTGCCGCGCACGGTGACGCTGACGGGCTGGTCACCGCCGGAGGGGACGGTCGACCTCCAGCGCAGCCCGTCTGTCGTCACGTCGAAGGAGGTGATGCTGTCCGAGCCGGCGTTCACGGCATACAGGTGCCTGGCCGAGTCGTCGAGGACGACCGCGTTCTGCGAGCCGAGGCCCGATCCCGTGCCCGTGCCGCCGGTGGGGTAGCTGTGCGGCGAGGACAGGCGGCCATCGGCGCCCCGCACGTAGGCGATCACCTCGTTCCCGCTCGGCTGGTTACCGAGCACATAGACGGCACCGGCATGGGCCTGGTGGGCCTGGTGGGCCTGGGACGCCTGCGCCGAGGGGACGAGTCCGAATGAGGCACCGACCAGAGCCGCTGCGGCGGCGATGAGTCGGACGGTCTGGTGTGACATGACTGCTCTCCTTGTGGGGTTGCGGGCGTCGCCTGGTGCGGCGCCACAACTGGTGGGGCGGTGCGGGTGGGCGGTGAGGGTGGGCGATGCGGCGCTCAGGCCCGGCACGAGTGGGAGGTGAGCTGCTCCAGGAGGGTCTCGGGCATCAGGCGGCCGATCGTGGCGGCGGCGGGTCGGCGCTTCATCGACTGCCGCTCTCGTAGTGGACTGAACAGTCCAATGCTGGGAGCGCCGCACCGCACCGTCAAGGCAGGATCGGAGCCCGTAAGAGTCCCGTCACATCCCGGCTGAGGTGGATGGACCGATGAGTCCAGTCATCGGTATCGTGATGGAGATGGCGAAGGCAGGTGGAAGCGCGACGCCCCCGACGGCCCGGGGGCGCGCCACCCGGGAGCGCATCGTGCGCGAAGCCGCCGCGCTGATCTACGAGCACGGCGTGGGAGGCACCTCCCTCGACGACGTCTGCCAGGCGAGCTCCACCAGCAAGTCGCAGCTCTACCACTACTTCGCCGACAAGACGGCGCTGGTCTGTGCCGTCATCGCGTGGCAGCAGGACGTCGTGCTCAGCGGGCAGCAGCCCCACCTCGCCGAGTTCTCGACCCTGGCCGGTCTGCGAGCCTGGAAGGACCACTTCGTGCAGGTCAACAGTCAGCTGGTCACCTTCGGCGGCTGCCCCCTCGGCGCACTCGCGAGCGAGGTGGCCGGCGACGACACCGCTGCCGGACAGGCCTCGGTCAACGCCTTCGAGGCGTGGCACGGCGCTCTGGCCGCCGGGATGCAGCGGATCATCGACGGTGGCGAGCTCGCGGAGAGCAGCGACGCAGACGCGTTGGCCCTGGGCCTGCTCGGCGCTCTGCAGGGCGGACTCCTGCTCTCGAAGACCACGCAGAGCGTGCGCCCGCTCGCGGTGTCGCTGGACCACGCGATGGCTGCCGTGGATGCCGCGCGCACCGCTGCGTGAGGTCGGCCGGCCAGCGGGTGGCGGGCTGCGGTCGCACGCGGCGTTCATCCTGAGGCCAGGAGCGCGTTGACCGACGGGGCTACCGTTGGCGCATGAGGATCGGACTGCAGATCGCGGACTTCACCTGGCCCGGCGCTCCCGCGAGCATCGGCCCGACCTTCGCCCGGATCGCTCGCGACGCCGACGAGGCCGGCATGGCGAGCCTGTGGGTGATGGACCACTTCTTCCAGATCTCGATGATCGGCCCGCCCGAACACGAGATGCTCGAGGGGTACTCAGCGCTCGCGTATGCCGCGGGTGTCACGAATACCATCACGCTGGGCACCCTGGTCACCGGCGTGACCTACCGTCATCCCGGGCTTCTCATCAAGACCGTGACGACCCTTGACGTCCTGTCTGGCGGCCGCGCCTGGCTCGGGATCGGCGCGGCCTGGAACGAGGAGGAGCACCGCGGCCTGGGCGTGCCCTACCCGGGCACCTCCGAGCGCTTCGAGCGGCTCGAGGAGACCCTGCAGATCGCCGCCCGGATGTGGTCCGGAGACGACAGTGCCTTCGAAGGCGAGCACTACCGGCTGGAGCGCCCGCTCAACTCCCCGGCCGCCCTCTCCACGCCCCACCCGCCCATCCTCATCGGCGGGGGCGGGGAGAAGAAGACGCTGCGGTTGGTGGCGCAGTACGCCGACGCCTGCAACATCTTCGACATGGGCCCGGAGGCGGTGCAGGCGAAGTTCGACGTGCTGCGCGGGCACTGCGAGACGGTGGGTAGGAACTACGCCGACATCGAGAAGACGGTGCTCAGCCGGGTGGACCTCGCCCACGAGAGCGTCGAGCAGGTCGTGGACCGGTTCGGTCGGCTGAGTGCCATCGGCACGCAGCACGTCATCGTCGGCCTCGTCGGGGTGAACGAGGAAGGCGCTTTCGACAAGATGCCCGACCTCGTCGCTGCGGTGAACGCCTTGTCATGATCGGCCGGGCAGGGAGGGCGCCCAGGTGACCCGCCCGATCCGTGGACCGGGCGGGTCACCCGTCAGCCGAGGACGCGCAGGTCAGTGGTCGTGGCGGTCGTCGCCCCGTCCGTCATGGTCGTCGTCGTGCCGCTTGGCCTTCCACGGCCCGGTGATCGCGAAGACAACCCCCGGGTCCTGGGAGTTGGCGAAGAGAAACTGCGCGTTGTTCGAGAAGTTCGCGCCGGCCATCTCGCTGTCCTGACGGTTGAGTGCCAAGAAGGCCCAGCGGCCCTCGAGGTCGTCGAGGACGAGGTGGTTCTGTCCCTCCCCGTCCTCGCACAGGACGAGGCCCCCGTAGGGGTTCACCGTGAGGTTGTCCGGTCCGTCGGGGTCGGAGTCCTGGTCGGCCGGGGTGTAGGGGTAGTAGCTCTTCAGGGTGATCGTGCTGTGACGCGGGTCGTAGAACCAGACCTGCCCGTCGTGCTCGGCGGCCGACCCGTCGGCTGCGCCCCGCGCGAACGAGGCGTCGAAGTAGAAGCCGTCGTCGCCCCACCACATGCCCTCGAGCTTGCGGGACCGTGTCACGTCACCGCCTGGCGCGCCGGTGACGCCCGGGTAGTTGAACTGCTTGCGGGTCGAGGTGGTGCGGGCGTCGCGGTCGGGGACCTCGACCCACGCGACCTTCAGGGTCGTCCCCAGCCTGCTGAAGACCGACAGGTCCGGGACGAAGGAGCCATGTTTCGTGGCGTACATCGCCTCGAGCGTGCCAGCGTCATCGGCGAGCGCCGCGTATCCGCGTGGCGCGCGGCCCTCCGGGCTCCAGCGGTAGAGCAGCCCGTTGGGGTTGCCGGCATCCTCGGTGCTGTAGACGTGCCCGCGCCGGGGGTCGACGACGACGGCTTCGTGGGGGTAGCGGCCGAAGGCCTTGATCGGGCGTGCGTTGAGCGGGTTCGTCGGCTCGAGCGGGCGGACCTCGAAGACATAGCCGTGGTCCTTGCGGATGTCCTGCGCGGGGTCGGCCCGCTGTTCGGTCTCCTCACAGGTGAGCCAGGTGCCCCACGGACTCTTGCCGCCGGCGCAGTTGGACCAGGTGCCGGCCAGGGACACGACCTCGGACACGCGGTGACCGCGCCGGTCCACGGTGATGGACGTCGTGCCTCCCTTCGGGATGCCCTCGTCGTAGGTGATGCCGGGCCGGTGGGGCACCGCGGCAGTGACCGGAAAGGGGATGCCGTTGCCGTTCTCGTGGTTCGACACCAGGACCCAGCCGCCACCGTGCCGGGCGAAGGAGCCGGTGCCGTCATAACGGGCCGGGCTGAGCTCACCGCCGTCGTCGAGGGTGGTGGCGGGGATCGGGTTGCCGCTGTTGCCGGCCACCGCGAGCACCGTGTAGTGGAAGCCGGCGGGCAGGTCGAGCAGGCCGGCGGGGTCGGGCCTGAGCGGCCCGTAGCCGGGACCGCGAGAGCCCCGGGGCCAGGAGCGCGCAGGGCTGGCGCTCGCGCCGGGCGCCCCGCCGATCGCAGCGGCGCCGATGCCGGCGGCGGTCAGGCCGACGAACGTGCGGCGCTTCAGGTGGTGGTTGTCAGTCACGTGTGTCCTCCGTGTGTGAGCGTGCGGCCCGCGGTTGGCGACCCATACTTGATGGTCGGCAACCGGCTGCCCCGTAGTCACCGGCAGATCGTGTACGGACGGTGAACTTCTCACCAAGGCCAGACCAGCGGCCGCAGCTGGCCGAGCGGCACGTACGTGAGCCGTTCGCATCGCGGTCATGTCCGAGACAAGGTCGCTGACCGGCCGCCCCGGCACCTCGACCAGTTCGCCAGGACTTCGCTGCGCTGGGCGAGATGATGATGCAGAAGGTCCTCCTGGCCCTGGAGGAGAATGAGCCCGCAACCCCCGACACGCCCCTGCCGACGCGGCCCGTGGTGCGCGAATCCACACGTCAGCGGTAGCGGTCAGTCGAAGCGCACCCTCTCGGCCGGTGAGCCCGTGACCGCTGCCGACCGGATCAGGTGACCGCAGACCCGCTCACCAGAGGTCGTGGATCGAGGCCCGCAGGCGGCGGTCGTACAGCTCGGTGACCGCTGCGTCGAACTCCGGGCCCAGCGGGGGCACGGAGCCCGCGCTCGCGTTCTGCCTGGCCTGCTCGGGGGAGCGGGCACCCGGGATCACCGTGGTGACGCCGCGCAGCTGGGCGACCCAGGCGAGCGCTGCACGGGCGGGCGAGAGATCGCGCGAGGCAGCGAGGGCCGAGAACTCCCTGGCGGCTCGCACCCCTTCGTCGTAGTCGACCCCGGAGAAGGTCTCACCCCGGTCGAAGGACTCCCCGTGCCGGTTGTAGCTTCGGTGGTCGTCGGCGGCGAAGGAGGTCGACTCGTCGTATCGCCCCGACAGGAGGCCGCTCGCCAGCGGGACTCGCGCGATGATGCCCACCCCTGCTTCGAGCGCCGCGGGCAGGACCCGGTCGAGGGGCTTGAGCCGGAAGGCGTTGATGATGATCTGGACCGACGCCACCCCCGGCCGGGCGATCGCGCTGAGCGCCTGCTCTGCCGTCTCGACGCTGACGCCGTAGGCGGCCATGACCCCCTCTGCGACGAGCGTGTCGAGGTTGTCGAAGACCTGGTCGTTGTTGATGACCTCGCTTGGGGGGCAGTGCAGTTGGACGAGGTCCAGGGTGTCGGTTCGCAGGTTCGAGCGCGAACGGTCGGTCCAGGCACGGAAGTTCGCCATCGAGTAGTTCTCGAGGACCTGGTCGGCACGTCGACCCATCTTGGTGGCCACGAACGTGTCGAGCCCTGGATGGGCCGCGAGGAACTCGGCGATGAACTGCTCGCTGCGGCCGTCGCCGTACACATCGGCGGTGTCGAACATCGTCACGCCGGACTGCACCGCTGCCTCGAGGACCGCCTGGGCCTCGTCGGGGCCGACCTCGCCCCAGTCCGCACCGAGCTGCCAGGTGCCCAGGGAGATGGCCGACACCGGGCGCCCGGTCCGGCCGAGGACACGCGAGGGCATCTCGGAACTGGGGGCTTGCGGGTCTGAGGGCAGGTCCGTGCGGGGTTCAGAGTCCATGGTCTCTTCCTTGGGCGATCAGTGGTGACGGCCCGGACGGCGGTGACGTGATGTTATCGCTCCTGGTCGAACCGGATGGCGGCCTGCTCGATCGGCAGGCCCGCCTCGTAGCGCTCCAGGAAGGTCGCGAAGCCGCGCTCGTCGGCCGGGTCGGGCTCGACGACGGTCACGGTGGCACCGGTGGCGAACCGGGCCGCGAGGTAGCCGGCGAGGTCCGTCTTCTCGGCGTGCCCCAGGTAGGAGGCCAGCACGGCGATGCCCCAGGCGCCCCCCTCGCCGGCATCCCTACCGACTGCCACCGCGGTGCCCATCGCGGCGGCCAGGAGGCGCTGCGCCACACCCTCGGTGCGGAAGAGGCCACCGTGCGCGACCATGACGTCCAGCTCGACACCTTCCTCGGCCAGGACGCGCATGCCCAGGCTCAAGGTGGCGAAGGCGGCATAGACCTGGGCCCGCACGAAGTTGCCGAGGGTCAGCCGGCTGTCGGGGCTGCGCAGCACCAGGGGCCGCCCCTCGACGAGGCGGGTGATGGGTTCTCCCGAGAGGTAGTTGTAGGCCAGCAGCCCGCCCGCGTCGGCGTCGCCGGACAGGGCCTCGTGCAGCATCGCGCGGAAGGCGTCGTCGGGGTCGACGGGGTGCCCGATCGCAGCCGCGAACTCGCGGAAGACCCCCGCCCAGGCGTCGAGCTCGCTGGCGCCGTTGTTGCAGTGGACCATGGCGACCGGGTCGCCGGCCGGGGTGGTCACCAGGTCGACCTCAGGATGCACCTGGAGCAGTGGCCGCTCGAGGACGGCCATCGCGAAGATGCTCGTGCCGACGCTGACGTTCCCGGTGCGCGGTGCCACGGCGTTCGTGGCGACCATCCCTGTGCCCGCATCTCCCTCGGGTGGGCACAGGGGCGCTCCCGGGCGGAGCTGCCCGGTGGCGTCCAGCAACGCCGCGCCCTCGGCAGTGAGGCGGCCGGCCTCCGCGCCCGCGCTGAGCACCGTGGGGAGGAGGCGGGCCAGCCGGAGGCCCGGATGCCGGTCGGCGACCAGCGTGTCGAACTGCTCGAGGCGCCGGGCGTCGAAGTCCTTGGTCGCCGCGTCGATCGGGAACATGCCCGAGGCGTCGCCGACGCCGAGCACGCTCAGCCCGGTCAGCTGCTGGTGAACGTACCCGGCCAGGGTGTTCAGGGACGCCACCCGGGCAACGTGGGGCTCCTCGTCGAGGATCGCCTGGTAGAAGTGGGCGATCGACCAGCGCAGCGGGATGGCGAACTCGAGCAGGTCGGTGAGCTCGGTGGCCGCGCGCTCGGTGCTCGTGTTGCGCCAGGTCCGAAATGGGACCAGCAGCCGCCCCGAGTCGTCGAAGGCCAGGTAGCCGTGCATCATCGCGGACACCCCGAGCGCCCCCAAGGTGGTGGGGCGCACCCCGTGCCGCTCCTGTGCGTCGGCGCACATCAGGGCGACGCTGGCCTGCACGCCCGACCAGACGTCCTCCAGCGAGTAGGTCCACGTCCGGTCGACGAACTGGTTCTCCCAGGTGTGGCTGCCGGTGGCGAGCGGGGTGCCCTGCGGGTCGATCAGCACGCTCTTGATCCGGGTCGAGCCCAGCTCGATGCCGAGCACGGCGCGCCCGTCGACGATCACGTCGCTGCCGCTGGGACGGACTGTCATGGCGTGCTCCTCACTGGTGGCCCCCATCATTGCCGCACGCGAATGATATCGCTAACATCGCCAGAGCGGATGAGGAATCTTCTGCCGTCCTCGACGAGCGGAGCTGTCTTGACTTGCTGATTGTGATCGTTAACAATATCTCGTGGGTCCGTGAAGGAGATGTGGGATGCAGCGCAGCGCAGTCCGCGCCCCGGTCATGAGCGACGTCGCCCGGCTGGCCGGGGTCTCGCACCAGACCGTCTCGCGTGTCATCAACGACCACCCGAACATCAGCCCCTCCACCCGAGCCAAGGTGCAGCGGGCCATCGACCAGCTCGGCTACCGCCCCAACACCGCGGCGCGCGCACTGGTCCGGGGGCGCTCGGGAATGGTCGGCATCGTCACCGCCTCGGGGTCGTACTTCGGCCCGCGCAGTGCGCAGCACGGGGTCGGCTCGGCCGCCAGGGCGGCCGGCTTCGCGGTGGCCTCGATCGACCTCGTGGACGTGACGCGCGACGAGCTGTCCACCGCGATCGACGACCTGGTCCGGATCGGCGTCGAGGGCGTCGTGGTCGTCGCCGGTCACGATGCCGCGGTCGACGCAGCCCGGTCCCGACCGGGCGAGCTGCCCGTCGTCGTCGTCGAGGGCGACCTGTCGCGCGCTCCGCTGAGCGTCGGCGTCGACCAGGTCGCCGGCGCGACCGCGGCCGTCGAGCACCTCATCGGGCTCGGACACCGGCGCATCGTCCACATCGCCGGGCCCGCCGACTGGGCCGAGGCCCGGGCGCGCGTCGAGGGCTGGCGGACGGCGATGTCCGGGGCCGGGCTGGCGACGCAGGAACCCTTCGTGGGTGACTGGTCGGCCGCCTCCGGCTTCGACGCGGGTCGAGCGATCGCGGCGGACACCGGCGTGACGGCGGTCTTCGCGGGGAACGACCAGATGGCGCTCGGTGTGTTGCGGGCCCTGCACGAGGCCGGTCGGCGACTACCGGATGACGTGTCGGTGGTCGGCTTCGACGACATCCCCGAGGCCGCCTTCCTCACCCCTGCGCTGACGACGGTCCACCAGGACTTCGCCGACGTCGGAGCGCGCGCCATCACGGTGCTCATGGCGGCCATCCACGGGGAGAGCGCGTCCCCGGTTCCACTCCTGTCGCCGCCCCTCGTCATCCGCGGCAGCACCGCGGCCCACCCAGGAAGTCACTGACATGACCGCTGCGCACGACGTCCGCGCCACCATCGAGGCGCTGCGCCGCACGGTCAGCGACCTGCACGCCGAGCTCACGCGGTACGACCTCGTCGTCTGGACCGCGGGCAACGTCTCGGCCCGCGTCCCCGGGCAGGACCTGATGGTCATCAAGCCGTCCGGGCTCGCCTATGACGACCTCACCCCGGAGTCGATGGTGGTGTGCGACCTGCACGGCGAGGTCGTCGAGGGCGACCTCGCCCCGTCCTCCGACACCGCTGCCGCCGCTTACGTCTATCGGCACCTGCCGGAGGTCGGTGGAGTGGTGCACACCCACTCCACCTATGCCACGGCCTGGGCCTCACGTGGCGAAGCCATCCCGTGCGTGCTCACGATGATGGCCGACGAGTTCGGGGGCGACGTCCCCGTCGGTCCGTTCGCCCTGATCGGCGACGACTCCATCGGGCGGGGCATCGTCGACACGCTCGCCGGCAGCCGCTCCTCGGCGGTGCTGATGCGCAACCACGGTGTCTTCACGATCGGCAAGGACGCCCGCTCCGCCGTCAAGGCCGCGGTGATGTGCGAGGACGTCGCCCGGACCGTGCACATCGCGCGCCAGCTGGGCGAGCCGACGGTCATCGATCCGCGCGCCGTCGACTCCCTGTTCGACCGCTACCAGAACGTCTACGGCCAGCGCCGAGCTGCGCCGTCCACGACCGACAAGGACCTCCCATGACACCCATCGCCGAACGCTCCCTCGAGATCTGGTTCCTCACCGGCAGCCAGCCCCTCTACGGCGAGGAGACGCTGCGTCAGGTCGCCGCTCAGTCGCAGCAGGTCGTCGAGCGACTCCAGCTCTCCGGGGCCGTGCCCGCCGACATCGTGTGGAAGCCCGTCCTCACCGACAGCGCGACCATCCACGCCCAGGTGCTCGCCGCCAACGCCCATCCGGACTGTGCCGGCGTCATCACCTGGATGCACACGTTCTCCCCGGCGAAGATGTGGATCGCCGGGATGGACGCGCTGCGCAAGCCGCTGCTGCACCTGCACACCCAGGCCGGCGCAGCGCTGCCGTGGTCGACGATCGACATGGACTTCATGAACCTCAACCAGGCCGCCCACGGTGACCGCGAGTTCGGGTACATCGGGGCGAGATTGGGGGTGGCCCGCAAGGTGGTCGCCGGCCACGTGAGCAACCCCGTCGTCATCGAACGCGTTGCGGCGTGGGCCCGCGCCGCCCGTGGGGCACACGAGCTGCGCACCATGCGTCTGGCCCGGTTCGGGGACAACATGCGCGAGGTCGCAGTCACCGAGGGCGACAAGGTGGAGGCGCAGCTGCGGTTCGGCGTCTCGGTCAACACCTACGGCGTCACCGAGCTGGTCGAACGGGTCGACGCTGTCGACGGGTCTGCCATCGACGACCTGGTGGCCGAGTACCTGGACGCCTACGACGTCGCCGCCGACCTGCGGCCCGGGGGCGAACGCCACGACTCGCTGCGCTACGGCGCAGCCATCGAGATCGGGCTGCGCGAGTTCCTCACCGATGGCGGGTTCACCGCATTCACCACGAACTTCGAGGACCTCGCCGGGCTACGGCAGCTCCCGGGCCTGGCCGTGCAGCGGCTGATGGCCGACGGCTACGGGTTCGGCGGTGAGGGCGACTGGAAGACCTCGGTCATCCTGCGCACCACCAAGGCCATGTCCGCCGGGCGCCCGGGCGGCACCTCGTTCATGGAGGACTACACCTACGACCTGGCCACGCCCGGCTCGGAGAAGATCCTCGGCGCCCACATGCTCGAGGTGTGCCCCAGCATCGCCGGCACGCGCCCCACACTGGAGATCCACCCGCTCGGCATCGGCGGGCGCGAGGACCCGGTGCGGCTGCGCTTCACGGCGGCCCCCGGACCCGCGGTCGTGGTCGGCATCAACGACCTGGGCGACCGGTTCCGGCTCACCCTCAACGAGATCACCGTCGTCGAGCCCGACGCGCCC
Source organism: Actinomycetales bacterium (assembly GCA_038330415.1). Classification (GTDB taxonomy): domain Bacteria; phylum Actinomycetota; class Actinomycetes; order Actinomycetales; family Dermatophilaceae; genus Fodinibacter. The sequence goes on along the minus strand of JBBQNZ010000017.1, from coordinate 1,082 downwards.
CTCCCCAACCTGCCCGTCGCCTGCGCAGTCTGGGAGCCGAAACCCGACTTCGCCACCTCGGCCGAGGCCTGGATCCTCGCCGGCGGACCCCACCACACCGTGCTGTCGACTGCCGTGGGAACTCCCGAGTTCCGCGACCTGGCGACGATGCTCTCCACCGAGCTCGTGGTCATCGACGACTCGACGACCATTGCGTCCCTCGAGAACGAGCTGCGGTGGAGCGCGGCCTACCACCGCCTCGCCGCACGCTTGTAGCACCACGGGGGCCTACGAGTTCGGGCCAGCGAACGAGGACATTCGCTCGGTTCAGAGGGGGCAACTGCCAAGGTCAAGTGCGAGTGCTGGCGAAGGGACTCGAACCCTCAACCCCCTGCTGACACGCACTCGCGGTTGGCGACGCTAGAACGTCCTGAGCTGCGACGAACCTGCCTGTGACGGGTGCTTCGGGGTCGCTGTGCGACCTGCGTGCGGTACCGAAGACCTCACGCGGGACCCGGAAACACCTCACGCAGATGAGCCGTCGCTGCCGCGTTCGGTGGACGTCGACGTCGTGCACCGTCCCGCCGGGCTCGATCACGATCCGTGAGTTCCTGGCGCGAGTGCCTCGTCGATTCGTTGGCTCCGTCCGTGCCGGCCGGGAGGGTGGTCGCCGAGACGTCTCTGACACTCAGCCGTCCTGTGGTTTGGCCCTCGATCGGCGCCACGCCTGCCATGCGCCGGTGGACCAGAGCGCCCAGGCGACCAGGACGGGCTGGAAGACCAGGCGCAGCGCGCGCGCCGAGTCGCTGTCGAGCCCGAAGGCGTCGGTGTGCGTGAGGTACTGCGAGATGTTGCCCGGGAACACCGCGACGAAGAACGTCGCAACAACCCACCCGACGAGGTGTCGGAAGCGGCGGGGCGCCACTGACAGAGCGGCACCGAGGACGAGCTCCACGACGCCCGACGCGACCACCACGACATCGGGGTCCACCGGGATCCACGACGGGACCTGTGCCTGGAACTCCTCACGTAGCGAGGTCAGATGGCCCACGCCCGCGCCCACCAGAAGTGCCGCCAGGGCCAGCCGGCCCACGACGCGGACA